>PULQ01000134.1 GCA_003552465.1 Dehalococcoidia bacterium
ACGCCGTGCTCCAGCTTCTCTATCACCCTGCCGCGGTATCTCATGACCTCCGTAGTGAAGTTGCCTACGTACCCGTGGGCGTCCACAATCCAGGTGTCGGTATACACCCTGATGTTGGGATGGCCCTCAACTCTTTGAACGATCCCTCCCAGAAACTCCTGAATGTCCTCCCCGCCGAGGTTGAAGTGCAGTCTTCTGGCCATACCACCAAGCACACTGCTTCTCTCGATAAGGTCAACCTCGAATCCCTGATCCGCCAGTGTCAGCGCACTGGTCATCCCGGCTATCCCTGCCCCGATAACCAGCGCACGGTGGTTGACCGGAAGAGCTATCGGCTTGAGCGGCTCAATCAGTCTGGCCTTGGCCACGGCCATCCTCACAAGGTCCTCCGCCTTCTGGCTCGCTCGCTCTTTGTCGTTCATGTGTACCCAGGAACACTGGTCACGAATATTGGCCATTTCGAAGAGATACGGGTTGAGGCCGGCCTCTCTAATAGTCTCCCGGAACAGAGGCTCGTGAGTCCTGGGGGTACAGGAGGCTACAACAACCCGGTTCAGTTTGTACTCGTCAATCACCTTCTTGATCTTGTCCTGAGTGTCCTGGGAACAGCTGAAGAGGTTCCGCTCGGCATAGGCCACGTTGGGCAGTGTCCTGGCAACCTCGGTGACCTCAGGGACATCCACATACCCTCCGATGTTGATTCCGCAGTGGCAGACAAAGACACCAATCCTCGGTTCCTCTTCACGGACATCCCTCTCCGGCGGATACTCCTTTATCCTGGTCAGAGTCTTTCTTGCAGGAGCAAGCAGGGTCGAGATATCACCCGCAGCCCCACTCGCCTGCATCACCGTCTCGGGAATGTCCTTTGGTTCCGAAAAGGCCCCGCAGACGTACACTCCCCGCCTCGAAGTCTCCATCGGGAGAAACGGTCTGGTGTGGCAGAAGCCGTACGGGTTCACCTGGATCCCGGCCCGCCTGGCGAGCTCGATCAACTCCGGAGACGACTGAAAGCCCACAGACAGTACCACCATGCTGAAGAGCTCCGACCTTACGGAACCATCCTCATTGGCGAATTTGACTACCAGGTCCCCGGTGCCGTCCATAGCTTCTATGCTGTATACCTTCGACCTGACAAAGCCTATGCCGATGTCATCCTTGGCGCGCTCGTAATACTTATCGAAGTCCTTGCCGTGCGTTCTGACATCCATGAAAAAGATCGTGACATCGAGCGGGGTCTCGCTGTGCTCCTTGGCGATCATGGCCTCTTTGATAGCGTAGGTGCAGCAGACGGAAGAGCAGTATGGCCGATCATGAGATGGATCTCTGGATCCGACGCACTGGATGAAAGCGATCTTCTGTGGGGGAGTCAGGTCGGAGGGCCGCAGCAGATGGCCCTGGAACGGCCCGGATGCAGACAGGATGCGCTCGAACTCAATACTGGTTACCACGTTGGGACACCTTCGGTATCCTAACTCGTACTGAACAGACGGATCGAACAGATCGTATCCACCGGCAAACAGGACCGCACCTACGTCAAGCTCCAGCTCCCTTGGCTCATCTCCAGCCAGGACTGCCTCCGCCTCACATGCCTTAGAGCAGCCCTTGCAGTCCATCTCTCCGGTGATCTGAAGACAGTTAGCAGCATCTCTGCTGTATTTGAGAGGCACTGCCTGGGGAAAGGGCACGTAGATGGCCTTCCTCCTGGCAAGCCCCTGGTTGAACTCATCGGCCACCACAATGGGGCATACATTAACGCGAGAGATAGCCCCCTGAGCACAGTTCTCAATGCACTTCCAGCACCCTGTGCACGTAAAGGTGTTGTAGATCGGCTTCTCGCAGTTACATTCCTCCGCTTGCGCTGTTGAGCAACTGATGCCCATGAAGAACAGCCCGTCCTTCTTGATAACCCCTGCCTCCTCAAGTTTGTCAAGAGCCCTCACATCACAGCCTCTGCAGACCACCCCGAACCTCTTGTCAGGCCACTCGGTCTTGATCTGACGCACAAGGGTCGCTACACTGTACCTGGGCTCTAGCTCAAGCTCTGACAGCTCATCGTGGTCGGTGAAGAGATATGGCCCTACGTGTCCCCATCTTCGTCGGAGACCAACGACTCCATCATAGCCCTCGGCCAGGATCTCCCTTGCCTTAGCTATTATCGAGTCTTTCTCCAGGATTCTCTCGGTTGCCTCTATTACTGCCTTATCAGCCATTCTTATCACCCTTTGTTGATCTTCACAGCACAGACTTTGAACTCGGGAATCTTGGCTTCAGGATCCAGGTGCCTGCTTGTCAACTCGTTGGCAGGGCACTCAGCGAAGTGAAAAGGTATGAACACCACGCCCGGTAACATTCTCTCCGTAACAAGAGCCTGTATCCTGATCTTGCCCCGCCGCGACTCAACGGTTACCCACTGGCCCTGAGATATCGACAGCCTCTTCGCATCCTCGGGGTTGATCTCCACGAACCCTGTCGGGAGTTCCCTCTCCAGAGCAGGAGTTCTGCGAGTCATGGTCCCGGTGTGATACTGAAACATCAACCTGCCCGTCGTTAAGACGAACGGATACTTCCTGTCAGGTAGCTCAGCCGGCTCCCTGTAGTCAATGGGGAAGAACCGTCCCTTGCCCCGGGTAAATGAGTCTTTGTGCAAGAACCTGGTTCCATTGTGTTCCTCAGAGGTACACGGCCAGGGCAAGATCGCCCCCTCATCCAACCTCTCATAGGTGACTCCGGCATAGCTGGGGGTAAGTGCCGAGATCTCCTGCATAATCTCTCTGGGAGACGGGTAGTCGAACCCTGCTCCTCCAATCCTGGCTGCCAGCTCGCTCAGGATGATCCAATCGGGCTTGGACTCCCCTATAGGCTCAATCGCCTTCCTTACCCTCTGAACTCTCCTGTCAGTGGCCGTGAAAGTGCCCTCCTTCTCAGCAAATGAGCACGCTGGCAGTACCACATGAGCAAGCTGCGCTGCTTCCGAAAGGAATATGTCCTGAACCACCAGAAAGTCGAGAGACCTCAAAGCCTTCTTGAGATGGTTGATATCTGCGTCGGATAGGGCAGGATTCTCTCCCACAATATACATAGCCTTGAGCGAGCCATCGATAGCAGCATCGGTCATCTCGGTTGCCATAAGACCCGGCTGCTGTGGCAACTCGACTCCCCACGCTTCCTCGAACTTCGCCCTTGCCGTCCCGTCGGTCACTAACTGATATCCCGAATACACATTCGGCAGGGCTCCCATATCACATGCGCCCTGCACGTTGTTCTGCCCTCGAAGAGGGTTCACTCCTGTGGACTCGCGCCCGATGTTCCCGGTAAGCATCGCGAGATCGGCAATACAGAGCACGTTCTCAACACCGGTAGTGTGCTGTGTGATGCCCATACCATATAGAATGCTGCCCCTTTCAGCCTGCCCGTAAAGCCGAGCTGCCTCCTCCAGAGCGGCCTGGTCGATTCCTGCGATTTCACACACCTTCTCTGGCGGGTACTCCTTCACCTTCTTCTCCAGTTCATCGAAGCCTTCTGTACGCTCCGCGATGAAGTCCCTATCAGCAAGGTCCCAGGACAGGATGAGATTCATGATGCCATTGAGCAGGCACACATCTGTTCCCGGCCTGTGCTGGAGATACACATCGGCGAACTCAGCTATCGGTGTGCGCCTGGGGTCTGCCACGACCAGCCTGGCTCCCTTCTCCTTTGCCCGCAGGACCCTTGAGCCGATAAGGGGGTGCTGTTCTATCGTGTTGCTTCCTATTATGAGTATGCAGTCCGAACCTTCTACCTCCGGTACGCTGTTAGTCATTGCCCCGCTTCCAAATGCTTTCGCCAGGCCTACGACCGTCGACGCATGGCACAGCCGGGCACAATGATCCACATTGTTCGTGCCTATAACCGCTCGGGCGAACTTCATCAAAAGGAAGTTCTCTTCATTCGTGCACTTGGCGGACGCCAGCACACCTATGGAGTCAGGGCCATGCTTCCGCTTCGTCTTGCCCAGCCGTTCAGCAACAATGCCAAGGGCTTCATCCCAGCTTATCGGCTGAAACTTGCCGTCGCGCTTCAGCAGAGGCGATTTGAGCCGATCAGGATGATCAACGAAATCCACTGCATTCCTGCCCTTGATACACGGTCTTCCTTCACTGATCTCGTCGGTTCTGCATGGAACCACCCCGGTGGCCCGGCCGTCCATAACCTGGACATAGACCTGACACCCGCAACCGCAGTAAGGACAGACCGTCAGCACGAAGTCGGTGCTCATCTCGCTATCTCCGTATTGACCGCAGGCTCCTCCTTAAGCCTCTGGACAAGCCTGTTCTTTGTTTCGCTGTCCAATCCCGGGACGACCTCAAAGACCGACTCGGGAGATTGACGCCACATAAGTTGATGAATGGCCCGTAAAGGTATGTCCATGGGACATGCATCTTCGCACATGCCGCAGTTAACGCACAGGTCCGCAATACGATAGGCTCTTATGATCTGGAACAGGGGCACGGCGGGAGGTATCTCCCCGGGCTTGATCCACTCAGCGTCTTCCAGTTCGGCTCCGTCATAGATCCATACAGGGCACGCATCCCGACATCCGAAACACTTTATGCACTTGCTGAGTTCGGCCTGCCAGAAGTCCTTCCGTGACTCATCATCCATCAGGGCCAATCGCTGGGCCAGAGTCTCGGGTTCTATACCCTCCCGCTGTTGGACGGGAAGCTCAGGGACTCTTCGCCTTTCAAAGACAACGTTCGTCATCGCGTGGGCCTCCTCGTTTTCCGCGAGGCAGGCCAGGGTGCAATCACCGCACTGAGTACACTTCGCCTCGTCCACAACGATGCGATCCACCCATATCTGCCCATCACGCTCCTTCAGGTTGTCAAAGACCGACTCGGCGCATGACCCGCACCCCGTGCATTTGTCTATGTCCACATGGCGGGGTCTCTGCAGCACTTTCACCTTGAACTTCCCCGCCTCGCCGGAGACCTCCTGCAACTCAGCGTTGGTTATGAGCTGGATGTTAAGGTGTCTTCCCGTCTCCACCAGCTTGGGAGACAGAATGCACATGGAGCAGTCATTCGTCGGGAAGGTCTTATCCAGCTGGGCCATAATGCCCCCGATAGAGGGCGACTTCTCGACAAGATAAACGTAGTAACCGGACTCAGCAAGGTCCAGCGCGGCCTGGATACCACCTACACCTCCGCCCACAACGAGAACTGCTCCTATCGTGCCATTTCCACTCTGGTCTTCCATTAGTATACCCTCACGTATGTTATAGCTTACTGAGTGACTCTCTGGCCAGCGCCGACGGCTCGACCTCACCCCCTTCGAACCTCGAGCCAACGACTGCGTTCACCATCTCGCGGCGCATCCTCTGACAGAAGACATCGATCTCCCTCACGCTGGCCACAAACGTTGGGGCGACGTAGCCCTCCCTGACCGCCATCTCCCTCAACGCCTTCACTATGTCTGAGAAATCCACTTCCTGGGGGCAGTGAGCCTGACAGCTGTAGCACTGAATACAGAACCAGATCATGTCCGATGACAGGACCTCTTTCCTCATCCCCAGCAGGACCATGCGGATTATCCGCCGGGGGTTGAATCTCTGATCGATATCCGAGACGGGACAGCTTGCAGTACACAGCCCGCAGGCGAAGCAGAGGTTGATGTGCTCTCCTCCCGGTTCATTCGCAACGTCATACTTGAATCTGGTATCAAGCTCGTTCAAAGCTACAGTCATCGTTCGTCTCCTTAACACCCTTCGGGGGATAGATCCTATACAAGTCCGGCAGCTTCCAGTATCTCTGGCACTCTCTCTTCCCGTCCGATGAACATTATGTGCACGCCATCACAAACCCTTTCTTCCTTTAGCTGCCTTATCATCCGTGCAGACATCTCTATACCTTTGGCGACTCCTGTTCCTTTGGGTGCTTCAGCCAGCTCATCAATGATACGTTGCGGAATGACAATCCCGGGCACGTTCTCATTCATGTACGCGGCCATCTTGACCCCGATGATGGGAACTATTCCGGCAAGTATCCTGACCTTTTCATCCATATTGCGGACGAAATCCGTAAACCTTTTGATCTCGTCGAGTTCATAGACCGCCTGTGTCTGAATGAAGTCAACACCTGCCTTGATCTTCTTCTCAACCTTGATTAGCTGGGGCTCGATGGGATCAGATGAAGGAGAGGCTGCAGTACCGACACAGAAGTCCGTGCCTCCGCTGAGTTCGTTGCCCGCGATATCCCGGGCGGAGTTCAATGTGTGCACGAGATGAATGAGTTGCACCGAGTCCAGGTCGAATACCTGCTTGGCCTCCTTGTGGTCGCCAACATCAACAGAGTCGCCGGTCAGGCACAGAACATTCCTGACACCCCTCGAGTGAGCAAACAGAAGATCCGCCTGGATCGCCATGCGGTTCCTATCGCGGCAGGTCACCTGCAGCACCGGCTCACCGCCGTGTTCCTTGATCAAGAGACAGATACCCAGGGACGGATAGCGCATAACCGAGCTCTGATTGTCAGTGACGTTAAGACCATGCACCTTGTCCTTCAGAAGCTCAATATGCTCGATGGCCTTTGAAACACTGGAACCCTTTTCCGGGCCCACCTCGGTCGTTACGACGAAGCCTTCCTTCTTAAGAATCTCCCTGAAAGGTGTCGACATTCTCTTACCCCCTTAAGCCTTTGCCGCCTGGACTTTGCCCGGCCTCCTGACCGCCCTGAAGTTCTTCGGTGTCACATACTCCCGCATCAGGTCGAGCCGACCCTGCTTCTCCAGTCTGCGATGAACCAGGACCCAGGCACAGTCCTTATCCGGGTCTATCTCGCACATTCCGCCCTTTCTCGTACCCCCGCAGGGGCCGTTTAGAAGTCCCTTGGCACAGCGCACCATCGGGCAGACTCCACCGGTTCGATCCAGAAAGCAGTCCCCGCAGGCACCACACATCTCGACCCACAGTCCTTCCCTTTCAGGCATTCCGATAAAGGTGGTGTTAACGGCCGGCAGCACCGGTTTGTCGTCAAACAGCTCCGCCATCGTCTGCACTCCTGACCCGCAGGCCAACGAGAGAACTGCGTCTGCTTCCGCAACCTTGTCCTTGATCTCCGTCACCATCTCCTTCTCGCATTGCCGCTCCACGGTAGTCTCCAGCGTAACGATCTCGTTACCGGCTGCTCCTCTGGCCAGCCTCAGTTGCGAAGCGAGTATGCCCACCTCTTTCTCTCCACCGGCCCAGCAGACAGTGACACAGGTTCCACAACCCGCGACAAGGACCTTCTTGTACTCAGCAACCGACTCCTCGATCTCTTCCATCGGTTTTCGTTCAGCGATTATCATATTGCCTCCCTGGACTGCTCCTTCGCATTCACAAGCTCGTCTGCTATTCTCACGAACTTCTGGGGTGCATTGGGGCTGATGTTATGCATTGCCACTGATCTGCCGTCCAAACGAGCCTCATCCAGCAGAACCTGACACTGTTCCACCCTTTCCCTTGCCCTGGTGTTTCCGGTGATGTGGTGACAGGCCCCGTCCTCACATCCCAATACCAGCACCGCCCGCGCACCTTTCTCGAAAGCCTTCAGCATATGAATCACATCCACACGCCCGGCACAGGGAACCCGGATTATGCGCAGGCTCTCCGAATAGTGGAGTCGCAACCTTCCCGCTAGATCAGCGGCGGGGTAGGCAGAATGCTCACAACAGAAGGCTATGACGCGTCCTTTCATGA
Organism: Dehalococcoidia bacterium; assembly: GCA_003552465.1. Lineage (GTDB taxonomy): Bacteria > Chloroflexota > Dehalococcoidia > GIF9 > AB-539-J10 > RBG-13-51-36. Next base: position 7,715 of record PULQ01000134.1, read on the forward strand.
CTCTCCTATGGCCTCGATCTGGGCCAGCACCTGGTCATCTCTGTATCCTTCGAACACTATCGCCTTGGCCGGGCAGATCGCAGCACAGATGCCGCAGGCATCGCAGGCCACATCCGATATGACAGCTATCTCCTTGCCGTTATCGACCCGGCTCAGCCGAATCGCACTGTGGGGACACACGCGAATGCAGGTAAGGCAGGCAACGCACTTCTGGGTGTCTGCCTTGACTCTCTCTATCTCCGCCTCAATCACCCCTGAAGACAGAAGTCCGTATATCATCATGGCAACGCTGTGGATATCGTTCGCCATCCGGCTGGCCTCAAGATCCCCCCGACAGCCTCCGACACAGAACACCCCCCTCTTCTCAAAACCTACGGGGTAGAGATGCACATTCTCATCCTGGTAGAAGCCCCTGGAGTCCAGCCGAATGTTGAACATGTCGGCCAGAGCCTCAGTGCCTTCGGGAGGGCAGAGAACCTCCTCGGCCACGAGAAGGTCGCAATCCACTATTGTGTCTGCCCCGAGGAACACATCTCTTGCCTCAATAGAAATACGTCCGTCATCGATGGCAAGCCTCGGTGCAGAGTCGCACTTCACAAACACGACGCCGCACCCACGAGCTTCACGGTACAGCTTCTCAGCACCTTCACTATCTACCTTGACATCCTTGCAGAAAACATACACCTCGCTGCCCCATTTCACCCGGGCTGCTATCGCGTTGTTGAGTGTGGCCAGTGTGGGAAAGCGAGAATTCTCATCGCAGGAGTCGAGTAGAAAGGCTATGGTTTCTGGCTTTCTCGCCGTAGCGCCGTTGTCAAGCATCCGGAACAGCTGTTCCTGTGACACGATGTTCGCCGGTGAACCAGCACCGCCGACAACAGGCAGGCCTTTCACAGAAACAGGAGAAAGCTCGGTCGTAAAGCCGGTAGCAAGAACTATCGCCCCGTACTTGCGCCTAATCCGCTCGCCCTCCCTCTCTATCGTCACAGCGAAATCCCCTGCCTCACCGTGAGCCGATGTTACCCGTGCCGGGGTGAGAACCTCGATATTCCGATCTCCCTCCACCGCGGACTTCATCGTATCGATGTCACATCTGTAAAAGCTCTCCACCCCATCTTGCGTTGCACCCAGAACCTCTTCCACTGCCGCAATCGTTACGGGTAAGCCGATCCTTGATAGACGAAGAGCGGTGCCAATCGCCGAGAATCCGCCGCCAACCACAAGAACCTCCCGGCTTACAGGTAACTCCTTCTTCTCCAGCGTCCGGAGCAATCGCACTCTGCTCACCGCCATCTTCACAAGCTCCACAGCCTTACCTGTAACATCTCCATCATGAACCCATGAGCATTGCTCCCGTATATTTGCAGCGGAGAACGATCGCCCGCTCAGTCCTGCGGTTTCCAGTACCTGCTGGAAGACACACTCACTGAACTCGGGAGCACATCCGGCGACAACCACTCTGTCTGGATGCTCCTCCCTGATCCGGGAGACCATCTCTCTCTTCCCTTCTTCAAAACAGAGGCCTGAGCTCAGATCGACCGAGGTGACGCCGGGGATCTTCGATATCCTCTCCCGGGTCGCCTCGAAGTCGATGTTCTTGATGGCCCCGCCGCAGTTGCAGAGAAAGACTGCTATCTTTGTGTCCACCTAGTGTCCCCTTTGGCCAGCAATCCGCAGGCCAGCGGAATCTCTCAGTACCTGGATTGCCCTCGACGCCGCCGCTATTCCGTGGGCGATAGAATCAGGTATGTCCTTGGGCCCCTGGCAGGCTCCAGCAATCAGTACCCCGTCAACGTTGGTCTCATTGGAACC
>PULQ01000074.1 GCA_003552465.1 Dehalococcoidia bacterium
ATTGATCGTCTCCCGTCCGACGTCTCCCAGACAGTCAACACCAGCCGCCACTGCCATGCTAAGGGCGTCCTCATCATGACTGGCGATGGCGTTCTCCCCGGGCGGCGGAAAAGTCCCCAGGAAACCGACCGCGGAGAAGATCGTGTTATGGTTCATACGATACCGCGGAATGTAAGCTCCATACGATGCTATCCCGACCATAGTTGACCTCCTGTCACAATCTTCGGATCCCGGAGTTCCGGGCTCGCAGTATGCTGTGAGCCCGGCTATCCCGCCAGGACCTTCTTCAGTCTCTTCAGGGCCCAGTCGATTTCGCGCTTCGTGATTATCAGAGGAGGAGCAAAGCGGATTGTATGTTCATGCGTCTGATTGCAGAGTATTCCCTCTTTGATCAGCCTGGAGACGAACGGCTTGGCTCCACCGAGTTCGTGTTTCAACTCGACACCTTTCAGCAGTCCCCTGCCCCTTACCTCCTTGATCAACGGGCTCTTGAACTTCTCGATCTCCTCCTGGAAGTAGTTGCCCAACTCGAATGCTCTCTCTGCCAGGTTCTCATCTTGAATCAACCTGAGAGCTGCCAGGGCAGCCGAGCAATCGATGGGATGGCACTGGAAGGTGCTCCCGTCCTCAGGATACTCCAGAACACCAGCCACCTTCTCGTCGCAGACAGCTGCTGAGACCTGACCGGGTCCTCCGCCCAGGAACTTGCCCAGAATCAGGATGTCGGGCTTAGCATCCTCGTACTGGTAGGCAAACCGCTTGCCGCAGCGACCCAGCCCCGTCTGGATCTCGTCCCAGATGAGAAGCACGTTGTGCTTCTGGCATATCCGCTTTGCACCGCTGAGATACCCATCCGGAGGCACGATCACCCCGCCCTCACCCTGAATCGGTTCAGCCAGGAAAGCAACCGTGTTAGGGGTGATCGCTCTTTCAAGGGCAGAGAGGTCGCCATAAGGAACCAGGGTAAACCCGGGTGTTAGGGGCCCGAAATACCTCTTGTAATTGTCATGGCTGGAGGCCGATATGACGGTTATGGTACGGCCGTGGAAGTTGTTGTCGCACATGATGATCTGGGCGGTGTCAAGCGGTATGCCTTTGGCCTTCTTACCCCAGGTCTTGGCAGTCTCCACTGCCTCCACGACCGACTCGAATCCCAGTGAGTCACCGTTACCCGTCTTGCACGTATAGCCCCACTTCCTGGCGATCTTCACTGCCCTCTCCACCGCCTCGGCTCCGGTGTTGATGGGAAGGGCCTTCGACATCCCGCAGAACTCAACAAGTTCCTTTGCAAACAGGGGAGCCACGTCGTTGTAGAAGGCATTAGAACCTGGCCAGTATCTCCGCGCCTGTCTGACGAACGCCTGGAGAATGTCCTTGTGGCAGTGGCCCCCGCCTAGAGCCGAATAGCAGCTGAGCATCTCCAGTTTCTTCTCTCCCTCGGGATTCCACACCCAGACTCCTCTGCCTCTGGCATACACGAACTGATGCGGCTTGTAGGTCTGTACGATGTACCTCTCATGCATTTCGATCGCTTCTTTGGATGTCTCTACGTTCCACGCTCTGTCTGTCATGTTCCTCCTATTCTCGTTGTTACTCGCTCTAGCCACCATCGGTAGGGTGGTGACCATGCTCAGGTCCATCGGCCGGATCAGACTCACTGCTGCAGGACGCCTGGCCTCCAGCCCCCAATCCGATCTTGAAAGCCTTCTCGTTCAGTTCGGGGGTCTTCTCCTCGAACTCCTTGCTTATGACCTGGATTATCGATTCCGGCCGCACTATGTTAGTCGCCGCGATAACCGCGCCGAGCATCACCATGTTGGCGAACTGGCCCCGGCCGAAGCTCTCTACAGCCTTTTCCGCGGCATGCACCGGGAGCACTCTGAGGCTTTCTTCGTTATGCCTGCTATCAACGAAACTGGGGTCGCAGAAGATCAACGCCTCCCGACCAACTCTGGGGGCGTACTTCTTGTAGCTGTCCTGGCTCAGGAGTATGAGAACATCTGGATCCAGGACGGCAGGGAAGTCGATCTTCTCATCTGATATAACCACTTCGGATTCCGAAAGCCCGCCGGTGACCTCTCCTCCGTAAGACGCTGAACTGGCTACTTCCTTTCCCTCGAGCACCGCAGCCAGGGCCAGAATCCGGCCCATCACCCCCAGTCCTTGACCTCCCTTGCCAGAGAAGATAACCTCGCTCTGCATGACTATTGCTCCTCCGTAAGGAACTGCACATATTCACCGGCAGTACGGAAGTTCCCGAATACGAGCTTGCCATTCAGTTCGCTCGAACTGAGGCCCCTGGCCTTCTCCTTGGATAGGTAGTGTTCCTTCTGCCAGGCGATCATGCTCGAGGCAGCGGAACTCTCGTTCCTAACGCCGTATTGCCGGGGACACTGGCTGACCACTTCCATGAACCGAAAACCATCCGCGGCGAGCATGCTCTCTATGCCCTTTTTAAGAAGATGGGGATAGGCCGTAGGATATCGACTGGCGTACCTGCCACCGACACTCAGGACGAGCTTGACAAGATCGAACGGTTCCTCGGAGTTGCCATCCAGACTTGTCGAGGTCCTCGAACTGAGGGGGGTTGTCGGCCCCGCCTGTCCGCCGGTCATCCCGTACAGGTAGTTGTTCAGGCAGAACACAGCAATGGGAACTCTCTTTCTAATGGCATGAATGAGATGATTGCCGCCTATCGATGCCAGATCGCCGTCACCGCCTATCGTTATCACCTCCAGATCCGGATTGGCCAGTTTGAGGCCGATGGCTGCCGGAACCGCCCTGCCATGCGCCGTGTGGAAGTTGTCGGCCCTGAAGTAGTTGTTGGGCACCCAAGCGGAACAACCTATGCCTGCAGTGAAGCAGTAATCATCCATCCTCCTGCCCAATCCCTCTATTGCTTTCAAGAAGCAGTTGATGAATATCTCGTAACCACAGCCAGGACAAAAGGTCGTCCTTACCTGCCTCAGGCAGGATTCCCTCAGTTCCCGAACGTTCATCCTACCATTCCCCTTCCGTCAGGTAGCGGAATATCCGCCTTGGATCGATGATCTGACCATTCGGTTGAGGCAGGGGAACGACCTCGTTGGTGATACACTGGCTGATCACGAAGGACATCTGTCCCTGGCTCATCTCGGGGACCACGAACTTGGCACCAGATTTTGACAGTTCCGTGATCCTCTGTGAAGGGAAAGGGTATACTACCCTGGGTCGCAGGAGGCCAACGGCCCTGCCCGTTTTTCGTGCCTCCTTGACCGCCCACCTGGCCGATCTACCTACAGTTCCGAAGGCTACGACCACGACCTCGGCGTCATCGAGAAACATCTCCTCGCAGTCGAGCAGTTCCTCACGGCGAGAGAGTATCTTGCGGTCAAGGTAGAACACCAGATTCTCCTGGACCGAGGTGTCTGCGGTGGACCTCTTGCCCGATCTGTCGTGCGTGGAGCCGGTCACCTGAAGGTCTTCGCCATCGCCGAACCTGGGCATCGACGGTGCAGAAGAGTCGGGAGTAGGACCGAACGCGGGCTCTCCGGGGACGTAGACCCTGTCGTATATCCTGAGACGCTCCCCGATCTCGACCTTTTCCGAAAGATGGCTCAGGTAACCATCGGAGAGAAGGATGACCGGTACCCTGAATCTCTCGGCGAGGTTGAAGGATTCAATCGTGAGGTCGAATGTCTCCTGAACTGAGTCGGGGTAGAGGACGATCCTCTGAACACCACCATGAGAACCGTATCTTGCCTCCCTCATATCCATCGCAGCGGGCCTCGTTGCCTGGCCGGTCGATGGGCCAGCCCTCTGGACGTTGACGATGACGCATGGCACCTCTGCCATGTCGGCCAGACTCAGCCCCTCCTGCATCAAGGCAAAGCCCGGCCCGGCGGTGGCAGTCATCGCCTTCAAGCCAGCCCAGGAGGCGCCCATCACCATGAAGACAGAAGCGATTTCATCCTCGGCCTGGATGAACTTCCCACCCAGACCCTTCATCCTTCTGGACATTTCCTCCAGTATCTCATTAGCAGGGGTTATCGGATAGCCGGCGAAGAAACGGCAGCCCGCCGCGAGGGCAGCTTCGACGATAGCATCGTTGCCCGTCATGAAGTACCTGCCGGGAGTAAGGAGGCTGTTGACTTGCTTCCATCCGCCACGAGCAGGCCTCTCGACAAGCCTGTCCTTCTGCTCGGCGCATATGCTCGTGAAGACCTCGTGAGGCAGAGGATCAATGCTAATCGCTCCGGGGCAGCAGAGTTCGCACAGGCCACAGCCAGTGCAGTTATCCGGGGAGACGACTTCTTTGACCTTGAGTCCCGCGGGCCCGATGTCTGCGGAATCCTGGAAGATGCTCTTGGGGCATAGCTCCATACATAGGTTACAGCCTCTACAGAGGCTGTGATCCACTGTGATCACATGCGGCATTTACGGTACGGTGGCCTCCTGGAACTCACGCTCAAGTGTTTCGGGCGGTCAGGTGGAGAAGCGGGATAACTCTGACGGAGAAGACTTGCCATTTTGACGAAAAACATATTATATACGGAAGAGAGCTATTTGAAAAGGAGACGAGGGATGAAGGATAAGATCGACCACCTTGAGTTTGTCAGTATCTGCCGGGGCCATCGGAAGCTCCGCTTGACCGAGAAGGAGAAGGCCAGAGTTACCGAGTCCAGAGAAGCCTTCGAAGGTATCCTTACAGTCGACAGAAAAGAGCCTCGCTATGGGATCAACACGGGAGTGGGGGACCTTCTCAGAAGGCGGGTTCCCGCGAGGCGTATGAGGGAGTTTCAGCGGAAGCTCATAGTGAGCCATGCCTGCGGTGTCGGGTCGCCGCTGGATAGGGACATGGTGAGAGGTATGATGCTCCATATGATCCTGAACCTGAAGAAGGGGCACTCAGTGATAAGGCTTCCCACGCTGGAACTCCTGGTTGAGATGTTCAACCGTGGCATCATCCCTCGTGTTCCCGAGAAGGGATCTCTGGGCGCCAGCGGCGATCTCATACCCCAGGCCCATATCGCTCTGGCCCTCATCGGAATGGGTGATGTGGTCTGGGAAGACAGCCTGATCATCCCTTCGGCATCCGCCTTTGAGGAGCACGGACTGCGCCCGGTGGAACTGGAAGCAGGCGAAGCGATCGCGCTTCTGAACGGCACGAGCATGATGACGAGCTACCTGGCCTTCCTTGTCCACCACACGGGCATTCTGGCTGACACCGCAGACGTCATAGCAGCCTCTACCGCTGCGATGCTGGGTTGCGACCCCCGATCGTATGAGGATGAGCTTCACATGTTGAGGCCCCATCCAGGCCAGGTTCTGACGGCATCGAGACTGAGGCACATCCTCAATGAGAGCAAGCCGCAGAGAAGGTCCCCGTTGCTTCAGGACGCCTATTCGCTGAGGTGCATACCACAGGTGCACGGGGCACTGAGAGAGGCTCTCGTGAGAGCGGAGGATGTAGTGAACACGGAGATCAACTCCTTCGGAGGAAATCCGTTAATCCTGTTTGACGGGAAGCAGCCCAGGATGCTGGAGGGAAGCGGCAACTTCCATGGCCAGATACTCGCTCAGACTGCCGACAGCCTGTCGCTCGCTCTATGCGGGCTGGCAGGTATCTCAGAGAGAAGGATAGAGCGAATGCTCAATGAGAAGCTATCCGGCCTGCCTCCATTTCTGGCCAAAGGAGGGGGTCTCAACACCGGACTGATGATCGCTCAGTATCTGGCAGCGGCGCTGGTCTCAGAGAACAAGACGCTTGCCCACCCCGCCTCGGTAGATTCCATTTCGGTGTCGGCCGGCCAGGAAGACTTTGTCAGCATGGGGGCCTGGGCTGTGAGGAAGGCCTGGCAGATCCTTACGAACACCGAGTACGTGATTGCCATTGAGGCTCTCTGTGCTGAGCAGGCCCGCAGACCGCAGGAAGACAGAGTGCTTTCTGAGGAAATCGAGACCACACGCAAGCTCATTCACGAGGGAGGATTGCTTGATCATGAGACGAATAGTTGAGTGCATACCGAATTTCAGCGAAGGTCGTGACAGTTCCAGAATAGAGTCGATCGTCGGGGCAGTCAAGGGGGTGCGCGGAGTCAGAGTCCTGGACGTCGATGTAAGCGCTTCCTATAACCGCTCGGTTGTGACCTTCGTCGGAGCGCCTCAGGAAGTGAAGGAGGCAGCGCTGGCCGGCATCTCCAGGGCAACCGAGGTGATAGACATGTCCCAACACAAGGGTGAACACCCAAGAATCGGAGCGTGCGATGTCTGCCCATTCGTCCCGATCGGGAACACGACAATGACCGATTGCATAGCGCTAGCGGAGGAACTCGGCTCAGAGGTGGGTGACAGACTGGCCGTTCCCGTCTATCTGTACGGCGAAGCCGCCAGGTCTCCTGAGAGGAAGAACCTGTCGCGGATCAGGGCGGGCGAGTATGAGGGCCTGGAGGAAAAACTACGGGACCCGGCATGGAAGCCCGACTTCGGTCCTGCAGCCTTCAGCAGGAGGTCTGGAGCCGTGGTGATCGGGGCGAGGGAGTTCCTGATCGCCTACAACATCAACTTGAGAGCGGAGAGCAAGAAGCCGGTCGACATAATATCCGGACGCATCAGGGAATCGGGGTGGACCGAGGTTTCAGAGGACGGAACAAAGGTGCGCCATCCCGGAGCTTTCCGCGAGGTCAAAGCGCTGGGAGTCTACCTCGACGATCTAGGGATCTACCAGGTGTCCACGAATCTTACTAACTACAAGGTAACCCCTCCTCACGAGGTCTTTGAGATGGTGAAGAAGCTGTCTCACGGTCTGGGGGAGGTGTTCGGTTCCGAGATAGTGGGGTTGGTCCCCAGAGAGGCCATTCTGGCAGCGGGAAGGTTCTACTCGCCGGCAGAGCAGTCGGAGAGCAGCCTTGTATCTTCGGCCATGGACAACCTCGGACTCAGCTCTCTGAAAGAGTTCGACCCGCGTACGAAGATCATCGAATACATGATAGAGGAGGACTAGCGATGCTTCATGAGATATCCATAGAGGACTTCCTGGATGAGCTGGCTTCTCGAAAGCCTGTTCCCGGAGGAGGGTCTGTTGCGGCTCTGTCCGGGGCTCTGGCCGCGGGTCTGGTGGCCATGGCTGCCGAATACTCCGCGGACAAGAAGAGGGCCGATAAGTCGAAACGGCTGGCCGGGGTTCTGATGGCACTGATCGACAGGGATGCCAGGGCGTTTGCCGAGGGTGACCTGAAGGAGGCGACTGAAGTTCCGCTGCAGACGGCAAGGTACTCCTACGAGGTCCTCAAGCTGGCGGGAGGATTGCTTAAGGAGTGCAATCCCAGGCTGATCACCGACGTAGGCGTTGCCGCCAAGATGGCAGAGGCGGCCGTGGAAGGTGCTCTGCTCAATGTTCGCGTCAATCTGAGTTCGATCAAGGATGAGGAGTACCAAAAGGAGATACTTGAAGCCGCTGATAAGCTCCGCTACACAGGCCGCAGATCGAGGGCCGTGGTGAGGCAGGTTCATGCCCGCCTCCAATGACGGGGTACATCCCTTGCGGATTCCTCTCGGGAACAGCTGGCGATTCGGGGACGAATAAGAAGGAGGTATGACATGCAGCCTATCTACAACAAAAAGGGCAGCAGTCTGGAGTGCAGGAACTGGGATGCCGAAGCGGCGTTGCGCATGTTGAGGAACAACCTCCACCCGGAGGTCGCCATTGACTGGCAGAACCTGATCGTCTACGGTGGCCGGGGCAAAGCCGCGCGCAACTGGCATGAATACCAAAGGATCGTTGAGGCGCTGAAGAACCTCGGAGACGAAGAGACACTCTGTGTTCAGTCCGGCAAGGCCGTCTACATCGCGCCGACCCACAGTGAGGCTCCCAGGGTCATCATCGCCAACTCCAATATAGTCCCTCACTGGGCGACGCAGGAGAACTTCGACAGGTACGACGAAATGGGCCTGACCATGTACGGTCAGATGACGGCCGGTTCGTGGATCTACATCGGTACGCAGGGGATTCTGCAGGGTACCTACGAGACGCTCGCTGCACTGGCTCAGAGAGAGTTCGGTACGGACTCTCTCAAGGGCAAGTTCGTCCTCACCGCCGGGATGGGAGGCATGTCCGGTGCACAGCCGATGGCCGCGACTATGAATGAGGCGGTGATACTGGATGTTGAGGTGAGGGGAGAACGGGTGGAGAGGAAGGTCCGCGAGGGATACTGCGACAGGATGACCCGGGATCTCGACGAAGGGCTGGAATGGATAGAGGAGGCAAAGAGGAAGGGGGTGCCCCTGTCTGTGGGACTTATCGGCAACGCAGCCGATGTTCATCCCGAGTTGGTCAGAAGAGAAATCACCCCTGACATAGTGACCGATCAGACTCCTGCGCACGATATCTGGAGCTACGTCCCTGCAGGCGAGCCTCCCCGAGACCGTGATGAGTACAGAACACGGGCCTATGAATCGATCGTCAGGCATACTGAAGCGATCCTGGCGATGCAGAAGCGGGGAGCGGTCTGCTTCGACTATGGTAACAACCTGCGCCAGCAGGCTGAGATCGGGGGACTGAGAGTGCGGAACGATCGCGGCCAGTTCCTGTATCCGGGTTTTGTGCCGGCATATGTCAGGCCTCTCTTCTGTGAAGGCAAGGGGCCCTTCAGGTGGGCTGCCCTTTCCGGCGAGCCGCAGGACATCCTCACTCTGGATGCTGCGTTGCTGGAGACCTTTCCCGAGGATACAGCTCTTCATCGCTGGGTGAAGAAAGCCCAGGATAAGGTGCCGTTCCTGGGACTGCCGGCAAGGATCTGCTGGCTTGGCTATGGTGACAGGGCCAGGTTCGGACGGATGATAAACGACATGGTCGGTAAGGGTACATTGAGGGCACCGATTGTCATCGGCAGGGACCATCTAGACACGGGTTCTGTGGCCTCTCCCAACCGCGAGACGGAGGGGATGGAAGACGGCTCGGATGCAATAGCCGATTGGCCTCTGCTGAACTTCGCGCTGAACGCCGTCAACGGGGCGTCGTGGGTCTCCTTCCATCATGGTGGCGGCGTAGGAATAGGCTACGCTCTGCATGCGGGGCAGGTCTGTGTGGCGGACGGTACCGCCGAAAGAGCCAGGAGGCTGGAGAGGGTGCTGACGGTTGACCCGGGCATCGGAGTTGCCCGACACGCTGATGCAGGTTATCCGATCGCTGTCGAGACGGCGCGAGAGAAGGGAGTCAGGATCCCGTGCTAGATATTCTCATCAAGAACGCCTCGGAACTGGTTACGTGCAGGAGCCGGGGCCCAAAGACAGGCCGGGACCTCAACGTCCTGGACATAGTCGCAGGAGGCGACCTGGCAGTCAAGGGAGGAAAAATCGTCGGCATCGGCAGTGTGAGCGAGACTGCCAGGAAGGTAATCGACGCTTCGGGTAAGACGGTTATGCCCGGATTCGTCGATTGTCACACCCACCTTGTGTTCGCCGGTTCGCGCGAAGAGGAGTTCGCTCTGAAGATTCAGGGGGCCGACTACCTGGAGATACTGAGGCAGG
>PULQ01000118.1 GCA_003552465.1 Dehalococcoidia bacterium
ATCCGGACTCGCTGGATGAGAGCGAGGTGACTGCGTATATACTGAGCATCGACGATAAGACGCTCTGCGCTGAAGACGGGCACGTGGTTGTCGCCATCGGGCCGACGTTCGACGATTGGTATAAAGGGGACGCAGAGGAGTATCGGGAAAGAAAGGAAAGAGAGCAAGCACGACTGATTGCCGTCCTGGAACGCAGGTTTCCCGGGTTCGCTGACGGCGTGCGCTACGCCGAGGTCGCCACGCCCAGGACCATCGAAAGATACACGCTCAAGAACGGCGGTTCTGTAGCAGGGCCCAAGCAGATGCTGGGGCAACACATGTTGCGCAGGCTACGCACTAGAAGCGAGTGGCAGAATCTGTTCTGCTGCGGCGAGTCCACCGTCATGGGCACCGGCACTCCTACGGTGACCACCTCCGGGATAGCCGCCGCAAACGCGGTGCTCAAGAAACTCAAGCTTAAGCCGTTCAAGTATCAGGACACTGTGACGAACTACGTCAGGATCGTAGACAAGCCTTTCAGGGCAGAAAACCTCTATCAGGGATATCCGGAAGAAACGCGCTCGATCATGTGTCAGGCATCGCGGTGTCAGTATTGTGAAGATCCCCAGTGCTCCCGGAACACCGACTACGATATTCGCGGCATCATGAGGCGGGTCGCTGTAGGTAACTTCGCCGGCGCCCAGAAGCTTGCCCGGCGATCTGTCTCGTCCGACCCTTCCCATCAAACGGCACTCGCTGAATGCGAGCATAGATGTGTGCTGAACGAGGAAGCGGCTGCGCCCGTGGAGATCAGGATGGTGATCGACCACATCGTCGCGAAACAGCAGACGCGCTAACACACCTTACTGCAGTTCCGGCGATGCAGTAACGATAGCCGACAAACTCTCACCATCCCCTGGTTCCCGGGCCGCCTTTGAACGGCCCTTCTACATCGGACGTGATCCAGCCACCGTAGAAGTCTCCCTCTTGATCCTGCACTCGTTCCCCGTCAACATAGCAGGCATCGACACGGCCGGGGTAGAAGGCCAGATGATCCTTAAGCGACTCGTAGCCCCTGGCCGGATTTTGGTAGCTCCAGGCAGCATCCATCGCAGTCTTGTCGCTCACCCTCAGGTCGTAGTACGTTGCCCTGCCCTTGAACTCGCAGTAACTGGTGTTGCCTGAAGGTGATAGGAACTCCATCTGCACATCCTCAGGCGGGATGTAGTAGACGGGGGGATGACTCGTCTCAAGGACCCGCATTGCCCTGCTGCTCTCTGCAACGGTGGTGTCGTTGAAAACAACCCGTACCTGCCTGGCAGACTGCTCTATGCGGGGTGGTCGCGGGTAGTCCCAGACCGATTCTCTACTATGTGCCATCTCCTACCAGGGGCAGCACCTTCTCCACGTTGAAGAATACTACGTACCGTCCGTAGCGTCCGTAGTGTGAGTATCCATATTTACTCGAGATCTCCTGTATCAGCGCCTCACTCTCTTCCTCTCTGATTTTCTTCAGATACAGTCTCTTACCTGTGTAGCCTGCACCTTCCTCCATGAAGAGGTAGACCGCCCACGGATTGGACTGCAGGTTCTGGTGGTTCAACCGATCGGCCATAATGAACACCGCTGTTGTCTCATCCGTGAAGTGTGGCCGGCCGAATAAGGCCGCGGTCACCTTGCCGGCAGCGTCGGCCGTCGCCATGATGCCATGGCCCCTGTTCTGGTCGAAATACTCACTCAGTTTCATCGTTCACTCCTTTCCAAACTTGCCCTTCGTTCATCTCCTGACTGCGCCGGCCACATCCACTCCACGTCTGCCGGAGGAGTCTAAAGCAATCCAGAGATGGACGTCCTGGTCTCAATGGCCGGACAGCCTGATCCGTCAGAGAGTATACCGATATAACCGCGCTGGCTCAAGCCCGGCCCGATACAACAACTGGAATGCGCCGCTGCTGCCCTGCCCCGAACGGTTGCCTGTCCTGTTCGACCGCAACACCGGCCACCGCTCTCGAAACTACCAGCGTCAGTAACACTGTCATCTTAGTGAACCATATCAGCTCCGCCAAACTCCTGAGTGAGCGAATGAGACTGCTTGACAACCTGTTGTGCCGTGGTATACTGGTATTAGGTGGCATGAGAGTATAAGGGCGATCGTTGAATGTATGCCTCAGAGGGCTGCGCTGGTTCCCATCCGAAATGCGTGGCTCGTCGTCCTGCAGCAGTTCACTTCCTGAATGCAGCCTCGGTTATCATCTCTGACTCCACTGTGCCTGCACTGCCCGGCATTCGATCGGGTACGCCATTGCTGCCGGCCCTGCTTGCCAGCTCTTGCCTGACCCTCTTCAAGCCGTACATCGATTTGAACACGCTTGACGCTGTGCGAATCGGCCCCGAGCCCCGACTCCGGTGCACCACGTCAAGAACACGATCGGATTTCGGGCCCCGTCTGGGGCAACATCACGGATCGTAACTTCGTTGGGACTTAATCGGAGGAGGTAGCGATGATGTGCGTGAAGCAGACGTGACCAGCATGGCACTGGACAGATCTACATACTGAAGGAGGTTGAAGATTCCATGAAAGCGCAAACTCGGAAAATGATCCAGATTTCCCTGGCCCTGCTCCTGTCACTGAGTCTGGGACTGATCACAGCGCCGCCTGCACAGGTACAGGGCCAGTCGGGCATGATCTCTCTATCCCCGGCAAAGGCAGAGTACGACCTGGGCTGTCCATCGGATGTCAGGACCACCGTGCTCTACCGAATTCCCCTGGAGATAGAATCCATCTACGACGAAGAAGTCCGGCTGGATGAAACATACTACACAGTGAGGGTTGTCGAACCGGGCAGATCCTTCGCACTGACCATACGCAAAAGCTATCTGGAGAACCGTCTGGACACGGAAGGTAAGAGCCTGGTGCTAACCATCCTGTTCGATGAGGGTTCTGTCCGCCGCTTCACCATCACAGCCGTTCGGTATCCCGCCGTAAATCCACAGGAGGCCGTCTACAAGGTAGATGACCCTCCTCACTTCCTGGAGACCCACATTACCTGGGGGTGCGCCACCGGGATACGAGCCATCGTCGATGACGACAACTATCTACTCATGCAAGGGCAGGACTACCGGATACTGGGCAACAGGCTGCTCATCTTCAAAGAGTACCTCAAGACAAACCTCGTGGAACCCGGTGACGAGGTGAGATTACTGATCCGATTCGATGGAGGCGGAGAAGCCCGTTTTGTGGTCACGGGTGTTCGTTTCCTGCCCGAAGTTACCCGGCCATCGAACCCGGCCCCGTTTAACCTGCTCCAACCTGCTGATGTCCGGATCGAGGTCACGTTCTATGATCCTGCCACAGTGATAGCGTTCATCACCGGAAACGCCACCAGGCTGCAACCGGGAGACGACTACAGTGTGGAATACGTCAATGGTAAGGCCACAATTACCATCCTGGAAAGCTACCTTGAGGCCAGACTGCATGAGCCTGAACAGACCCTCGAACTGAGCATTGCATTCATACTACCCGACGGCAGACGTTTCACCATTGAACCACCGTTCATCATAGTGGCAAAAGGTGAGACTGCCTCTATCGATCCGGAGACGGGCGAATACGATATCGATGATCCTGGTGATGTCGACTTCACCATAACGTGGGGCTATGCCCTTGAAGAGGTGCTGATCTCCGATGAACATCGCGAACTGATCGGAAGAGTCCCGGGGAGCGATGATGACGACGAGATGGAATACGACTATATTTTACACGAAACAGCCAATGGAGAGGCGAAGCTGACCGTACTGGACAGCTACCTGGGCGGTAGATTGACGAGGCCGGATGATAACGTAGACCTGACCCTGGTGTTCGGCTTCGAGGAACCTCCGGATCTCAAGCAGGAGGTCTCCCTGGTTATCACGGCCACCGCAACCCGCGCCACCGTTGCTCCGGAATGGGTTCCGTTCGCTCCGGGCTATCCCTCAGATGTCATCACCATCATCACATGGCGCGCTGCCAGTGAGATACTGTCCATATCTGATGACGGCGAAGATCTGATCGGAAAAGCCCCCGGGGGAGCCGATGACGACGAGCAGGACTACGACTACGTAGTGGGCGAGACCATCGAAGACAGGGCAACGCTGACCATCCGGAAGGAATACCTGTCCGGCAGACTGTCGAGTTGGGGACAGAGCGTATATCTGGAGATCACTTTCAACGAAGGCCGGGAGGCCACCCTGCGTATCACAGCGGTCGAACCACCCTCCGTCCGTCCGTCAGATACCTTCTACGACCTCGACAATCCGGGTCATGTAGAGACCACCTTAGCATGGCAGGCTCCCACCAGGCTGGACTCCATCACCCAGAACGGCCGACTGTTGAACCCGGAAGTTGACTACGAGGTGCACGACACCGTTCAGGGTCAGGCCGTACTGAGAGTTCTTAAGGGCTACCTCGGGAGCAGACTCGAGAGTCCGCGTGATTACGTAGTCCTTGATATCACCTTCAATGTAGGCCCGAACGCCACCCTTATCATCACAGCGGTTCAGTCTCCCAGGGTGAACCCTGCAGAGGTTAACTATGACCTGTCCCGCCGGGGGGATGTCATAAGAACAGACATCACCTGGGGCGGCGCCACCGGAATAGATTCCATCACCGATGAACACGGCTATCGGCTTGAACTCGAACAGGACTACCTGTTGCTGGGCGACACTCTGTTCATCCTCAGTCGCTATCTCGAAGAAATCGTCAAGGACAGGAAGCTAGAGCGAGAGAGGGACACTGTGGTGCTCACCATCCAGTTCGATAACGGCAGCGCTGTCGAGTTCACCATAAGAGCACTTGGAGCCGCTCCTAAGGTTTCGCCGTCGAGAGCCCATTTTGAGCTCAGTAATCCTTCTGATGTGCATACCACCATCACCTTTAACGTCGCTACCGCAGTGACCCGCATTGAGGACGGCGGCCGCCCTCTCTCTGAAGGTGGAAACTACACGCTGCAGACCATTGAGCCGGGAATGTCCTCCAACCTGACCGTCCTCAGCACTTACCTGGAGAACAGGCTTGAGGGTTTCATGGATGCAGTTACGCTGACCATCGTATTTGATGTCGGACCTGACTGTACCTTTACCATCACGACAGCGTCGGTATGCTTCATAGCCACCGCAGCGTATGGGACGCCCATGGCGGATGAGGTGCAGATCCTGCGCGACTTCAGAGACGGGTATCTGCTGACCAACCAGCCGGGTCGGGCATTCGTAGGCTTCTACTGCAGGGTCAGCCCGCCCATAGCCCGGTTCATAGCCGGGCACCCCCGGCTGAAGCCGATAGTCAGGGCCGGACTGGTGCCCGTCGTGGCCATAAGCACTATGGTCGTCGACACCGGTCCCCGGCAACAGGTGCTCATTCCTGGCCTGGTCGTTCTAGTCTCGGTGTTAGTGGCTGTGTGGGCGGACAGGCAGCGCAGGAGCCAGCAACGGTATGCGTGACCTGAAGATCGGTCAATAGCTCAGACTGCCTGCCCGACCCTTGCTGGCGCGGCGGGTGCAACGGACCGAGACCTTCAGGGCGGATAGCCCCGGGTCTCAACGGCCCAAGCGGTGTGCCCGAGCGCCTGCTTCCTGAGCACTGCCGCCGGGGCAGAGAGCATGTGACTATTCTGTCTTGGGTTTTGGCTTCGTTCCGGCCAACGCCTCGGCCAGCCCAAGTACATTGATCAGTCTCGATTGGTCGGAGATCACGAGCTTGGTGTTGTCCTCCAGCGCTGCCTGGGTAACCTGAAGCTGTTTCAGCAGGTGTGCATTTCCCACAAAGAACTCATCGGCTGCCTTCGATACGTTTTCGATCGCCTTGGCTTCTCCCTCCGCCCTCAGTATCGCCGCCTGCCTGTCGCCCTCCGCTACCAGGATGGCATTCTGCTTATCACCCTCAGCCATCAGTATCTGCCGTTGCCTGTATCCCTCCGCTTCCAGAATGGTTGCACGCTTCTCCCTCTCCGCCTTCATCTGCTTGCTCATGGAGTCGGTGATGTCCTTGGGCGGCAGGATCTCCTTGACCTCCACCCTGGTTACCTTCACTCCCCACTTGTCAGTGGCATCGTCCAGAGTATCCCTCAGAGCGGTGTTGATCCGTTCTCGCGATGCCAGAGTCTCATCAAGCGTCATGTCGCCGACCAGGTTTCGCAGGTTCGTCTGTGCCAGCTTGCTCACGGCGACGAAGAAGTTGGAGACCTCATACTGGACGGCCTTGGCATCCGTAACGTAGTAGTAGACCACGGCGTCCACGGTGACGCCCACATTGTCCTCGGTGATGACCCCTTGAGGTTCTATGTCGAGGACGGACTCCCTCATATCGATCCTGGCTCTCAGTGAGTCCACAAAAGGCACGACAACTCTGAGCCCGGGTTCCAGTGTCTCTTTGTATCTACCGAATCTCTCCACAAGGCCCTTCTCGGCCTGGTGAATAACGATTATCGCCTTTCTCAGAGCGATAATTGCCACCACCACCACCACGACCAGCACAACTATCAGTGGTGCGTTCATCTCTATTCGCCTCCTTTGGTCTTCTCTACGATCAACGTCGCGCCGGCGATTTCGGTGACCACTACCTCGGCGCCCTCTTCGATGTCCTCCGTTGCTCTCGCCCTCCAGTCTTCACTACCGACTTTGACGCGACCGTCAACGTTCCTGGATATGACGCGCACGACGATTCCTGTCCTCCCGACAATGGCGTCAACGTTGGTCTTTGATTTACGCACCGCAGCCCACCTGTGCACGTACCTCCTCCCGATCGCCATGTAGGCAACACAGATGACGGCGACAACCACCGTCGTCACCACAAAGGAGTTGGCCGGCCAGGTCACCAGTCCCCCCAGTACTAACGCAGATCCGAGGAACACCAGGTCGAACCCGGTCGTCTCCACGCCAATCACCAGTTCCAGAAGAATCAGCACCAGGCCGATGATCACGAATATTAGCCATATCCATGCATCTAAGAACTCCACTGCTATTCCCTCTCCTGTCCGGTAACCACTTGGTTCTCTAAGAACCCTCGATTGTATTCTATACTATATTAGCCTCCCTGGACTGTCAACCGTCGCCAGGTCCTGGCTAGGCGGTTGACCACCGAGAGGGTGATATAATCCTCCGGTGCAGGAGAGCGTGAAGGTCGTTGCCCTGGAGGAGGCCATGCTGGATGAGGCGGTCGAGGTGTACCTATCGGCATATGAGCGGGAGGCGTTCACAGCTGCCTCGATCGACCTTTCTCGAGGAAGAGTACGGGGCGTGTACTCCCGCCTGGTGAGGACAAGATACGCTCTCTGGCTGCTAGCCGGGCATCCGCTGTTCTCGGCGGTTGAGGACGGCCGGGTTGTCGGTTTCGCCGCGCTTGCATCGCCTCATGTCGCCGTTCCCGGGGGCAGGTGGTTGAGGAACTGGCTCAGCTTTCTGTTGCGCAGCTTCCCATCCTGGCTGGCAATGCTCCCTCGCGTTATTCGGAGCGCAGGGCTATTGGCGACGATGAGGCGCCCTCATAGTCTGCCCGCAACACATTACACGCTGGACGCCATAGCGGTGCGTCCCTCGCACCAGGGTAAGGGGGTGGGCCGCCTACTGCTGGAAGAGGTCGAGAAGTGCTGCCTGGCAGACAGGAGTAGCTCCGGCGTGTATCTCTATACCGGAGAAGAGAAGAACCGCAGCATATATGAGAAGTTTGGATATCAGCTTATGGACACCAGGCAGGCCGGCAGTATCACCGCCTATCACATGTTCCGCACTAACACGGAACACCGTTGAGCCAGGCCCATTGTGTTGAGCCGGGATTGCCTCTGAGGGATTAGCCACCCATTCACGGCGAGGCCATCAGGCCATGATGGACTGCTGATAGCAACTCAGTTAAGCGGAAGTTAGGAGCCGGGGCGGGTGATGCCCGGAGTTACCTCTGTTCCTGCTGGGTGAAGGCCCGGGTGAAGAAGTCGGCCAGCCTCAGGTACAGTGTCTTCAGGTTCTCTCGGCGCATGATGCCGTGTCCTTCGTCACTGAACTCCAGCAGTTCGTAGGGGATGCCGGCCCTGTCAAGGGCGCTTCGCACAGCGCGGACGTTCTCCGGAGTTACATTGGGATCCTGCGCTCCCTGGACGATCAGCAGGAAGCCCTGTATTCGCTCCACGAAGTGGATGGGCGACCGTTCGCGGTACTTCCCGGGGACCTCTGCCGGGGAGCCGCCCATCATCTCCTCGCTGTATGGCCGCAGGTCCGGCCGTGTGGTTTGGTAGTCGATGACGAGGTCCGTCATGCCGCATACGGGAGCGGCTGCCGCCACAAGCTGCCGGGGATAGCGGGTGATCTGGCACCACGAGGAGTAACCCCCGTAGGACGTGCCCGTCACTCCCACGCTCCCCGCCCGGGCGATCCCCCGTTCTATTAGGGCTTCGATGCCGCTCTTGATGTCCTCCTGCTCCACGCCTCCCCAGCCATCCCGCTTGATCAGTTCCTGAAAAGCGATGCCGAATCCGGTGCTCCCCCGGTAGTTGGGTTCGAGCACGTGGAACCCACGCCGGACGAGGTGCTGCACCAGTGGGTGGATGCGGTCGCCGCTGTGCGAGGTCGGCCCACCGTGGATGAACACCACCGTGCCCACGGGCTCTCCAGCGGCCCGGTACAGCCATCCCTGAACATCCTCCCCATCGGACGACCTCCAGCGGAAGTCCTCCGCCTGCGTGAGGCTCTCCGGCCGTAACTCCGTCCGCTCCCAGACGCGGGATAGACTGGAGAAGAGAGTCGGCCTCACATCTTCCAGCGGAAATCGCACGATGTCATGCGGTTGACGCGAACTGTAGAAGACTCCTATCCACTGCGCGCCGTCTCGGGCGGCAGGCGCCAGTGGCATGAAGTTCCCCGTTGCCATCGGGAAACGGGTCTCGCCTGCCGTCTCCACGTCCAGCAGGAACGACCGGAGCAGTGCGTTCTGCACCTCAACAACCACGGCGCTGGAGCTGCCAAACGGGACCCAGGCGTCCTCGATGAACTGCGCCCGCTCCGGGTCTTCGATGAGCCAGGCTATTTTCTCACCGGCAACATCGAGTAGGCCCAGGCGCCGCTCATTTCCATCTTCTGCGATGAATATAATGCGCTGCCCGTCGGGGAGCCAGCTCAGGGATTGCACCCGGGATTTGTCCCCGAAGTTGAGTATCTCTCGATCACCCCGTCCGTCGATATCTACCAGCCACCCCTGCTGTCCGGCCGGATGGCGGTCCTGCCTGGTATAGAGAACGTGTGTCCCCTGCGGGTTGAGTGTCGGGTCGACCTCCGCTGCCCTGGCCGGCCTGGCCAGGACCCG
>PULQ01000062.1 GCA_003552465.1 Dehalococcoidia bacterium
ACTGCGTTGGCGATGACGTGAATGTTTTCACCTATGATGACCATGTGGGGTACCTCCGATATGTTGGTTCAAAGCTCGCAAAAACCACCGCAATATAGCAGTGGAAGCCCCCGTCTGTCAACTTGTCGGTCGCGCAGACGAATGAGGCCGATCTCAGACACAGGTGTTGGAGGGGGTGGGGATTTCTCCCCACCCCCTCCGATCGTTTCAGCTAGCGAGCGACGCTGGTGCCGGCTGCATCAGCCTCGCTACGACCACAAACTGTGGGTCCAACTGACGATGTTTACGATCCGGTCGACGAAGCCAACCCTTACCACAGTCCTGATGACCTCGTTCTGAGAGATGAATTCGGCTATGGGAGGACTGCTGGTGTAGTAGAAGGAAACGAACTCCGCGCCCAGAGCGTTAGGCAGGAGAACGATGTCCCTGAACTCCCTGAGGATGTTGATCTCGATCGCGGAATCGGTTCCGTAGGCTGCGGTGGCTATGAAGCAGCCGGTCGCTTCTGTGGTGAACTCAAGGGTATCGCCTGTGATCTCCTCGCCGTTGAAACTAACCGTGGCTTTGAAATCATAGAGGGTGCCGGAGGAGAGTTCGGTAATCGACTCGTCATGTGAGCCTTCTTCCGTCTTGTCGATCCATTCAGTATGCGACCAATCCGCATCCGCCGACCTCTTGTAGGAGAAGCGAACTTCGATCGGGCTGTAGTCTCCCAGGGTGAACTCCATGCTCAGGATGGCTGAGTTTGTCGTGACTTCGGTGGCGTCACCGGTGGTAATCGTGGGGAGCCGCTCGAACTCGGCGGTGACGGAGTAGTCGGCCCACATGGTGATAGTCGTCTCGGCGGCTTCTGTGTCGTCAGCCTCGCCGACGTCGCCGGTCCACTGCACGAATCGGCAGTGTTCGTCGACAACGGCTTCGAGGGCAACCACCGTTCCTGCCGGATAGGAAAACTGGCCATCGCCGGGCACCGTCACCTCACCGGCCTCTGTGCTGGATATTGTGAGAGAGTAGTCCACCAGCTCGAAGACGGCGGTGATCGAGTAGTCGTCCCACATTGTGATTTTGGTCTCCAGGGCTCCGGGGTCGTCGATCTCGTCGACATCACCCGTCCATCCCACAAACCTGTAGTGTTCCTCGACAACAGCTTCCAGGGGAACTACCGTCCCTCCCGGATAGGTGAACTCACCCTCGTCGGGTACTGTTACCGAACCACCCTCGGTGCTGCCTATCGTCAGAGTGTACTCCACGAAGGCGGCGGTAATCGAGTAATCGCCCCACATAGTGATCGTTGTCTCGGGAGATGTGACATCGTCGATCTCGTCTACGTCGCCAACCCACGTCAAGAACTCGTAGTCATCGTCAGCCTCGGCGACAAGCTCAACTACCGTCCCTGCTGTATAGGTGAACTCGTCCTCGTCGGGCACCGTTACCGAGCCACCCTCGGAGCTGCTGATATCCAGCGTGTAGTCCACCAACTCGAATACGGCGGTGAAGGAGTAGTCGTCCCACATGGTGATGGTCGTCTCGCCAGATGTGACGTCGTCGATCTCGTCGATATCGCCTGTCCATTCCACAAACCGATAGTGTTCGTCGGCGACGGCGACGAGGTCAACCTCTGTGCCTAACCGGTAGTAGAACCTGCCCTCGCCTGGTGCATCTACGTTACCACCCTCAGTGCTGTCGACGGTCAGTTCATACGTGTCCCCTAAGTAGACTTCTGCCAGCCAGCTGTAGTCTAAGCCCAGATCCGCCAGGCTATCCCAGTCTTCTGGATTCTGGGGGTCTCCCGTGGTGACAAGGTCGGCGAATTCGACAGCCGGCGCTATCACTCCAAACGGGAAGACGCCGGCGCCGGGGTCTTCGAGTTCCACGACTATCCAGTAGATTCCGGGTGTCTCTATGGTCACCGGTTCGCTTAGCGCCAGCTCGACCCAGCCTCTCGAGTTCGGATAGTACAGATCGGTGGATGCCAACCACGGTCCCGGTGCTCCCGAGTGAATGTCGCCCACGTGCTTGGCTACATGAATCTGTGCGTAGTTGTCCCTCATGCGGGCGGAGTCGTGGTACGCTACCCATGAAATGCGGTCCCCGATATCCTCGGAAAGGTCGATCCTGGTGGCCCCGTACCAGACTCCTGGATCTCCCAGGCCGATAGCACTATCGTCCGAAGGTCGCCAACCGGCAGGATAGAGCCAGCGCCAGTCCCTCCACGGCGGAATATCAAGGACGAAATCCACGGTGACCGTCTCGCCTTCAGCGACCTCGACATCGAGCACTGTAGCCGGCTTGTAGTCCGGTGACTCAGCCCTGACACTGTAGGTTCCTATCGGCACCTCAACCGAATACTCGCCGAGCGCCGATGTCGTGATCCTGACCGGGGTGTCCAACAGGGTGATGGTCGCTTCCCGAATCCCGCTGCCTGTATCGATACCGATGACATCGCCCTCGATGAACCCGGTAGGCAGGATCTCTGAAGAGAAGCTGACTACCATGAACTCCCCTTCCACGACCTCGATGTCCTCGACGGTGACGTCAGCATAGCGGAAGGGGTCTGCGGTCAGTGTGTAGGTGTCCGGCGGGATGATGAACCGGTAGAAACCGTTTTCATCAGTGTATCTTGAGGTGCCGATCTCTTCGTAGTATAGCTTCGCTCCTTCAATGGGGTCGCCGGTGTCGGCATCTGTCACGTACCCCTCGATGCCGGAGGGAAGTGTTGCCAGAACTACTGCCTCGTAAGCGTCGATCCTGCCCCAGCCGTAGCGGGTGCACGGCCGTTCCCTAGAGTAGACATCCCGCCAGAACGCGGTCTCCTTGAGGACTTCGTAGATTTCGTCAACCGTGAGTTCGGGATTCGTCGCAAGCATCAATGCCACAGCTCCGGAGACATGCGGAGATGCCATGGATGTTCAACTCTTTTCATCGAGTTCTCCTCCGGGAATCGACGAGAGGACACGTGCTCCCGGGGCGGTGAAGTCGGGCTTTGTGTATGGCATTGAGTGAGAAGGCGGCCAGTCTATCACCTCTCCCCCGCTGGAAGAGGCAACGTAGCCATCGGACTGAGTGGAGCCGATCCCGAATGACTGATAGACATTGGCCGGGCTTCCCGACGTGTTGACTCCGTCGTTTCCTATCGAGGCTATAGGCACCACCCCGGCTGCCCTCACGTTAACGATCGGTTCAATCCAGGCATATGAGAAGCCTTCGGCGCCGAGCGACATGTTGATCACGTCTGCCGGCTCTCCCGCCGGGTTGCCGTACTGGTCAAAGGGATCCACAGCCCACTGCAGGCCGGCGACAACCTGGGCGAATGTCCCCCCTTCGCCAGCCTCCAATACCATCGCATGCATCAGCCAGGCTCCCGGAGCCACACCGATGGAGTAGCCTCTGGCTCTGCCGCCAACGGCTGTACCCGAGACATGCGTACCGTGTTCTCCGCTGTCATGGGGACGTGATCCCTCTACGATGTTGCCGTCCTCATCGAACTCGGCCCATCCGCCGGGATACGTGAGGTCGTCGGGGTCGTCGGTCCACATCTTCCCTGCAAGGGCAGGGTGATGCCTGTCTACTCCCGTATCCAGAACAGCCACCCGCACCCCTGAGCCGGTGATTCCCATGTCCCATACCTGCGGGGCACTTATCTGATCCAGTCCATAGGTTACGTCGCCCACCGTGTGGGGCTCGGCGCTGTTCTCTTCCTCCAACGGCTCGGGGGAGGGTTACGGTGAAGTTCTCGAATACCCTCTCAACTCGCGGCATAGATGCCAGGCCACTGAGTTCTGCTACGGGCAGGTCAACCAGTATGGCGTTGGTTAGCCAGAAGGTGTTCAGAACAGTTGCGCCCATTGCGGTCAGCGACTGGAGGGCATCCTTCTGAGTTAGGGCTGCATGCTGCTTCAGTTCAGCCACCACATGCTCCTTTGCCACACCCGAAAGTGATGCGCCCTCGAGCTTGATGACTGCCGTGACTTCTCCGCTCTCATATGCCGTCTGGCTCAGGCTCTCTATGTCGCGGGACAGCAACTCCGACGTATGCGCGAAGGATTGGGTTCCCGTCCAGCTATTGGGAGGCACCGAGCATGCCGAGAGCGACAAGCCGAGTACCAGTAGCACGGCCAGCATCACCTTTCCTAGTCTGCTTATCATCTAACTACCTCCTTGTTACTAGTATCCACCGGTCCGACCGCCTTCCGGCGCGTTCATACTACATAGAACACCTCCCCGACGTAATCCGGTCTTGCACTTAGCTCTTCACATAGCGAGGGATCACGGCATGTCCCGGCTTACATGTACTCAATGCAGCCTGAACCAGGGCTCGCGAGCGGACAGCCATGGGGCGTTCGGGGGGATGCACGGACATCAGCCTGCACGGTGTTAGCCCGGGTGTTCTCGATTGGCGCGGCCGGTGGTCTCTGGCGATGAAGGCGCAGGAAGGTAGAGCCGTGTGCCTCACTAGGGTTGGCGACACAACCACACTCATGCAGGACAACTCCCCGTCAGCAGCATATCGCTTCTCCAGCCCCTCAAACTGCGTGGCAGGTTTGCGGTGAGTTGGTTCTTGAACAGTATTCTACTTCAGTTTTCAGGCAGAGTCAACCGCTGTTGGGTTCTGCTAGCAGACTGAAAGATCGAAGACCTATCCTTTGGGGGGATTTGACTCAGGTTCGTTCGCAGTGGCCTGAGAAGTGCTGGACGACATACCGATCCTGATAAACAGGACAGGACTGCGCGATCCACCCCCTTTCCTGTCACCTTAGGAGCGACACTGGCGTCTGTTTCGTCAGCCGGTATATGACCACAGATTGTGGGTCCGGTTGACGATGCTGACGATCCGGTCGACGAAGCCTACTCTGGCCAGGGTCCTCAGAAACTCGTGTTCCGAGATGAGGGCGGCTAGGGGAGGGCTGGTTCTGTAGTAGAGGGAGACCAACCCTGCGCCAACAGGATCGGGAAGGAGGACTGTGTCCCTGAACTCCCTGAGGATGTCGATCTCGATCGCGGAATCGGTTCCATAGGTCGCAGTGGCAATAAGGCAACCATCCCTCTCCATCGGGGCGATGGTGATCGACAGACGCGCGCTAGCAGCAGCACCGACTGCGTCCATGACTCGTAAGGTGAAATCGAAGGTGCCGGCCTCGCTCGGGAAGCCCCGGATGACGCCGTGCGCATCGTCCAGTTCTAGCCCTCCGGGCAGAGCGCCGTCAACTATGTCCCAGGTGTAGGGTGGGGCGCCACCTTCGACGTCGGGGTACGCCCCGTAGGCTACCCCGTATCGCCCGTCGAGCAACTCGCTTATGAGTATTTCGAGGGGTACAGTAACACCGTGACCCTGATTGGGTGCCACATCTGTGAACTCCGGAAAGGGGAAATCAACGAGTCCTATTATGTTGACCACGCCCATGATGCCGTCGTCGTCCAGCAGGTCCAGAGGAATGGCGAACCAGAAGCAGTCAGTGTCCAGGAACACGTCGAAGCTACCGGCACTATCAAACCATCGGAAGTAGGGATCCCACAGCAGCAGCGTTCCCTGTGTGGTTCCGGATGAGCCTGGAGCTTGCTGCGCTTCGGGTTGCCGTTCCTTTGCGATCTGGTTCAGCGGCAACGGGAGATAAGTCGTGCCAATAAGAGCAGCGGCATCTGCTCCCATGTCGTTGGTTGGCATGTCTGGGTGCGTCGATCTATAGCCGGTGAAGGGATTCATGTCCAGGTCGAGCCACATCAAGCTCGCGATGCTAGTTGGGTCGATCGGCTGAGCGGTCCTGACACGGAAGCGGATGATGTCATCATCGACGTGAAAATCCACGCCTACGATGTCGGGCCCGTAGCCGTGGAACTGGTCGCCAACCGGGTCTCCGATTAACTGGTGCCATGCAGTCTCAGGAATCAGGACGTTGGTGTGGCAGTTGTTCGCTTCGCTGAGTTCGTCGACGATGTTGTAGAGGTCTGCGCACACAGTTATCGTGTCAGTAGCGGGCGAGATGGTCACGATGGTGTCGAAAGATCCCTGGTACTCCTCTCCAGGAGCGAGCGCGACCGGTACAGGGTTGGTCTCGAGCAGTTGCCCATCTACTCTGAGGGCCGTCTCATGATCGGCGGGAGCCACCGCATTGCCCCTGTTCTTGACCACATAGTGAACGATGTATGTCTCTTCATGTTCATCTGTCCACTCCTCCCACTTGGCGGAGATGACGAGGTCCGGTCCTTCTCCGGTTATCCCGTGGCCCTCATTGGGAGCCACGTCGGTGGACTCCCAGGAGTTGCCGATGACGTTGACGACTGACATGATACCGTCATCGTCGAGCATGTCCAGGTCGATGGCGAACCACATTTCATCGGTGTCCAGAAACACGTGAAACATACCTGCCAGGTCAAACCAACCGTAGTGATGGTCCCACCGCAGCAGCAATCCCTGCAGCGGTGAGGATGCAGATGTCATCGTATTGGCTGTCGGAGGCTTGGTGCTGGCACTCCTGAGCGGTAGCGGCAGTTCCTCCGCTACCGCGCCATAGAGGTAGCCGGGGATGATCAGGGCGGCGGCGTCAGCTCCGATGTCATTGGTGGGCATATCAGGATCGGGCGACACAAAACCAGTTGATGGATCCAGATCCAGGTCAAGCCACATGTAGTTTACGGTATCGTAGGGGTCGATCGGCTCAGCGGTTCTGATGCGGAAGTAGATGGCGTTCTCGTCGCGATCATAATCGATGCCGACGATGTCGGGGCCGTAGCCGTGGAACTGGTCGCCCTCAGGATCGGTGATGAACTCGGTGAAGCTGATTATCGACAGGGACAGATCTCTGGTCGCGGTGGCTTCGGTGGCATCCGTGACCTGCACGTTGAAGTGGAACGTGCCAGCTTCGGTCGGCGTCCCCCAGATCCCGCCGGTCTCGCTGCAAAGGTCCAGACCCGGTGGCAGGTCGCCGTCTGTTATGTTCCAGGCATAGGGCTTGGTGCCACCGATTGCGTTCAGGGGTGCCGTGTACTCATGAGCGAGGACACCAGCAGGCAGTTTCGCGGTCGCGACCACAAGATCGAGTTCGATGAGCCCGGCGGCGGCCAGTATTCCCCTGAAGAGAATCTCCGTGGCATCACTGGTCCAGTGGGGCACGTTTGTATCGGGATGCGGTGCGAGGCCGGCCAGCAGCACGTGCAGGCTGTCTCCGTAGGCGTTCAGGGATACAGCGTTGCCCCTTACTCCTCCCTGCTGGGAGCCGATGTCGGCTACGGTGTAGCCTGAGTAACCGAAGAACCAGGCATGGTCACGGGCACCACCTGTGATGATAGTGATTTCGTCCCCTTGATCCCAGCCATCGAACAGGGGATGCGGTTCGCCTAACTTGTAGTACACATCGCCGGCGAAAACGTCGAACCACTGCCCGGCCGGGTCACCCAGGTGTCGCTCCAGTAGGGATATCCCGTATGACTCCAATGAGCCAGGAAACGAACTGGTGAACACGATTCCCACCTTGTTGTTGCTTGCCGCGTCAAGAAAGCTAAGGAAGGCAGACTCTCCGGGATCGGGAGGATGGTTCACAACAACCACATCATAGTTTCCCAGATCATCCAGCGCATCCCAGCCTCTTTCCTCTGCCCAGAAGCCGTTAGCCATCAGCAAGTAGGTCAACTGGGCCTGGTAGTCGCCCAGCACTGCAATCGTAGCCAGCACAGTGTCGAGGGCGAAATCGACAAGGACAGTATCATCTGCTTGCACGTTCACATCGCTCACAATATCTGGCCGGTAACCCCGGGCCCGGGCCCTGACATCGTATGTGCCGATCGGCGCCTCTATAGAATACTGGCCTTCTGCAGAGGTTTCGGTTCTGAGCGTAGTGCCGAGAATGGTGATGACAGCCCCCTCTATCGGCAGGGTGGTCTCGCTGTCGGTTACGTCACCGGCTATGAAGCCGGTCGGTAAGAGTTCCATCGGGAAGCTCTGCGAGGTGAAGAGATCATCCACAACCTCGATTTCGATCGATCTCTCGTAATAACCAAACATGCTCGAGGTCAGGTTGTAGCTGCCTGCTGGCAGAAAGAAGCGGTAGTAGCCCGATTCATCTGTGGACCGTACTTGTCCGGTTCCCGAGACTGACACCCTGGCGCCCTTGAGTGGGTCGCCGGTGTCGGCGTCGGTCACGTATCCTTCGATGCCGGACTCAAGCATGGCCAATGACACCGCGTTAGATGCATCGATCCTTCCCCATCCGTAGCGGGTGCAGGGTTGCTCGGTCTGGTAGTAGTCGTACCATACGGCGGTGTCCTTAAGGATTTCGTGGATCTCGTCCACCGTCAGCCCCGGGTTTGCGTTGAGCATGAGGGCAACCGTTCCTGCAACGTGTGGACTGGCCATTGAAGTGCCGGAGAAGTAGGTATATCCCCAGGGGACCGATGAGTAGACCGACACACCCGGGGCGCCGAAGTCCGGCTTGATGTATGGGTCCGGATGTGATGCAGGCCAGTAGATCTCCTCGCCGCTGCTCCACCATGCGATCTCATCATCGATGTCCGTGGCCCCGATGCCGAAGGCATCGTAAACGTTGCCTGGGCTACCTGAAGTGTTGACTCCCTCATTGCCTATCGAGAAGATAGGCACAACGCCTGCGGCCCTCATGTTCTGAATCGGCTCTAAGAACTCATTGACGAACGCATAGTGTCCCCCGGATAGGCTGACAACATGTGCTGCGGTACCGGCTGGCTCACCATACTGGTCGACCGGCTTCATCGCCCACTGGAGGGCTGCTATGACTATGGCGAATGACCCGCCTCCATAGGGCATCGTTAGCGCATGCATAAGCGTGGCGTCTGGCGCAACCCCTATCGCTACCCCGCTGGCGTCTGCTCCGAGGACTGTTCCCGAGCAGTGGGTTCCGTGGCCAACTGTATCGTGAGGGACCGATCCTGCAACTATGTTGCCGGCCAGGTCGAACTCAATCCAACCTCCGGGATAAGTGGGGTCGTCGGGGTCGTCGGTCCACATCTTGCCTATAAGGTCGGGGTGGCTGATGTCAACTCCTGTGTCGAGCACGGCGACTCGTATGCCGGATCCGGTCACATTGAGTGTGTTCCACACATCAGGCGCACCTAGCCTCTCCAGTCCCCAGGTGTGATCTGCCGAGAACGCCTCGGTACTAGCCTCATCCTTCAAGGGCTCAGGCAGCTCTATACTGAAGTTCTGGAAAACCCTTTCCACGTTGGCATGGGAAGGAAGCTCGTCCAGAATGCTCACCGGCAGTTCGGCGAGAATGGCGTTTGTGAGCCAGAAGGTGTTCAGAACGGTCGCGCCATTCCTCTCCAGAAACTGCAGCACTTCCTTCTGGCTATCGCTCGAATGCCTCTTGAGTTCCTCAACCATACTCTCCTGGCGAACATCATACAGCGATGCGCCCTCTAGCTTGATGACCGCCGTGACCATTCCTTGTTCATCGGACATCTGCTTCAGATTCTGGATGTCGGTGGCCAGTTGTTGAGACATTTTCTCTGAGCTGGGCGTGCGCGGTGACTCCTCAGGCATTAGCGCGCAGCCGGACAGCAACAGGCTCACGACCAGCAGCGATGTCAACAGTCCCTTGCATATCACCGTACTCACGTTTCACCTCCTGGCATCTTATTGCCGTTACTCGTTCAGTCTTCCGTCACAGCGCGTGCAAACGCAAAAAGGGAGACCTGCGGCTGCATGTCTCCCCGGTATCCTGTTCTTCTGTCGCCGATGTCCCAACCCGGTCGCCCGGCCCAGAAATGCTATACCGTCGGAGCATGGGGTCTCTGCCGACGAGTTCGCAGGAGAGTAGAACCGCGTACCTCACCCGGCTCGACAACACGATCACACCCATGCCGGACAACTCCCCGTCAACAGCGTCACGATTCTTCACTCCCTCGACCTGCATGGCAGGCCTGCGGCGAGTTGGTTCTCAGCTACCATTCTATTGCAGTGATCAGGTGAAGTCAACCGCTGTTGGGTTCTGTTAGCATACTGGAAGATCGAAGACCTGTCCGATCAGGTGATCCGAGTCGTGATAGTCGGCAGCGGCCTGAGAAGCGCAGACAATCAACCGGTGCTTGCGTAGTTGGTGTGCAGAGTATACTATTCTGCCGCATGGAGTTGTCCGGGTGCAGTTAGTCCGGGAGCAGACTCTGAAGGGAGGATACATGGCATACGAATACGAGATCAATGAACTGGCAAAGGAAGAATCCTGGCGGATGTTTCGCATAATCGGGGAGTTCGTAAAGGGGTTCGATAAGCTGTCGGGGATCGAGCCGGCTGTGACCATATACGGTTCGGCCAGGCTGAAGACGGATAGGGAGTTGTACGCCCTGACTGAGGAGACGGCATATCTGCTCGGGCAGGCCGGGTTCTCAATCGTAACCGGCGGCGGTCCCGGGGTCATGGAGGCTGCCAACAAAGGGGCACAACGGGCGGGAGTGGAGTCGGTTGGGCTCAACATATTCCTGCCTGAGGAGCAGGCGGCCAACATCTATGCTAGTAAATCGATAACCTTCGACCACTTCTTCACGCGCAAGGTCATGCTCGTGAAATATGCTACCGCCTTCGTGATCATGCCCGGTGGCCTGGGCACTCTTGACGAACTGACGGAGGTGCTGACACTGATGCAGACCTTCAAGATCAAGCCGTTCCCCGTTATACTGTTCGGCAGCGAGTTCTGGAAGGGCTTTCTTGACTGGCTGCGGAGTCCTGTCCTGGCTAAAGGTTTCATCTCCGAGACCGATTTCGATCTGGTGAGGGTATGCGATGTGCCTGAGGAGGTCGTGGTGGCCATACAGAAGTGGCATCTTGAGAATGCGGTCGTGGGCAAGAAGGCCCTTCGAGGGTAGGGTTTGATGGTGTTCGGCTGCCAGAGGGTGCGCGGGCCAGGTTCTGAGCCTATCGTAGTGCTGTCACCGGCATGACCTCTGCCCGCATTCCCTCAGCACAGGTCTCTGTGAGCGTTGCCGGGGTTATCTCGTTGCTCAGCGGTCTCTCACTACGGGCAAGAACCCGGAGGTAGTTCCCGGTCAGCCCTGAGTATATGTGACTGCCCGGTTCCGTCTCTCTCTCCCAGAGCACCTTCATGGTCCAGCCCAGGAA
This sequence comes from Dehalococcoidia bacterium, assembly GCA_003552465.1. Classification (GTDB taxonomy): domain Bacteria; phylum Chloroflexota; class Dehalococcoidia; order GIF9; family AB-539-J10; genus RBG-13-51-36. The sequence continues at coordinate 11,081 of PULQ01000062.1, forward strand.
GCGTTCACAATGGAGACGTTGGGCTTCCACAGACATCTCCAGCATCTGTCGGTTCCGCTCTTGTCTGACCTTAGCGTCGATCTGACCGGCCATGATGGCTGCTGCAGTACCCGGGCGTGCTGAAAAGGGAAAGACGTGGATGTTGGCGAAACCCGATTGCCGGCAGAACGAATAGCTCTCTTCGAACTCCTCGTCGCTTTCACCCGGGAAGCCGACGATGATATCTGTGGTTATCGATGCGTCGGGCATTCTGTCCCTTATGAAGTCAAGAGCCCGGCGATAGTCGTCCGGTGAGTAGCCCCTGCCCATCCTTTCCAGAACGGCAACGCTCCCGCTCTGCAGGGCCAGGTGGAAATGCCGGCAGAGCCTTTCATCTTCCCAGAGCGCGAGCAGACTAGAGGATACTTCCGATGGCTGCAGCGATGATATACGCAGCCTCTCGACGTAAGTGCTGCCCAGTATGTGCTCTACCAGGCCTTTGAGGTCGGCGCCGTTGCTCCGGTAGCTGCCGACCCGTGTTCCGGTGAGCACGACCTCTCTGTAGCCGCTGGCCACTCGGTCCTGGATATCCTCCACGATACGGTCAGCAGTCAACGAGTATTCGTGGGGCCTCACGTGTGGCACGATGCAATACGTGCATGAACGATGGCAGCCATCCTGAATCTTGATCAGGCTGCGGACCCTGGTGTCGGCCGTGGGTGACTGAGGGTGCCGTGGTTCAACCTGAGGCAGCGATCGCGCATCAGGCCAGAGGGGTCGGGTAAGGGTGACCAGCTTATCTTTGTCATCGTTGCCGACTACAAGATCGGCAAGTGGGGCGAGGTCCAGGCGACTTCTCTGGGCATAGCAGCCGGTCGCTATCACCAGTGCCCGGGGGTTCCTCCGCCGGACAACCCTCAGCCAGTGACGGGACTTGCGGTCCGCTATGTGGGTTACGGTGCAGGTGTTCGCAATGTAGATGTCGGCCACGGCATCAGGTGAGACAGTGTGGAAGCCAGCCATGCGGAAGTGGTTGACCAGCGACTCCGTCTCGGCCTGGTTTAGCTTACAGCCCAAGGTATATAGAGCTACCTTCACTGTCGTGGATTATATGTGCTGCCAGGATGAAGGGTCAACTTGCTGTCCTTAGCATGGTCTCACACAAGTCCGTTCTCGCCGCAACAATCGACCTGCCGGTGTGCTGACCCGTGTAACCGTCGGAGCGGAGCAGAAGCGGTATCATGCGTTCGGTTCTTACGGTAGATAAGGGACTTCTCCACCTGACCGTAATCCCCTCGGTGAGGCATTCCCGCGTCGGTGATTACCGGCGCGGGCTCTTCCGGTCTAACTCGAGACCTGCCAGCTCAGGAATGGGTAGCTGATGCCGTCTAAGATGTTCCACGTGTAGCCGTCGTCTACCTCGCCCTGGCCGACCGTAACTATGTTCCACGGCCCGTCCAGTCCCTCGGTCTCCATGTTCGTGAAGGTGGCGATGTTCTTCATTTCAGTGGTGGTCTTACCCGTCCCCCCACCGGAGGTATGATGTCCACTAGTTTGTGTGTCCCAGAACCCGCTGTCCACGGTGGCACTATTCCGCCCTACGAGTCCGCCTGCGTCCTCATCACCGGTCACACTGCCTGTGGAATAGGAATTGCTCACCGTGGCTTGCCACGAGTTAATTCCCACCAGGCCGCCGACAGACAGCTTGCCGGTTACGTTGCAGCTCGAATAGGAGTCACTAATGGCGCAATAGCCGCCATTGCGTCCCACCAGACCTCCAACACTCCTCGTGCCGATTACAGTTCCGGTGGAGTACGACTTCGTTACGACACCGTCATTGCAGTTGAATCCCAGGAGACCGCCTACAATCTGGTTGCCACTCACGCTGCCGTTGAAATGGCAGTTGCTGATAGTGCTCGGATCGCCGCTGCGTCCTGCCAGATAGTCGGTACCTCCCACCAGGCCGCCCGTAACAGACCCGAAGCCGGTCACGGTGGCCGTCGAATAGGAGTTGCTCACAGTGCCCTCTTCACTGGACCCCACCAGGCCACCAACAAACCGATTGCCGGTCACACTGCCAGTAGAATATGAATTGCTCACGGTGCCTAGCTTACTGAGTCCCACAAGCCCGCCGACGTTCTCATCCCCGGTTATGGTCACGTGCTCTACACCCAGGTCACTGACCTTGGCTCCAGGAGTGAGATATCCGAACAGCCCAACTTGAGAAACGAAGTCGAAGTTGAAGCTCAGGTTAGAGATTCTGTGCCCATCTCCATGGAATTCTCCAGCCAGATAAGGTATGTAGAGGTTGGGCTGAGTGGTCAGATCCAGGTCGTTCTCCAATCTGAATGCCAGTGAACCATCCTGACCAAACGCGAGCAGTTGCGTGAAATCGGTGACATTATGCAACAGGTAGTAGCCGTCCTCCTGAGTCAGCTTGTCATTGACATCCAGATACTTCCCATTGTTCAGCCACTCCTCGAACTCGTCCTGGCGCAGAGCTCCGATGGTGACCACGTTCTGCCCCCTGATGAGGACCCGGTCGTAGTTATAGTATGAGTTGCTCACCTTGCTCCCGGGCCGCAGGAATCCCACCAGACCACCAACGTGCCCATTGCCATTCACGTTACCGACGAAATAGGAGTTCCTGACAGTGCCCTCGAGTTCTCCCACCAGACCACCGACATGTTGATAGCCGCTCACTCTGGCGTTTACCACCCCGAGATTCTCGATGACGGCTGTAGGCGAAGCAAGGGCTGTGAAAAGCCCTACCTGACTGCTTCGATTGATGAACAGGTCACTGATCTCATACCCCTGACCGTCGAATGTCCCGCGAAACGGAAAGTAGGGGCCCGGGGGGAAAGGCTCTCCGATCGGGTTCCAGCCTCTTCCTTCGTTCGCCGTAGGCCCGGCAAGCTCATCGTAACCGGGGGTGCTGGCATCCAGGTCATTCATCAGGCGATGGTGGCCGGAGAGGTTGCGTCTTACCTGGTCCAGGTCGTACCAGGTCCTTATGTCCAGGTTGCGGGAAGGCGTGAAATGATAGCAATCTGGCATACCGGGGATCATCGCTGCCACGATCAGGATTGTACCGGCCCTTGCCATGTATTGTCTGGCCCGCGAACTGGTACTCGTCTTCATGCGCTACCTCTTTATGGTAACACGCAAATGTTAAGATCCTGTTAATGTGGGAGGTATGTCAGGCAGAAGACGAGCCCGCTTTGTGGGGGTGCTCTTCTGCCGGGGATAGAACCGGTCACGCCGCAACTATCGGCCTGCCGGTGTGCTGACCTGTGCGACCGTCAGAGCGGAGCAGAAGCGGTATCATGCATTCGTTCCCCATTGTGGTAGGCTGCTCCCCACCCTGACCGTAATCCCCTCGGTAAGGCATTCCCGAGTCGGTGATTACCGGTGCGGACTCTCTCGGTCTAGCTCGAGGCCTGCCAGCTCAGGAATGGGTAGCTGATGCCGTCTACGATGTTCCAGATATGAGTCTCATCGGTCTGGCCGTGAGCCACGGCGGAGATTCTCCACGGCTCCTGGAGGCCCTCTGTCGCCGTGTCCGCGTAGGTGGCGAGGTTCCGCATCTCCAGTGTGGTCCTGGCCGTCCCTCCATCCGAGTAGGATCGCATGCTGGTCTCCGCATCCCAGAAGGAGTTGTGCACGGTGCCGCCAGATGAGTTGTATCCCACCAGGCCGCCACTCGGCGATTTGCCCCGTACTCTACCTGTGGAACAGGAGGCATAGATGGCGCGGGTATTGAATCCCACCAGACCGCCAACGTCCTCGTCGCCGACAACGCTACCTGTGGCGTAACAGTCGCGGATTGTTCCAGTGCTGTGTCCCACCAGGCCTCCGGCCTCCCTGCTGTGGCATGTTACGTTACCGTTGGCGTATGAGGCACTAACAGCGCCGCCCCGGTTCGCCCCCACCAGACCGCCAACTGACCTGTGTCCTATCACCGTCACAGATGAACAGGAATAGCCCACCGTGCCTTCGCTCCACCCCACGAGCCCACCGACACGATCACCGCCGGTCACGGTACCGTCGCTGCAGCAGTGGCTTACAGTGCCCAGATTGTGCCCTACGATTCCTCCAATACGTGAGTGGCCGGTTATGTCCGCGTTTTCGACATGAGTATGGCTGACTTCTCCGCCGGGAGCCAGGTGTCCGAACAATCCGACCTGCGATACGAGGGGAAGGTCGATGGTCAGGTTCGAGATCGAGTGTTCGTTGCCATGGAACCTCCCGGCAAGATACGGGATGAAGAAGCCGGGATAATCGCGCATATCCAGGTCTGCTTTCAAACTGAATCTCAGCGAGCCGTCCTGACTAAAGGCGAGTAGCTGCTTGAAGTCAGTGATGTTGTTTAACACGTAATAGCCGTCTTCCTCAGACAGCTTCTCATTCACATTCAGAAACCTTCCGTTGTTCAACCAGTCCTCAAAGTCTTCCCCGGACAAAGCTCCGATGGTTATCACTCTGTGTCCGTTGATCAGGACATCATCCAGGCTATAATGAGAATTCTCTATGCTTCCAGACCTGATCTCTCCAACCAGACCACCAACCAGCGAAATGGCTTCAATGGTGCCGGTTGAGTAGCAATCGAGTATGGTACCACCGTAAGTGTTCAGTCCGACCAGACCGCCAACGTAGGAGCCGCCGATGACGTCGCCACTGAAGTGAGAGCTGATCACAATGCCGTAATTCCCCCCTACCAGACCACCGACGCGCACGCCGCCGGTCAAGCCGATGACCATGCCTCCCCTCTCACCGAAGACGGTGCCGGTGACATAGCAGTCTCGCACAGTTCCTCGCATGTTCTGTCCCACCAGACCACCGACATCGTAATTGCCCACTACTCTGGCGTTCACCACCCCGAGATTCTCGATGATCGCCTCCTGCGAATCAATGCCTGCGAAAAGCCCTACATAGATTTCGTTCCATCGCCGGATGAACAGGTCACTGATCTCATAACCCTGACCGTCGAATCTCCCGCGAAACGGAGAGTAGGGACCCGCGGGGTGTAGCTCTCCGATCGGCTTCCAGCCTTTACCTCCGTTCGCCTCGGGCCCGGCCAGTTCATCGTAACCCGGTGTGCTGGCATCCAGGTCATTCATAAGGCGATGGTGGCCGGAGAGGTTGCGTCTTACCTGGTCCAGATCGTACCAGGTCCTTATCTCCAGGTTACGGGAGGGCACGAAGTGGAGGCAACCTGCCGTACCGGCGATCACCGCTGCCACAATGAGAGAGATGCCGACTCTTGCCAGGCTTTGTCTGGTCCGCGAACTGGTGTTCGTCTTCATGTGCTATCTGTTAATGGTATCACGCGAATGTTAAGATCCTGTTAACGTGGGAGCGATCTGTTACTCCCGAACGGCGTTCCGTGCAACGTGTTTCTGTGATATAGTTAACGATTCGATCACAGCGCTGCTCCGAACCAATGACACTGAATCAGAGAACCCGGTGGAAGATCCTGTCCCCCGTTCCCGGGCAATATGTAGAGGCGTCCGGCGTGCCCGACCTGGTTGCCCAGCTACTGTACAATCGCGGGGTCGACCTGGAGCAGGTGGAGCCATTCCTGGCTGCCGACGATAGATTGGAGGGGAACCCTTTCCTGCTCCCCGACGTGTCACAGGCTGTAGGAAGGATATACAAGGCGGTGCTGGGACGGGAAAAGGTCGCTGTCTACGGTGACTTCGATGTTGATGGCGTCACAGCGGCAGCTACAGTTGCCGAGGGCTTGTCTCGACTCGGTGCTGAGCCCATCATATACATTCCCGATCGCTTTGACGAAGGACACGGTCTGAACGCCGGGGCGATAGAGAAGCTCCATGCCTCTGGAGCAGAGCTGGTAGTTACCGTGGACTGTGGAGTAACAGATGTGGCAGAGGTGCGCCGGGCCAGCGAACTGGGCATGGATGTGATCATCACCGACCATCACGTTCCGTCTCAGAGCCTGCCGCGGGCGGTGGCTGTTGTTGACCCCAAGCGAAGTGACTCCCGCTATCCCCATCCTGATCTTTCGGGGGCCGGTGTCGCGTTCAAACTGGTGCAGGCACTCTTCCACAAGGATAGAAGGGAGAGATGGCTGAGTGGACTGATGGACCTGGTGGCCCTGGCAACTATTACCGATATGTCTCCGATGGTCGGTGAAAACCGGTATCTGGTCAGAGAAGGGCTGAAGGAACTGAACAGCACGGCGCGTCCGGGAATTCAGCAGATGGTAAGCGTAGCGGGGCTCAGGTCTGGCGAACTGGATAGTGACGATATCTCCTGGGTGCTTGGGCCGCGTCTCAATTCGGCAGGCAGACTGGACAGCGCCTCCACCAGCTACCGGCTGCTGACCACGGGATCATCTGAGGAGGCCCGGCAACTGGCTGAGGAACTCGAAGGGCGAAACGCAGAACGGCAGAGACTGAGCAGCGAGGTGCTGGAACGGGCCCGGCAGAGGCTGGCTGCGAAAGCGCATCTGCCGCTCCTAATGGAGTGTGATGAGAGCTGCTCAGTGGGCGTCATAGGCCCGGTGGCCGGCCGGCTTCTGGATGAGTTCTACAAGCCCGTTGTTATGGTCAGTGTGGGACCTGAGTTGTGCAAAGGTAGCTGCCGCAGCATCGTCGAGTTCGACATGGTGTCTGCGCTGGAGAAGTGCCGCGACCTGCTCACTGCCTTTGGTGGTCATGCCCTGGCCGCAGGTTTCACCGTGCGTCTCGAGAATCTGACCCGCCTCGAAGACAGCCTCATGGGTCTGGCGAGGGATCGACTGGGTCATCTGGATCTTCGGCCTGAGATCACAGTCGATGCTGAGGTTCCGCTATCTACCTTTACTGGAGAAGCTTTCGGTCTAATCGAGAGATTGAGTCCGTTTGGACGGGGCAACCCGAAACCGACTTTCGTCACCCGCAAGGTAGAGGTGATCGAGTGCCGCAACTTCGGCAGCCATAGTGAGTGGTTGAGGCTCAAACTCAGGCAAGGGAATGTGACGTGGCGTGCCGTGGATTTCGCGTCTCAGAGAAAGGCGAAGGAAGTGCCGCGCCTTGTGGATATTGCGTTCAACCTGGAGAGAAGTCATTGGAACGGGGAAGAGGTATTGGGACTCAATCTGCGTGATTTCTCTGCAAGCACGGGGTAGCGTGGTGGTGCTCGAGACCCGCACCGCTGCTGCCTCGTTCAAAGGAGTTGATGAACGGTATCCTGATTTTCGTCCAGGCCTACGCTTCTGCACTCGACAGGTTTTTGAAAGCCCGTGTTCCGGTGTTGTATAATGCACGCGTGAGGTCCGTATGGCGGGTGTGGCCCTGTGTGCGGGTTCTGGTCTCTGGACGCTTCACGTAGTGCGTAGCGGTTTGGCGCACATACTTCTAGTCGTAGGAGGTTAACAGATGCTAAAGAAAGCGATACTGACTATCGTGGCAGTAGTAGCCATAGTCGTTGTGGTCGTGCTTGTCAGGGGCGACGTCGAAGATCCTCCGCCGCCTCCAGATGTGCGCACAACAGGGCCCTGGGGGGACAGGATTTTGATCAGCCAGGAACTAAGTGAGGCAGCGGGTGTGGCCAGGCTTGAGGCCGCCGACATAGATATCTGGTGGATGCTGTCGGTCACTGATCCCCAGCTCTACGACAGGATCATGGATTACGAGGATCTGAGACATGAGTTCAGCTATGGTCACTTCACTGAGCTTATGTTCAACGTCGCCGGGCCGTACTTTTACGACGGGAGTCTCAATCCGTTCCACGACGCTGAGATCCGTGAGGCGTTCAACTGGCTGATCGACAGGGATTACTTCATAGGGGATTTTCTCGGCGGCATGGGCAGGCCGATCTACGCTCTGGACGGCAGAGAGTTCCCCGAGTACGCCCGCTATCCCGACGTTTTTGAGGCTATCGAGGACTACTATGAACATGACCCGGATAGAGCGAGGGAAATCATCCACAATAGGATGGAGGCCCTGGGCGCCGAACTGGTCGATGGCACTTGGCATTACGACGGCGATGAGATCAAGATCAGGTTCATCATTCGAACGGATCTCTACCCGCCGTTGTATCCCGAGGGAGGCGACTACATTGCCGGCCTAATGGAATGGGTTGGCCTCAACGTTGAGCGAATGCTCCTTCCCTTCGAACCTGCTGTGGATATCTGGCGAAGAGATGATCCCTTTCTTGGCACGTACCATGCCGTCACTGGCGGATGGCGCATGGAGATGATACATCGTGACAAGGGGTATCGCTTTTACACCAGCGACACGAGGTTTGTCAGGTCGACGTGGCCGCGCTGGCTAACCCTTGAACCGCCTGAGGAATACGTGGAGATTGCCAGGAGGTTGTACGATCGGGACTACGACTCCATGGAGGAGAGGGAGCAGTTGTTTGAGGAGGCCCTGTGGATGCGGATGGAGTTCTCCCCGCAGATCGTGATCGCTGATATCGCCGGTGTCAATCCATGGAGGGCCAACCTGGATGTGCGAACCGACCTCTCTGCCGGTTTCGGCTGGGGCGTTCCGCAGACGCTACACTTCGTCGATGAAGATGGCGATGCCCGGATCGGCGGGACGGTCGAAGGAGCTCAGTATGTGGTCCTTGCCGAACCGTGGAATCCGGTTGATGGGACGGCAGCAGCCGCTGATCTACTCGTATTCCGGGAGATGCTGCAGGAAAGAGGGTTGATGCCTGATGGACGCGACGGGCTTGTTCATCCATGGCGTATTGAGAGGGCTGAGGTGACCGTCAGGGAAGGGCTGCCGGTAGTGAAGACCCATGACTGGGTCTCCCTGGACTTCGCAGCCGATATCCAGGCTCATCCAGATGCCTGGGTGGACTGGGATGCAGTTGAGCAGAGGTTCATCACGGTAGGTGAGAGGATGGACCCGGGATCTCCGTATTATGATGAGGATTTCGACCCGGATGCCAATGTGAGGTCGGTGGCCTACTATCCGGATGACCTGTACCAGGTTCCGATGCACGATGGCAGCACGCTTTCGTTGGCGGACTTCATCATGGCCATGATTGTGAGATTCGACCGCGCAAAGCCTGACAGCGTTATCTACGATGAGGGAGAGGTATCGCGACTTGAGACCTTTATGGGCACCTTCAGGGGAGTTAGGATCCTGTCTGAGGATCCGCTGGTGATCGAGAGCTACTCAAAGGCCTGGGATCTCGATGCGGAGATGAACGTAAGCACTTGGTTTCCTGCTTACGGAGGATACAATCAGTTTGCTCCGTGGCATGTGATTACGATTGGCAAGAAGGCCGAGACTGTGGGAGCGTTGGCCTGGGGCAGGGACAAGTCCACTAAACTCAATGTGGACTGGATGGACTACACGATGGGGCCCAGCCTTCCCATCCTCAGGACCCACCTTCATGCTGCGATTGGTGCCAGCTACATACCGTACGAGCCGACGATGGGGCAGTACCTCACGGCTGCCGAGGCAGCAGCGCGGTACGCCAATCTGAGGGAGTGGGACCAGGAGAAGGGGCACTTCTGGACAACCACCGCTCCCTTCTACCTGGCCAACGTTAGTCCGACCTTGCGAACTATCGACTTGAGGAGGTTCGAGGATCACCCTGACCCGATAGACAGGTGGGTGTTCCTGTTGGAGGATCTGTAGGCTCCGGTAGCCCGTAGCTGGCCTAACCGGGTGTGGATTCAAGAAGGGGCCGCGGATCAAGTCCGCGGCCCCTTTCTACGCTCCCGCGAATGAGGCCTAATCATATCGTCACTGGTGGCCGAGCAGTGCGGCGTAGCAGACCAATTGAGACCAACGCTCTGTGTCAGGCGGTCTCTGCTTCCGTTCCGGATTCAGAGGTGGCTTGATACCTTCGCATCTTGATGATCAGCCAGGGCAGGAAGACCGCGAGTACGGCCAGGTTCAGGACCTGTGCCTGCTGAAGTCCCGCGACCACGGCCGGGTCGACACGCAAGAACCTTATGCCGAAATCGCCCGCTGCGTAGAGGCAGAAGTAGAAGAACAAAAGCGAGCCGGGGGCCTTGAATCTGTCACGAAAGCGCCACACAATGGCGAGCGTTATCAGGTTCCATGCTATGTGGTAGATCTGCGTAGGGTATATGGGCACCCCCCAGTCCTCCACAGGCAGGCTGATAGCGGGAGATGTGGGTGAATATGTGATGGCTCCCGGGAAGTACTCAAACGGGCTGGGCTTGCCGTGACAGCAGCCGTTGATCGTGCAGCCCAGCCTGCCGATGGCCAGGGCCAGGGGCGTTGCCCGCGTGATGGAGTCACCGATGCGGAGCAGCATGGAGAAGCGCATCTTCGTGACTGCCATGTAGATTAGAGCTGCGGCAAAGACTCCGATGATCATCCCGTTCTGAGCCTGCCCGTCAAAGCCGAAGATGGTTCTCGGGTCTCCGATGAAGCGCTCCCAATGGCCGATCACGTAAGTGAGCCGGCTACCCACGAGGCCACCCAGAATGCACCACAGGAAGAAGCCATAGAGATCCCTGTTGATGCCCAGTCTTCTGGCATCTCTCGGGATGATGATTATCATGGATATGACCGCGGCAGCCAGCAGTATCCCGTACCACGTAACTGTGAGTGATCCTATTGTGAAGGCGATGGGGTCTGCACTGATCGTCAGCATTTGTCTTCTCCTGTGCCCTAAGCGAAAATGGCGTTGACAAACACCTCGGCATCGAAGGGTGCCATGTCCGTCAGTCCTTCGCCGGTGCCGATATAGGCAATGGGGATGCCCAGATCACTGCAGATGGCGAAGACCGCTCCGCCCCTGGCGGTCCCATCCAGCTTGGCCAGGATGATGCCCGTAACATTCACCGCCTCGGTGAAGTGTCGGGCCTGTGCCAGTCCGTTCTGTCCTGTCGTTGCGTCCATCACCAGTAGAACCTGGTGAGGAGCCGAGGCGTCTTGCTTGGCTATAACCCTCTTGATCTTCTTGAGTTCTTCCATGAGGTTGAACCGCGTGTGCAGGCGCCCCGCTGTGTCTATGATTATCACATCTGCCTGACGGTTGTAGCCTGCCTGAATCGCATCGTAGGCCACCGCTCCGGGGTCACCACCAGGCCTGTGGGCGATGACCTCGGCGCCGGCCTTCTCACCCCAGTGCTTCAGTTGCTCGATGGCCGCCGCTCTAAATGTGTCTGCTGCCGCCAGGACTACCCGCCTCTGCTGCGAGGCGAGGTTGTAAGCCAGCTTGGCAATGCTGGTGGTCTTGCCGGATCCGTTCACGCCGACCACAAGGACGACCTGCGGCGATTCCTTTTCCGGGACAGAGTCATACTGGCTGCTGTCTTCCGGAAGGCCGGTGCGGGCGACTCCCGATGCTTCGATGGTTCGGGGCTGATTCCCGGACATGGGTGTTGTGCTGCCGGGTGTGCTTTTGGGCGGAGCCACCAGGTCAGGAGACCTTACTGTCAGCAAGGCTACCATCTCCTGCTTGAGGACTTCCTTTATCTGGGAGGTCTCCGACAGCTTCTCGGCCTTTACCCTCCCTCTGACCCTTTGTAGAAGAGTGGCTGCAGTCTCGACTCCTACATCGGCTGATACCAGCAACTCCTCAAGCTCGTCCCACCCCTCGTCGCTGAAGGCGCTCCGGCTGAAGATGCCGGCTATCCTGGAGAACCAGGTCTCCCTGCTCTTCCGGGTTCCCTGTTCCGTCTTCCGTCTCAGATCGAGCAAGTCAACTCCGCAGTCAAATTCGTCCGTATATGATAGCACAAGCGCGGGAGATGGTCCTTGCCCGTTGTGGTGGGCCTCATCCAGGGGCGGGCCTGCCGGGTCGAGTGCTACGGGAGCCTCCCCAAGAGGAAGACCATCCGGCTATTCCTCGTGTCTCAGCAAAGCGTGACCCGAAGGTGGGCATGGCTCGCTACGTGTTCACGTGGTGCCAGGCGGCTGCCTAACAAAGCGGGCGATCCTGTCTGGGCCCAGCGTCAGAGGCCACAAGTTCCTGCAGCAGCAGTATTGCCGCCCCCTTATCGAGCGGCTCGTTGTTGTTGCCGCACTTGGGAGACTGCACGCAGGAGGGGCAGCCGTCGGTGCAGGGACAGGCCTCAATGACCCTCAGTGTTGCTTCCCACAACTGTGCGATCATCTCGAATCCTTTCTCGGCGATGCCTATGCCGCCTGGATAGGCATCGTAGATGAAGATCTGTGCCCGGCCGGTGTCCTGATGAAGTACAGTCGAAACGCCCCCGATGTCGTTGCGGTCGCAGAGGGCGAATAGCGGAAGGATCGCAATGGCCGCGTGTTCGCAGGCGTGCAGGCCGCCCTGCAAATCCAGTCCCTGCTGAGCTATTCGGTGGACACCCCTGCGGGGAAGGTCGAACCATAGGGCCCTGGTCGGGAAGCTCTGCGGTGGCAGATCCAGGGACTCCTGTCCGATGACCTCTTCTGTGATCTGCCTCTTGCGTTTGAAGCCGAGCACCGCGGTGGTAACATCAACCTCTCCGAAGTGAACTCCGACGCCATGGCAATCGCTTTCCCTGATCAGCCTTGTGATCCTGAGGTCGGTTATGTCCATCGACTGGGTGTAGTAATCCGCATCGCTCGATTGCACCCAGGCGATGCGGCGGATCAGGTCGAGGTCCTTCACCAGGTAGGCCTCTCCCTGATGGAGGTAGATAGCGCCCGGGTGTATCTGGAAGAAGGCGACGCTGGCCTCGACCGTCTCCAGGAGGCGGCCGCTCTCACCGTCGATGACGGTGTAGTGCCGGGTCGAAGCTGCCCGTATGTTTATGTCCTGTGCGGGATATGTGATGGATGCTACCGGATACCACGCGGTTCCGCTCTTTCTCAGTGTGCCCGCTCTCTCCAGTTCAGTTGCCATCACGCCCGTGTCGGGCCCGAAGAATCGCTCGTCGCTGCCGCGCAGAGGCCTCTCCCACGCGGCGCAGAGCAGATGAGGCTTCAGTACATGCGGGTTGGCCTGGTTGATTATGGCGTTGTCGAAGTTCCTGCTGAAGAAGAAATCGGGATTAGCCATCAGGTACTGGTCCAGGGGGTCCTCCTGGGCTATGAGAAAACTCAGGGAGCTGTGCGCGCTCCGTCCGCTGCGTCCTGCCTGCTGCCAGGCGCTGGCGATGCTTCCCGGGTAACCGGTGAGCACGGTTGCGTCCAGGTCGCCGATGTTGATGCCCAGTTCCATGGCTGTGGTGGCGACCATGCCCAGGAGGTCTCCTTCGAAGAACTCGCGCTCGATCCGGCGCCTGTCCTCGGGGAGGTATCCTGCCCTGTAGGGACTGATCCTGTCCGCCAGCGCCGGCGGTAGCTGTCCCTGTGTATAGATGTAGATAAGCTCCGTCAGCTTGCGCGTGCGTGAGAACACGAGGCTGCGTATGCCTCTCTGCACCAGGCCGGCAAGAAGGGCTGCCGCCTCGCTATTGGGACTGCGCCGGCTGGTCCTGGCCTCGTCCAGGAAGGGCGGGTTCCAGAATGCGAAGTGCTTCTCGCCGTGCGGTGAGCCGTCCTCGGCAACCGCTTGGAAGGGCAGGCCTACGATATTGGCGGCATGCTCCTCAGGGTTGGCGATGGTAGCCGAACTACAGATGAACTGAGGATTCGAGCCATAGAACGCGCAAAGCCGTCGCAACCTGCGCATGACATTGGCCACGTGTGAACCGAAGACTCCGCGGTAGACATGGGGTTCGTCTATCACGACGTACTTGAGGTTGCGAAACAGAGCCGACCACGATTGATGATTGGGAAGAATGCCGAGATGAAGCATATCGGGATTGGTGAGCACTATTCTTGCCCGCGTTCTTATGCCTGCTCTTTCGTGCTGTGGTGTATCGCCGTCGAAGGTGACTATAGCCTCGGTGGGGATCGCCACGCCCCGACGAGTCGGGGCTCGCGATGAAAACGGGGGTTCCGTCGGGTCCTGCGGTGACAACGGGGACTCTGTCGGATCCGGTGATGCAGAAGAGGAAGGGGTGAAATCGGGTGGTGACGTGGCAGCATCTTGCGGGTCTGGCGGTGTGAGATGGCTGACCAGATGCCTGAGGCTGCGCAGTTGATCCTGGGCCAGTGCTTTTGTGGGGAACAGGTAGAGAGCCCGGCTGTTCCTGTCTTCGAGTACTGAACGGAGGGTAGCGAGGTGGTAGACGAGCGTCTTGCCGCTGGCGCTGGGAGTGGCGACTATCACGTTCTTCCCGCTGAACAAGGCGTTCAAAGCCTGTGCCTGGTGGCTGTACAGACCTGAGATGCCCTGGGCGTCCAGGCATCGCTCAAGACGGGGATCGATGGGCTCGTCCAGCCTGCCGGGTGTGGCATCCCGTTGGGGAATACGTTCGACGTGGACTATCTGCTGTCGGTAATCGGGCTGGGTGAGAAGATAGCTGAGAAAGGCCGAGGCGTTCATCACGGAAGGGTCTCTATCTCCGAACTCAGCAGTTCCACGTCAGGGTAGCTCTGGATTATGAACTTCACGACGTTGGCTAGCGTCTCTTCGGAGTGTCTCCTGTGATTGCTGACGCAGGCGACGCCCAGCGTGGTCAGTTGCCACAGTTCCTGATCATCCACTTCGGCTACCGCCACCTTGTATCGGTTCTGCAGGCGGGCGATGATGGACTTCGTCACCTGTCTCTTGCCTTTCAGCGAGTGGTTTTCCGGCAGGCGAAGCTGGATCCGGCAGACGCTAACGTTCATCGGTCGGTCTGCCCCCGCCGAGGTCGGCATTCGCTTCCCGGGGTTGATCGGACTCGCATTTCGTTCAGGCCTGGCATTTCAGAAAACCTTAGCCTTGGACTCTTGTAGAGCGGTCTTCTGTGGTCGAGCCGCACAAAGCCGAGGTGCTTATCCATCGAGCATCCTCGATGGAGTCGGGTTTCGCACCACTGTGCCTCATCAGTCCTCCGCTCCTCCTGAGCGAGACGAACGAATGGTCAGAGTCCCTTGTCGAGGATGTACATGGACAGATCGGCGAGACGACAGGCATATCCCCACTCGTTATCATACCAGGCCAGCACCTTTATGAAGCTGTCGTCGATGACCATCGTGCTCGGAGCGTCAAAGATGGCACTGGCCGGATTGCCCTTGAAGTCCGAGCTGACCAGCGGTTCATCGCAGTATTCCAGGATACCCTTTAGCTCTCCAGCGGCAGCCTTGCGAAAAGCATCGTTGATCTCCTCCGCGCTGGCCTTTCTGCCCAGGTCGGCGACGAGGTCGACCACGGAGACGGCTGAGGTCGGTACCCTGAGGGCGATGCCGTGCAGCTTGCCCTGCAGTTCGGGGATAACCACTCCAACCACACGCGCGGCACCGGTGGTGGTGGGGATGATGTTCATGGCGGCAGCCCGGGCCCTCCTCAGGTCTTTGTGGAAAACATCCAGTATTTTCTGGTCATTGGTGTAAGCATGTACGGTGGTCATGAGGCCGTGAACTATGCCGAAGTGCTGGTGAAGGACCTTGGCTACCGGGGCAACGCAGTTCGTCGTGCATGAGCCGTTGGAGATGATGCGATGCTTCGTCGGCTCGTACTTATCTTCATTGATGCCGAGAACGATGGATATGTCCTCTTCCTGTGCCGGTGCCGAGATGATCACCTTTTTTGCGCCGCCCTCCAGGTGCGCGGCGGCCTTGCTCCCCTTGGTGAAGAGCCCTGTCGACTCGATGACGATGTCCACGCCGTGATCTCGCCAGGGGATCTTCGCCGGGTCTCGCTCGGCCAGCACCGCTATCTTGTTTCCATCCACCACTATAAGGCCGTCCTTTGCTTCCACGTTACCGGGATATATTCCATAGTTGGTGTCATACTTGAAGAGGTGGGCGTTGGTCCTGGCGTCGGTAAGGTCGTTCAGTGCGGTCACCTCCAGCTTTCCTCCTCCTCGCTGGATCGCTGCCTTGAGGGCCAACCTGCCTATACGCCCGAAGCCGTTGATTCCTATTCTAGCTGTCATTTCTTGCCTCCTTCTTCTCTCGGTTCTGTGTATCCCGTAGATGCGCCAGCGTTATCAGAGCCCGATTGCCCGGGACAACCGGCAACGAGACCGATTCTGATGTCCTCCGTTAGTCCTTAGCGACGTATAAAGAATTGCCATCCATGTCGACGTTGGCCACCCTGTCCTCCTCTACCAGGAGCCTGAGATGGGCGAGCGTCTCCGTAACGGCCAGCCGTCTGTCCCATACTCCGAGGTCGCGAAATGCGGTGCTTCCCCCGCCCGCCGTCCACGGGATATCCTGAGCCACGCCATAGGCCGTTTTGAGCCCGTTGCTCAGAGAGTTCATTATCGCGTTCTTCCGGCTCGCATGGTGCTGCAGTATCTCATCGATCCTCAACCCCAGCGCGTTGAAGACAGGGCCGTGGCCGGGAAGGACGAAATGGACCTTGAGGCGCGCCAGCTTGTTCAGCGAGGAGACATAGTCGCTAAGGGGGTTATCTCCAGAGTGAGGATTGACACTTACGTGGGGAGAGGTGTCATAGAGAACGTGATCGCCGGTGAGGATGAACTTCCTGTCTCGTTCGAAAAGGCAGACATGGCCGGGCGAGTGCCCGGGCGTGAATATCACCTCGAACTTGAAGGAGTCGTTCGACACCGTATCGCCGTCCTCCAGTTTCACGTCCGCCGACTCCGTGGTAACGTATTTCTGCATCCAGAGTGACGCCTCTTTCAACTGAGGCAGCTCCTCCTCAGGGACTCCGTTGTTCCGCAGGAGCACCTCCATCCTGTCCAGCAGGTCGTCGAAGTCCCTGTACCGAGAGGAGATGAGATCGGCGTCAACCCTGTGGATAGCAACCTCGGCGCCGCAAATCTGCTTTACTTTGGAGGCCAGTCCGTAATGGTCGGGGTGTATGTGTGTGATCACGACCTTGTTGATGTCGCGAAGCTTGAAGCCCGCGCCCTTCGACCCTTCCTGGAGGGCCCAGAGGGCATCCTGGCTATCCCATCCCGTATCGACGAGCATGTGCCCGTCGCTGCCTTCGACTATGTAGGCATTCGTCTGCCACGAGACGTCTCCGGGAGAGGGAGTCTTTATCTGGTAAACACCGTCTAATACCCGCGTTACTCGCACTATTCTGTCCTGTCCAGATTATACAATACACTGCGCCCCGGATACCGCGCCTCTACCCGCAGTTCCTCTTCGATCCTGAGGAGCCGGTTGTACTTGGCCGTTCGCTCACTGCGACAGGGGGCGCCGGTCTTGATGAACCCGGCACTGCTCGCTACTGCCAGATCGGCGATGGTTGTATCCTCCGTTTCCCCGGAGCGATGGCTGATGACCGCCGTCCATCCTTGCTGCTGTGCCCTCTTGATGACTGCCAGGGTTTCGGTCAGGGTGCCTATCTGATTGGGCTTGATGAGGATTGAGTTGGAGGCCCTACGCTCAATGCCCTCCTCCAGGCGCTCCATGTTTGTGGCATACAGGTCGTCGCCCACGATGCGGATACTCTTCCCGAGGCGGGCGGTTAGCGACACCCACCCCTCCCAATCGTCTTCGGCCAGGCCGTCCTCAATGCTGATGATCGGGTAGTTGGAGGCCAACCGAACATAATAATCAACCATTTTGGGAGAACTGAGTGTAACGCCTTCGCGAGCCAGTACGTACTCTCCATCGTGGCAGAACTCGCTGGCGGCCGGGTCGAGGGCCAGGAAAAGGTCATGGCCGGCACTGTAGCCGGCTATGTCGATGGCCTCCAGTATCAACTCCACTGCTGCCTCGTTTGTCGGAAGCTGAGGGGCGAAGCCGCCCTCATCGCCCACGTTTGTGCTCAGGCCCCTGTCCTTGAGCAGTTGCCGTAGAGAGTGATAGACCTCGCTGCTTACTCGCATGGCTTCACTGAAACTGGCGGCGCCCAGAGGCATTATCATGAACTCCTGGAAGTCGGTCGATCCGGGTGCATGCTCCCCGCCGTTGATGATGTTCAGCATCGGTATGGGCAGCAGGTGGGCGTCTTCGCCTCCCAGATGACGATAGAGGGGAGCCTCCCAGAATACGGCTGCTGCCCTGGCAACGGCGAGGGATGTCCCCAATATGGCGTTAGCCCCGAGTCTACCCTTGGTAGGCGTACCGTCGAGTTCGATCAGCAGCCGGTCGATCTCCGTCTGCTCAGATACCGACATGCCGGCTATTGCCGGGGCGATCTCACAGTTGACGTGTTCTACCGCCTTCAGGACGCCAAGCCCACGATACCTGGCCCTGTCGCCATCGCGAAGCTCCTGAGCCTCGTGTGTTCCCGTGCTGGCCCCTGAAGGAACAGCCGCTATTCCCACGGTGCCGTCGATCAACGACACCTCTACCTCTACCGTGGGGTTGCCCCGCGAATCGAGGATCTCCCTTGCCTTAACTGCCTTGATCGTGGCCACTGCCTGTTCTCTCCTTTAGAACCAGTCCCTGAATAGCGAAGCCGGGCACATCTGAATTATCCACCGGTACTTCTACTTCAAGAGCGATATGTCTGTCACACCATCCCGGCATCCGGTGACACCATTCATGGCCTGCTCAACTGCCTCACCGGCGCTATCTACCCGTATGATAGAGTCATCTGAGCCGCCGTGGCGTGACAGGGACCATGTGTTCACACCGATGACGGGAATGCGATTCTTCAGCGCATGCGCGATCTCGCTGAGCGTTCCATAGCCACCGCCGATAGCGATCACCGCACGAGCCGACTTCACGACCAGCGCGTTTCTGGCCTCGCCCATGCCGGTGACTATGGGCACATTCACCCAGCGGTTGGCTGCTTCCGGATTGTCGCCGGGCAGGATGCCCACGGTCAGTCCGCCATGCGACCTGGCTCCCCGGCAGACCGCCTCCATTACTCCACCCAGGCCCCCGCAGACCACGACCGCACCCCTGCGGGCCAGCAACTCACCCACGGTCTCTGCCAGTCTGGCCTCCTGCTCCGAGCAGTCCGAATCTCCAATCACTGCCACATTCATGATTCGTTGCACGGGTAGATTATACTATACTAACAGCCCGATGTCCGAAATGGAACACTTTCAGTCTAGTTGAACCTGTTCATGGCTGCTTCGATTCCGTCGCTGAGCCAGCAGTCGATAGCCTGAGACACCCTTTCGATGACCGGTTTGATCGCCCTTTCTTCCTCAGCGGAGAAACCGCTGAGGACATGGTTGACCACTGCTTCACTGTCGAGGCATTCGTCTTCTACGCGGGGACGTCCAATCCCGATCCTGACCCTTGGAAACTCGTTGCTTCCCAGGGCGGAGATGATGGAGTTCATCCCCCTGTGTCCTCCCGAGCCTCCGCTCTGCCTGATGCGTATCGTGCCCAGGGGCAGGTCCAGGTCGTCGTATATCACCAGAAGATCAGCCATGGGCACTCTATGCTTGCTAACCAGACAGGCTACCGATGAACCGCTGAGGTTCATGAAAGTCATGGGCTTGGCCAGGAGCAGCGCCTGGCTCCCTGCCAGGCCGGTGCCTGTCCGCGCCCGACACTGTTTGCGGTCGAAGCGAATGGAGTGATGCCTGGCGAAGTGATTAACGCATCGAAAGCCCACGTTGTGGCGGTTGCGAGCATAGGCAGTGCCGGGATTGCCCAGACCAACAACGATTTTCACCTGCTGTCCCTGATTTCCCGAGCGTTAGGCCTCAATCGCAGGCCGAAGCAAGCGACCGGGAGACTATCATACGTCAAGAACCTCACCGCTGCTCTCCGCCAGTGATCCCTATCCTGTGCGATTGACGGACGCTTGGTGGTGATTCTAACACATCGCCGTTTTCGATTTCGCTGTCGCGGCGATGTCTGTGCTAGACATGAGCGTGCTATGTCCTGAGTTTCATGCTCCAAACAGCGAGATCCGAGTCTCGGCCCGAGAGATCGGTGATCCGGGTGGCTCAGCATCCTCTACGAGGCCTTCAGATCACGGTTGGTTGGGGTGGAGGTTATCTGGTAAACTCAGGGCGAAAGGAGGCCTTATGGAGACAAAGGAATGGCTTAGAGCGGCCCTGAAGGACCTGAGCCGGTCCGGTGCCGACTACGCGGACGCCCGTTACCTTGACCGCGAGAGCGAGAGCATCACCGTGCGCAACGAGCAGGTGGCGGGGCTTTCCCGTAAGAGCAACTGCGGTTTTGGCATCCGGGTTCTGTACAAGGGCTCATGGGGTTTCGCAGCCTCTGCGCGGCTGACCGAGGCCGATGTCATGGAGACGGGCAGGCGGGCCCTGGAGGTCGCCAGGGCGAGCCAGCTGACTCAGCGTGAGCCGGTGAAGCTCGATGACTCGGAGCCGCAAAAGGGATCTTACAGGACTCACTTCGAGGTGAATCCCCTCGAAGTCCCTCTGGACAGGAAGCTGGAACTCCTGTTCACTGCTGTAAAGATACTGCGGCAGGATAAACGGATCTCGGTAGCAGAGGGGGAGATGAGCTTCTACCTTACGGACAAGCTCTTCTTAAGCACTGAGGGTGCCGAGATTTCGCAAAACATACTGGAGAGCGGGGCCGGCATCGAGGCGACGGCCATCGGCGACGGCGACGTTCAGCGGAGGTCATACCCCAGCAGCATGGGCGGCGATGTCGCCACCTATGGCTACGAGTTCGTCGAATCCCTCAAGCTGGTGGAGAACGCTGAGCGGACGCGCGAGGAGGCACTTGCGCTTCTCACCGCAGAGGCCTGCCCGGCCGAGAAGACAGATCTCATAATCGACTCTTCGCAGCTGGTGCTCCAGGTTCACGAGTCGTGCGGTCATCCGACCGAGCTTGACCGGGCCCTGGGAACAGAGATCAGCTACGCCGGAGGGAGTTTCCTGACGCCGGACAAGCTGGGGAAGTTCCGCTACGGCTCAAAGGCGGTCAATATCTACGGCGACGCGACGATTCCCGGGTCGATCGGATCCTTCGGCTATGACGACGAAGGCGTGCCGGCACAGAGATTTCCCATCATCCAGGAAGGGGTCTTCGTGGGATATCTTACATCAA
>PULQ01000129.1 GCA_003552465.1 Dehalococcoidia bacterium
AATCTGTCTCGTCCGACCCTTCCCATCGAACGGCACTCGCTGAATGCGAGCAAAGATGTGTGCTGAACGAGGAAGCGGCTGCACCCGTGGAGATCAGGATGGTGATCGACCACATCGTCGCCCAACAATAGACCCGCTAGCACACATTACTGCAGTTCAGGCGATGCAGTAACGATAACTGACAGCCTCTCACCATCCTCTGGTTCCCGGGCCTCCTTTGAACGGCCCTTCTATATCGGAGGTGATCCAGCCACCGTAGAAGTCTCCCTCTTGGGCCTGGACTCGTTCCCCGCCAACATAGCAGGCATCGACACGGCCGGGGTAGAACGCCAGATGATCTTTGAGTGATTCGTAGCCCCTGGCCGGATTGTGGTAGCTCCAGGCAGCATCCATCGCAGTCCTGTCGCTCACCCTCAGGTCGTAGTACGTTGCCCGGCCCTTGAACTCGCAGTAACTGGTGTTACCTGAGGGTGATAAGAACTCCATCTGCACATCCTCAGGCGGGATGTAGTAGATGGGCGGATGGCTCGTCTCAAGCACCCGCATCGATCTGCTGCTTTCTGCCACGACGGTGTCGTTCAAAACCACCCTCACCTGCCGGGAAGACTGCTCTACGCGGGGCGGTCGCGGGTAGTCCCAGACCGATTCTCTACTATGTGCCATCTCCTACCAGGGGCAGCACCTTCTCCACGTTGAAGAATACCACGTACCGCCCGTAGCGTCCGTAGTGTGAGTATCCATATTTGCTTGAGATCTCCTGTATCAGCGCCTCACTCTCTTCCTCTCTGATCTTCTTCAGATACAGTCTCTTACCTGTATAGCCTTCACCTTCTTCCATGAAGAGGTAGACCGCCCAGGGATTGGACTGCAGGTTCTGATGGTTCAACCGATCGGCCATAATGAACGCCGCTGTTGTCTCATCCGTGAAGTGTGGCCGGCCAAACAAGGCCGCGGTCACCTTGCCGGTAGAGTCGGCCGTCGCCATGATGCCGTGGCCCCTGTTCTGGTCAAAATACTCACTTAGTTTCATCGTTCACTCCTTTCCAAACGTGCCCTTCGTTCATCCCTTGGCTGCGCCGGACACATCCGCTCCAGGGCTGCCGGAGGAGCCTACAGGAATCCAGAGATGGACGTTCTGGTTTCGAGCGCCAGACATCCAGATCTGGTAGAGAGTATACCGATATCGCCGCGCTGGCTCAAGCCCGTAACCTCCGTTGACTGGTATATCCTGTCTGCCTGGTTAACCATACCACCTCCAGGAAATTCCTCAGTGAGCGAATGAGACTGCTTGACAACCCGTCGGGTCGTGGTATACTGGTATTAGGTGGCATGAGAGTATAAGGGCGGTCGTCGAATGTATGCCTCAGAGGGCTGCGCTGGTTCCCGGGCGAAACGCGTAGCTCGTCGTCCTGCAGCAGGTCACTTCCTGAGTGCAGCCCCGGTTATCATCTGTGATAGCGCTTCACCTGCATTCCCCGGAGGCCCATCGGGTGCTCCGTCGTTGTCGGCCATGGTTACCGGTCATCACTTATCGCCCGTGAAGCCATACACCGACCGGAACACGCTTGACGCAACGCCAATCGGCCCGGCGCCCCAACTCCAGTGCAGCACGTCAAGAACACGATTGGATTTCGGACCCCTTCTGGAACAGGATCACGGATCATGATGTCGGGGGGATTTGGCCGGAGGAGGTAGCGATGATGTGCGTGAAGTAGACGTGACCGATAGGGCAATCGACGAATCAACAGAAGGAGGTTGACCATTCTATGAAAGCTCAAATCCGGGCAATAATGCAGGTTTCCCTGGCCCTGCTGCTGTCGCTGAGTCTGTGCCTGATGACAGCGCCGCCTTCACAGGTACAGGGCCAGTCGGGCATGGTCTCTCTGTCCCCGGCAGAGGCGGAATACGACCTTGGCTGTCCATCGGATGTCAGGACCACCGTGCTCTACCGCATTCCCGTGGAGATAGAATCAATCTACGACGAAGAAGTCCGGCTGGATAAAGGATACTATACAGTGAGGGTTGTCGAACCGGGCAGGTCCTTCGCACTGACCATACGCAAGAGCTATCTCGAGAGTCGCCTGGAGTCGCAAGGTGAGAGCCTGGTGCTAACCATAATGTTCGACGAAGGTTCTGTCCGCCGCTTCACCATCATGGCAGTTCAGTATCCCGCTGTTCATCCGCAGGAGGGCACCTTCGGGGTAGATGACCCTTATCCGCCTGAATTCCTGGAGACGCACGTTACCTGGGGCTGCGCCACCGGGATACGAGCTATCATCGATGACGAGAATTATCTGCTCATACACGGGGAGGACTACCGGGTACTGGGCGACAGGCTGCTTATCTTAGAAGCGTATCTGACAGATAACCTCGATGAACCCGATGATGAGGTGAGATTGCTGATCCGATTTGAAGGAGGCGGAGAAGCCCGTTTTCTGGTCACGGGTGTTCGTTTCCGACCCGAGGTTACCCGGCCCTCGAACCCGGCCCCGTTTAACCTGTTCGAGCCTGATGATGTCCAAATCAACATAACGTTGCATGACGCCACTACCTCTGTGGCTTTTATCACCGGCAACGCTACAAGGCTGCAACCGGGAGACGACTACAGGGTGGAGTACGTCAACGGTAAGGCCATAATTACTATCTTGAAGAGCTACCTAAAGAGCAGACTGCGGGAGCCACGGGAGACCATTGAACTTAGCTTTACGTTCCTTCGACCTGACGGCAGACGGTACACCATCCCGGATCCCGGGATTCCCGAAGATCAACCATTCAACATAGTGGCGAAAGGCCAGACTGCCTCTATCGATCCGAAGACAGCCGAGTACGATATCGACGATCCTGGTGATGTCGGACTCACCATAACCTGGGGTGATGCCCTTGAAGAAGTGCTGATCTCTGATGATCATCGCGATCTGATCGCGAAAGCGACTGGGGACGGCGATGACGGCGAGGCGGAATACGATTATATCTTAGGCGAAACAGTCAACGGTAAGGCGCAGCTGACCGTACTGGATAGCTACCTGAGCGATAGACTGAAGAGGCCGGATGATGATGTAGAACTGACCCTGGTGTTCGGCTTCGAGGAACCTCCGGATCTCAAGCAGGAGGTCTCTCTGGTTATCACGGCCACCGCAACCCGCGCCACCATAGCCCCGGACTGGGTTCCCTACGACCCGAGCTATCCCTCAGATGTCAGCACCGTCATCACCTGGCGCGCGGCAAGTGAAGTATTGTCCGTATCTGATGCTGGTGAGGATCTGATCGGAAAAGCCCCCGGGGGTAACAATGACGAAGAGGAGGAATATGACTACGTTGTGGGCGAAACCGCCGAGGGTAGGGCCACGCTGACCATCCGAAAGGAATACCTGTTGGGCAGACTGCAGAGTTCGTGGCAGAGCGTGGATCTGGAGATCACTTTCAACGAAGGTCGGGAGGCCACCCTTCGTATCACAGCGGTGGAACCACCCTCCGTCCGGCCGGATAAGCTTGAATACGACTTCGATAATCCGGGTCATGTCGAGACCGCTCTAGTATGGCAGGCTCCCACAAGGCTGGACTCCATCACGCAAGATGGCCGACTGTTGAACCCGGGAGTTGACTACGAGGTGGCTGACACCATTCGGGGTCAGGCCATGCTGAGATTCCTTAAGGGCTACCTCGAGAGCAAACTGGAAAGCCCGGGTGATCACATAGTTCTGGATATCGCTTTCAATGTAGGACGGAACGCCACCCTTATCATCACAGCGGTTCAGTCTCCCAGACTGAACCCCAAAGAGGTTAGCTATGACCTGGCCCGCCGGGGTGATGTCATCAGAACAGACATCATCTGGGGCGGTGCCACCGGGATAGACGCCGTCGAAGATGAAAACGGCTATACGCTCGAACTTGAGCAGGACTACCTGTTGCTGGGCGACGCTCTGTTTGTCCTGGATCACTATCTCGCAGGAATCGTCAATGACAAGAAGCTTGCTAGAGATGGAGACACCGTGGTGCTTACCATACGATTCGATAATGGCAACGCTGTCGATTTCACCATAAAGGCAATCGGAGCCGCTCCCAAGGTAACGCCGGACAAAGTCACTTTTGAACTCAGTGATCCGTCTGATGTGCATACCACCATCACCTTTAACGTCGCCACCGCAGTGACCCGCATCGAGGACGGCGGACGCCCGCTCTCTGAAGGTGGAAACTACACTCTGCAACCCATCGAGCCGGGCATGTCCTCCAACCTGACCGTCCTCAGTACGTACTTGGAAAACAGGCTTGAGGGGTTCATGGATTCAGTTACGCTGACCATAGTGTTTGATGTCGGACCTGACCGTACCTTCACCATCGAGACAGTGTCCGTATGCTTCATAGCCACCGCGGCGTACGGGACACCCATGGCAGAGAAGGTGCAGATCCTGCGCGACTTCAGAGACGGCCATCTGCTGACCAACCCGCCGGGTCGGGCATTCGTAGGCTTCTATTACAGGGTCAGCCCGCCGATAGCCCGGTTCATCACCGAGAACCCCCGGCTGAAGCCAATAGTCAGGGCCGGGCTGTTGCCCGCTGTAGCCATAAGTACCATGGTAGTCGATACCGGTTTCCGGCAAGGGGTGCTCATTCCTGGCCTGGTGCTTCTGGCCTCGGTGTTAGTGGCTGTGTGGGCATACAGGTGGCGCAAGAGGAACACAGGGTATGCTTGACTGTGAGATCGAACAGTAACTCAGACTGCCCGCAGGGCCCTGCTGGCAAGAGGTTGCCAACGGACCGAGAGCTTCTGGGAGGATAGCCCATGGTCTGGGTGGCTCAAGTGGCGTCGCCGCCCATACGCTTCCTGAGCACTGCCACCGGATTAGCGAGCCCGTGACTATTCTGTCTGGGTTCTGGGTCTGGGCTTCGTTCCGGCCAGCGCCTCGGCCAGGCCGAGTACATTGATCAGTCTCGATTGGTCGGAGATGACAAGCTTGGTATTGTCCTCCAGAGATGCCTGCGTAACCTGAAGCTGCTTCAGCAGGTGTGCGTTGCCCACAAAAAACTCGTCGGCTGCTTTCGATACGTTTTCAATCGCCTTGGCCTCTCCCTCCGCCCTCAATATGGCCGCCTGCCTGTCGCCCTCCGCTACCAGGATGGCATTCTGCTTATCACCCTCAGCCATGAGTATCTGTCGTTGCCTGTATCCCTCCGCTTCCAGAATGGTTGCGCGCTTCTCCCTCTCCGCCTTCATCTGTTTGCTCATGGAGTCGGTGATGTCCCTGGGCGGCAGGATCTCCTTGACCTCCACCCTGGTTACCTTTACTCCCCATTTGTCGGTAGCATCGTCCAGGGTATCCCTCAGAGCGGTGTTGATACGTTCTCGTGATGCCAGCGTTTCATCAAGTGTCATGTCACCGACCAGGTTTCGCAGGTTCGTCTGTGCCAGCTTGCTCACGGCGATGAAGAAGTTGGAGACCTCATACTGGACGGCCTTGGCATCCGTCACGTAATAGTAGACCACGGCGTCCACGGTGACGCCGACGTTGTCCTCTGTGATGACTCCTTGAGGTTCTATGTCGAGGACGGACTCCCTCATATCGATCCTGGCTCTCAGCGAGTCCACAAAAGGCACGACAACTCTGAGCCCGGGTTCCAGTGTCTCTTTGTATCGACCGAATCTCTCCACAAGGCCCTTCTCGGCCTGGTGAATAACGATTATCGCCTTTCTGAGAGCGATAACTGCCACCACCACCAGCACAACCAGCAAAACTATCAGCGGTGCGTTCATCTCTGTTAACCTCCTTTAGTCTTCTCTACGATCAACGTGGCGCCGGTGACGTCGGTGACCACTATCTCGGCGCCCTCTTCGATGTCTTCCGTTGCTCTTGCCCTCCAGTCTTCACTTCCGACTCTGACGCGACCGTCGACGTTCCTGGATATGCCTCGCACCACGATTCCTGTTCTACCGACAATAGCGTCAACGTTGGTCTTTGACTTCCGCACCGCAGCCCACCGGTGAACGTATCTCCTCCCGATCGCCATGTAGGCCACACAGATGATGGCGACCACCACCGTCGTCACCACAAAGGAGTCGGCCGGCCAGGTCACCAGTCCCCCCAGTACTAACGCAGATCCGAGGAACACCAGGTCGAACCCGGTCGTCTCCACGCCGATCACCAGTTCCAGAAGAATCAGCACCAGGCCGATGATCACGAACACCAGCCATATCCATGCATCTAAGAACTCCACTGCTATGCCCTCGCCTTTCGGATAACCATCTAGTTCTCTAGGAATCCTTGCTTGTGTTCTATACTATATCAGGCCCCCTACACTGTCAAGCGTCTCCGGGCCCTGGCGATATGGATGACCATACAGGGGGTGCTATAATCCTCGGGTGCAAGAGAGCGTGAAGGTCGTTGCCCTGGAGGAGGGTATGCTGGATGAGGCGTTAGAGGTGTACCTGTCGGCATATGAGCGAGAGCCGTTCACCTCTGCCTCGATCGACCTCTCTCGAGGAAGAATCCGGAGAGTGTACTCCCGCCTGGTGAGGACAAGATACGCTCTCTGGCTGTTAGCCGGGCATCCGCTGTTCTCGGCTGTTGACGACGGCCGGGTTGTCGGTTTCGCCGCGCTTGCGTCGCCTAATGTC
The DNA here is from genome assembly GCA_003552465.1 of Dehalococcoidia bacterium. GTDB lineage: Bacteria > Chloroflexota > Dehalococcoidia > GIF9 > AB-539-J10 > RBG-13-51-36. Next base: position 6,611 of record PULQ01000129.1, read on the forward strand.
GCCATTCCCAGAGGCAGGTGGTTAAGGAGCTGGCTCAGCTTTCTGGTGCGCAGCTTTCCATCCTGGCTGGCAATGCTCCCTCGCGTTATCCGGAGCGCAGGGCTATTGGCGGCGATGAGACCCCCGAACAACCTGCCCGCAGCGCATTACACGCTGGACGCCATAGCGGTACACCCCTCGCACCAGGGTAAGGGGGTGGGCCGCCTCCTGCTGGAAGAGGTCGAGAAGTGCTGTCTGGCAGACAAGAGTAGCTCCGGCGTGTATCTCTATACTGGAGAAGAGAAGAACCGCAGGATATATGAGAGGTTTGGATACCGACTGCTGGACAAAAGGAAGGCCGGCGGTATCACCGCCTATCACATGTTCCGCACTAACGCGAAAGACTCAGCCCCAACTGCCCATGCTATGAAGAAACAGGAGAGCGTTGAATGGACAAGAAGATAATACTGATCGCCGATGACGAACCGGGTGTAAGAGCAGCCGTCAAGAGGATGCTTGGCGACGAATACACCGTCCTTGAGGCTGCTGGCGGACAGGAGGCGGTGAACATCGCTAGAGAGCAGAAGCCGGATTTCATATTCATGGATATCATGATGCCGGACCCGAACGGCTATGCCGCTTGCGTCGCGATCAAGCATGATGAAGCGACAAAGGGGATTCCGGTGGTTATGCTCACTGCCATAGGCCACAATCCACATAGAGAGTTTGCTCAGGCGGTGGGTGCTGATGGGTACATAACCAAGCCATTTACTCGCGAGACCCTGTTGGAAGAAGTCAGGCGGCGGATGTAAGACCTGACGGTCATGCCCCATACAAGGCAGGATTCAGAGTTGTGGACATGTGTCCAGGATACGGCGTGAGCGACGCTTCCTACTACGATTGGAAGGCCCGGGTGAAGAAGTCCGCTAGCCTCAGGTACAGGGTCTTCAGGTTCTCGCGGCGCATGATGCCGTGTCCTTCGTTCTTGAACTCCAGTAGTTCGTAGGGGATGCCTGCCCTGTCAAGGGCGCTGCGCACAGCGCGGACGTTCTCCGGAGTTACATTGGGATCCTGCGCTCCCTGCACGATCAGCAGGGAGCCCTGCATCTGCTCCACGAAGTGGATGGGCGACCGTTCGCGGTACTTGTCGGGGACCTCTGTCGGGGAGCCGCCCATCATCTCCTCGCTGTACGGGCGCAGGTCCGGTCGTGTCGTCTGGTAGTCGATGACGAGATCGGTCATGCCGCATACGGGAGCGGCTGCCGCTACAATCTCCCGGGGATAGCGGGTGATCAGGCACCACGAGGAGTAACCGCCGTAGGATGTGCCCGTCACTCCCACCCGTCCTGCCCGGGCGATCCCCCGTTCTATGAGGGCTTCGATGCCGCTCCTGATGTCCTCCTGCTCCAGTCCTCCCCATCCATCCCGCTTGATCAGTTCCTGAAAAGCGATGCCGAATCCGGTGCTCCCGCGGTAGTTGGGTTCCAGCACGTGGAAGCCGCGCCGGACAAGGTACTGCACCAGTGCGTGAATGCGGTCGCCGCTATGCGAGGTCGGCCCTCCGTGGATGAACGCCACCGTGCCCACGGGCTCTCCAGCGGCGCGGTACAGCCAGCCCTGCACCTCTACCCCATCGGATGACCTCCAGCGGAAGTCCTCCGCCTGCGTCAGGCTCTCGGGCTGAACATCGGTGCGCTCCCAGACGCGAGATAGGCTGGAGAAGCTGGCCGGCCTCACATCTTGCGGCGGAAATCGCACGATGTCGTGCGGTTGACGCGAACTGTAATGAACTCCTATCCACTGCGCGCCGTCTCCAGCGGCGGGAGCCAGGGGCATGAAGTTACCCGTTGCCATGTGTAAACGCAGTGTCTCTGCCGTCTCCACGTCGAGGAGGAACGGCTGGAGTCGCGCGTCCCGCACCTCCACGACCACCGCGCTGGAGCTGCCGAACGGAACCCAGGCTTCCTCAATGAACTGCGCTCGCTCCGTGTCTTCGATGAGCCAGGCTATCCGCTCGCCGGCGGTATCGAAGAGGCCCAGGCGCCGCTCATTTCCATCTTCTGCGACAAATAGAATGCGCTGCCCGTCGGGGAGCCAGCTCAGGGACTGCACCCGGGATTTGTCCCCGAAGTTAAGTATCTCTCGATCACCCTGTCCGTCGACATCTACCAGCCACCCCTGCTGTCCGGCCGGATGGCGGTCCTGCCTGGTATAGAGAACGTGTGTCCCCTGCGGGTTGAGTGTCGGGTCGACCTCTGCTGCCCTGGCCGGCCTGGCCAGGACCCGCCGTTTCCCCGTCTGCAGGTCGTGGCAGTAGACCCACGTGGGCTCAATTTCCTCATGACGGGCGAAGTCGTAGTTGGCTCCGTATACCAGGCGCCTTCCGTCGGGATGTAACTGACCTCCGCTGAGAAAGTACCCGGGGTTCGGCTCCGTAAGCGGCGTCATCGAACGGGGGCGAGACAGATCGACCCTGAACAGCCTCACTCTCTCATCGCCGCTCTTATCCTCCTCCACGATTACCGCCCGGCTGTCCGGCGTCCACGACACCAGGTAGGTGTTCTCGGAGGTCTCGGTGAGGCGCAGGGGCGGCGCGCTGCCGTCGGCGGGAGCGACCCAGACGTCGGCCACCGGCGC
>PULQ01000117.1 GCA_003552465.1 Dehalococcoidia bacterium
GTGGCGAGCGACCACAGGAATGCCAGGGACAGACCGAAGTAATAGCCGAAACCGGCTGTAGTCAGATGGATGCTGATCCTTTCGACTATCGGTATCAACTCGATACCGTACACGTCGCCCCGGAGGATTCCTGGCAGAAGGGAGAGCACGACGCCGAACGCGGAGAGACTGCCTGCCGCTTGGATTGCTTTTCTCAGTCGCCCGTGCTCGCCCGGTATTGCCAGAGCAATCAGAAGCGCGACCAGGGGAAGCAGAACCGCTATCAACGGCCTTATCGAATTCATCTCGTCAGCCATCATTGCCGTGCTTTCACGCACCGAGTGGTAGAGATGCTATCGCGTCCCGCAGCGGGGGCAGGACCCAGGAAGAGACGAAGCCCAGTGCCAGAGTTGCCGCTGCCAGGATCCAGGTCGGCACAACCATCGACGCCGGCCCTTCCCCGGAGACTTCCTGCCATAGCCCGTTCGACGGTGGCAGGAAGAACATGTAGTAGACTACCCTGAAGCAGTACACTGCTGCCATCACGCTTCCCGCCAGGATTATCGCCCCCATGAAGATGTTTCCTGTGTTCAGGCAGCCGGATATCAGGTACCACTTGCTTATGAAGCCTGACGTTGGAGGTATACCAACTATCGCCAGAGAGGCGAGTGCAAAGGCAGCACAGGTCAGCGGCATCTTCCGGGAAGCTCCTTTCAGATCGTCGATCGTCTGGTAGCCCGATCGTGAGATGATCAACCCCGCACAGAGGAAGAAACATGCCTTTGCCAGCGCGTGGACCATCACGTGGTACATGCTGCCAAGAAGAGCAGTCTCGTCTATCAGGGCGAATCCCAGCACGATATAGCCGATGTTCATGACTGTGCCGTAAGCCATCATGAGCTTGAACTCCCTCTGCCTGATAGCCATGATCGCTCCGTAGACTATGGCGATCGCTGCCGCCCACATAACAATGTTAACGACGAAGCTAGCATCCGAGTGGAAATGCGTCCCGTATGCTGAATAGCTGACGCGTATGATCCCAAACAGCCCCATTTTGACAACGAGTGCGGACAGAAGGGCGCTTACGGGAGACGGCGCCTTGCTGTGTGCGTCGGGAAGCCAGATATGCACAGGGAAGACGGCGGCCTTGACGGCAAACCCTACGATCAGAATGACATATGATATGTTGATGATCTGGGCGTAGTCCGAAGAGGCGGGTCTCTCGGCGAGGTCAGCCAGGTTCAATGTGCCGGTCACCGAGTACAACAGGCCGATGGCGAGGAGCACCAGCATTGCCGCAGGAACCGCCATAAGCATGTACTTGATCGCGGCTCTTACCGGCAGTCTCGTCCCCGGTATGGCAACCAGCGCATAGGAGCAGATCGCCTTCAGTTCCAGGAAAACGAACATGTTGAAGATGTCGCCGGATGCGACAAAACCCAGCATGGATGCCGAGATAACCAGAAACAGTGAGTAGTATACCGGTCTCTTCGACTCCTCCATCTCTTCGAAATGGAAGAAGAACGTCTTCTCTCCCTCGGAGCGGGCGGGAGCAACATATCTCCTTGAGTATACGATCACGATGAGGCAGATCGCGGAGATAAGGACCATCATCAACGCTCCCAGGAAGTCGATGCGGATCTCGATCCCGAATGGCGGCTCCCAGGATCCGAGATGATAGCTCAGATAACCGGCTGCTCGAACCTGTGGGACCAGAATGGCACTCAAGACAAGGGAGGCAAGCAGTGCCAGGCCGGCCAGGGGCATGTCCCAGTTCTTCTTCCGCAGGGTGATGACAGGTATCAGCACCGCCACAAACAGCAGGGTGACTATGGGGTATATAGCAGCATGCTGGGATAACTCCACCTTATCGCTTGTCTTCCTTTGCCTTATCCATGTCGACCGTTCCGTGGTGTTCGTAGAACTTCAGCGCCAGTGAGAGGAACAGGGCGGTGGTGCTTACCGAGATGACAATAGCCGTCAAGATCATTGCCTGAGGAAGGGGGTTCACCATCGGTGGCGGAGGGGCTCCCGGGATGACTGTGGGGGCCTCTCCGTCAGCCAGGTACCCTATCGATACCAGAAAGAAGAACACGGCGACCTGCATGATCGTGAGACCGACAATCTTCTTGATGAGGTTGCTCCTCATGATTACCGTATAGAAGCCGATGCAGAAAAGGATCATGGCCACGGCGTAGTTGAGGTTGTCAAGCAGCGCGATCAACGTCGTGTGCCTCCTTCTCTCTCAACAGTGCAAAGAAGACTGAGGTAGCCACGGCGCCCACCATGACGCCAATGCCGATCTCGACTACGATCAGCATCGTAGTGCGCGCAATCGCCTGGGCTTGCTCGTTAATCCCGGGGAGGGTATATGTCAGGAAGTTGGCGCCGGATACGACTCCGATCGTGCCGACGACAAAGAAGGCCAGAATACCGGTGCTCTCCAGAATAGCTCTCAAACTATAGGGAACCCTGTGTTGGGTCCTGCCAAAGCCGAGGGCCAGAGTAGAGATCATGACACCCGCTCCGATCGCCGCCCCCCCCTGGAATCCTCCCCCGGGCAAGTTCGTGCCCTGGAGGATGACCTGGATGGACAGGAGCATTATGAACGAAACCAGCAGTATCACAGCGATCCTGCTGACTATGCTGAACTCGACTCTTGCACCATCGATGAAGGTACTGCCGATCCTTGTCCTGCCCTTACCGAGCACCGCGAAGACTCCGGCAAGAGCCGCACTGAGTACCGCCACCTCGGCCATGGTATCGTAACCCCTGTAGTTCAGGAGGACGCCGGCTACTATGTTGTGTGTGCCGGCTTCCTCCGGTCCTCTCTCAAGGTAGCGGGGGGCGATGTGCTGGTTGGTTGGATTATCGGCATCACCCATGGGGGGCAAAAGGGCCGCTGCATAGAGGAGCAACGCTGCAAGCGCGCTAACAAACAGGATTGCCAGGACCCTCTTCACTCCTCCCTCCGTTGGGTTCTGAAGATGGAGGCAATGAAGAAAGTCGTGGTTATCACTCCTATTGCCACCACCTCAGCAAGGGCCAGGTCAGGCGCGCGCAGCATCACCCACATCGCACCCATGATCAGGCTGAAGGCGGAAAGCATGATCACGGCAACCAGAAGGTTCCTGTGCAAACAGGCAGTTAGCGCGGTAACGACCAGCAGGATGAGCAGTACGATGTTAAGTGACTGAAGCATCTTCCTCCCTACCGCTGGTCTTTCCGCGGCTCCGTGCTCTCTCGCGCATCATAATGAGTGAACGTCCGATCGCATGACTGGATGTTATGCTTGTTATGGCGAGCAGGGCGCCGATCACCAGAAGGCGCAGTACCTCGGGCGACCATCCAATATAGATGGCTGCAGCCAGAAGCACCGATAGCTTCCCTATCGTGTCCGACTTGTTGGTGAGATGCAGGCGCGAGAGAGCATCCGGCAATCGGAACAGCCCGACCGTGACCATAAGGAGGAAGAAGCACCCGATGACCAGAAATACAGTGGTAAGAACATCAGCGATCACTGTCATCGACCTCCTTGCCGTATGTCTCCAGATAGCGAGACGCCAGTATCATGATGATGAAGCTCACGAGCACCAACAGCAGGGCCACATCCAGGTACATGGTACTACCGAAGACTAAAGCCAGCAGCACCAGTACAGCCAGCATGTTGCTCCCGACTATACTGAGAGTGAGAAGCCTGTCCTGCATGGTCGGTCCTTTGACCATCCTGTACAAACATACGAGAACGTTTACGGCGATAAACACGGCCGCACCTGTGAAAACGATGTTCAAGTTCTGTCAGTCTCCTCTACGATTGCGACCACTCTCCCCGAATAGCCGTAGCACTAAGTGCTCACAATGCCTGTCCTCAAGCAGTCGCTTTCTCTGGGAAGGCGTCAGACAATGGACCAGTAGCTCGTCACTCTGAGCATCGAGTGTCATGGTGCCGGGGGTGATCGTGATCGAGTTGGCGAGTATGGTCTTCTTGAGGTCACCCTTCAGTTCAGTCTTGAAACCCACTATCGCAGGATCGATCCTGAGACGCGGTCTGAGGAGTATGTAGGCCAGGTTGATGTTGGCTTTGAGCACATCCCAGGCCAGCACGGCCAGAAACACGGGGAAACGGACTAGCAGAAAGGCAGGCGTTATATCATCAGGTATTCTTATGCCGAATAGCCGCCTGATCATGAGCGCCACCAAGCATGAGAACACCAGCCCCATGACCATGTTCCTCACGGAGAACGATGCGGTGATACACAGCCAGAACAGGAAGAGGACAAGAATGCCGGTGATATCGCTGCGGTAGGAAGCCGGGGTTCGCAGATCACGTATCCTGTCTGAATGCTTCATCGGCGTTTGAGTGGTCCGCTGCTCAATATAGCACAGGGCCTCTTGTTTGAGAATACTCGGGCCAGGTCGGCAGATCGCCGCCATCGATCAACAGTCATAGGTAAGGTCTACCCGGACAGGTCATAATCCCAGCTCCACGAGGTCGTCATCTCTCCCTCTGAATCGACCATCAAGCCTGCTACTGCAATCGCATCCAGCAAGGCCTTCCCTTTATCAGGTCCCATAACAAAGATGCCGGTACTGAGGGCATCGGCGCTCAAGCTATCTGCGGCGACGATGGTTATGCTCATCGAGAGTCGTGCCGGTTCACCGGTCCTGGGGTCGATGATATGATGAACCCTCTCGGCTCCTATCAGGTGATATCTCTGGTAGTCGCCGGATGTTGCCACTGCTTCGTCTTGCAGTTCGATGACGCCCAGCAGTTCCCCCTCGGCGCGAGGGTCGGCAATGCCTATCCTCCACCGCTGTTCACCGATGGCCCTGATGTCGCCCCCGATATCGACCAGGGCATGCTCGATGCCTCTGTCCAACAGGATCTGACACGCCCGGTCGACGGCGTATCCCTTGGCTATCCCTCCAAGCGTGACCTCCATTCCCTCCCCGGCGAACCGTGCCCTGCTGTTTTCCTCATCGATTACGAGGTCGGCAAAGTTCACGAACTCCAGGATCCCTGATAGTTGCTCATCCGTCGGCATCCTTCCTGAACGCTTGACCTCTTCCATCCAGAAATCGACCAGGGGCTTAACCGTCACGTCAAAGGCGCCATTCGTCAGGATGCTGTACTCATGAGCCCTCTTCAGGACATAGAGGACTTCGGGAGACATGTCAACCCACCGGGTTCCGCTGTTGTTGAGGCGGTAGATCTGGCTCCCTGTGTCGGTGGCACTCATCAGCTTCTCAACCCGGTCGATTTCGGCACAGGCCGCGTTTATCGCCGCCCTGGCCTCTCTGATCGCCTCCCTGCCATCCGCCACCACCTGGATTGTTACCAGGGTGTCCATTGCCCGATGTCTTCCTATCACCCGGCCGTCGTCCACCGTTATGCGTGGATGGACGAGGCTGAGCGAACTGAACATAAGGGCAGATGCGACAATGACCCCCAGGAACCCCAACCCGATCCGCCGCGTCCTTCCGGTCTTGAGGAGCCCGGGCAGGACCAGGAGCCCTGCCATCAGCCCCAGCTGGCCGGCCAGCATGCTGGCCGCCAGTGCTGTGAGGCCGAAGCCCTGGCTGAAGGCGATGATAATGCCGGACGTAGAGACGGCCAGGCCGAACAGGCTGGACCAGAGAACAATGGACGCCTTCTCGGAGGCGTACAACTCCGAAGACCTGATCCTCGCCAGTGTTGCGGGTATCAGGCCGAGGCCCATTATCCTTATGGTATCTATGCCCTCCCGGAATCCGGGGAACACATTTGAAGCAATAGCGGGGGCGAGGAGGAACACGGCGAGAGCCAACCCGATCGACAGGAAGACTCCGGTTCTCTCAAGCTTTCTGACCTCGCCGCCACCGGTTCTCTCCGGCAGCATGTAGAAGAACAGCGCGTTGGGTACGACGGCCAGCAGCAGGAAGATCCTGAAACTGAACTGGTACACAGCCAGCATCCCCAGCGGGAATAGCGCTCCTATTAGTATCTTGTCGAGGAAACCCAACGAGACTCCGGCCAGATTTGAACCCCACGCTCTCAGCGAAAACTCGGTCTTACTCTTCAGTTCTGCAAATCCCATGCCGCGGTTCAGGCGTCTGAGCGCCCACGTACCGAATACGAAGTACGCGGCTGCAACACCGGCGAGCAGAGCTGGAGTCGAGCCCCATACGGAGTAGAATACCAGGGGAAGCACGAGAGCCGCTGTACGCACCCCTATCCAGACCCACATGTACCGCCGGTATGCACGATTTGCCAGCTCCGAGTAGAAAGCAATTGAGAACATGGAGAGCGCCACAACAAGCAGACCAACCAGCGCGGCCAGAGACCTATCTACCGACATGCTGAGTACTGCACCCGTTACGATGCCCCCTGCGCTTCCTGATAACAGAGTGACCAGCACGGAGGTGCTCAACAGCCTCTCGCTGTGCTCCCTGGGGTGGTAGGTGGCTATCATCGTGCCGAGGCCGAGACCGCACAGGGCGGAGACGATGGTTGCTATCGATACCAGCCACGCGATATGGCCGTAGGCCACCGGGTGCAGCAGAACGGCCAGGACCAGCCAGAATGTAGTGCCCAGGACGGTGGCCGATGTCTGAGCAATCCAGACATGCCTGAATCCCTCCCCTGTTCTCCTGACCGGCTGATCCATCCTTGTGCAGTATGGCAGCTATTCCAAAGGCTGCGCAAATCACCGTCTGGCAGGGCAACTCATGTGAGCAAGGACTCAGTGTATGTCCATTATGGAGGTGCGGCTTCTCGTCTTCCCGGAGCCAAAGCTGGTGCAAGGAACAGCGTTTGTGCTGGAACCGCAACACCGCCACCGCTTTCTTGAGAATCTATCAAGATGCCGTGCCCGATCTTCAGGCTCCGCAGACCGCGGCATGACATGACCGGCCATGCCCCGGCCTTGCGCTATTCCACGAACCTTCGGAACACAAGGGCGGAGTTGGCCCCACCGAAGCCAAAGGAGTTAGAAAGGGCGGTGTCAACCTGAACCTTCCTGGCTACGTTGGGAACATAGTCAAGGTCGCATTCGGGATCAGGTGTATCGTAGTTAACCGTGGGCGGTATCACGCCGTCCCTGATGGCGAGAACAGTGAAGATCGCCTCCACTGCACCTGCCGCTCCCAGTAGATGACCGATCATGGACTTGTTGGAGCTTACGGGAACGTTCCTGCTATGGTTCCCGAGAGCCAGCTTGATAGCCCGGCTTTCGCATACGTCGTTCATAGCAGTGGAGGTTCCGTGGGCGTTTATGTAGTCGATATCGGCCGGAACTGCGCCCGCGTCTTCCAGGGCCAGCTTCAGACATCGCGCCTGGTTCTCCATGTCGGGCTCCGTTATGTGAATGCCGTCGATGTTGCAGCCGTAGCCGGTGAGCTCGGCATAGACCCTTGCGCCTCTCTCCAGCGCCGAGGTCAGTTCCTCCAGGATCAAGACTCCGGCGCCCTCTCCTATCACGAAACCGTCGCGGTCTCTATCAAAGGGACGACTCGCCCTCTCGGGGTCGCTGTTCCTTCTTGATAGCGCTCTCATCCTGTCGAATCCGGCGACAGCGATGGGGAGGACATAGGCATCCCCTCCTCCTGCCAGCACAGCGTCTGCCTCGCCGTACTGTATGATTCTAAAGGCATCACCAAGACAGTGACTCGAACTGGCGCAGGCGGTGACCACACACTTGCCCGGACCCTTTATGCCTTCGGCCATCGCCACCTCTCCTGCCGCCATGTTGGCTATGAAGCCAGGTATGAAGAATGGCGAGACTTTGTCTGCGCCTTCATCGCGCAGGGCAAACAAGTTGTTGCTATAGGTTTCCATGCCGCCAGCGCACGACCCTAACACCACGCCTATTCTGTCGCGGGTGCTCTCATCTATGACCAGCCCTGCGTCATCTACGGCCATGCGGGCAGCGACCAGCGTGTACTGGATAAAGGGGTCGGTTCTTCTGATCTTCTTCCTTTCGAGATAATCCTCGGCTTTGAAGCCCTTCAGTTCAGCGGCAATCTGAACATCCAACCCGGACGGGTCGAACCTGGTGATCCGGGCGACTCCCGATTCGCCCTGGCACAGCCTGCGCCAGGACTCCTCAACGCCGATGGCGAGGGGGGTGACAGCACCCAGTCCGGTCACTACTACTCGTCTTCTCAACAGATCACCTGTAATTCACCAGTGGCTGCACGAAAGCCTGCGGTTAATACTGCATAAGCATACGGCTTGTGCTGTGGTGAGTGTGCTATGGCGGTTCCGTCGATACCCGTGCAGACCCGTACTCAGAGCCTCGCCTCGATGTAATCAACGGCATCCTGCACAGTCCGCATCTTCTCAACGTCATCATCCGGGATCTCGATTTTGAAGGCGTCTTCGACCGCGGTGATCAACTCGATGATGTCCAGACTATCGGCGTCGAAGTCGTCGGCGAGTGATGCTTCCCGGACTACCTTTGATTCATCGACCTCCAACAGCTCAACGATTAGCTTCTTGAGCTGTTCAAAGATGTCCTTCTCCTCCATGATCTGACTCCTTTCCTGACCGCAATTGTCAGAACCGTGATGCAACCATTGCCCGAGGTCCGTCTTCGCGTGATCTCAAGCTGATGAATGCCTTGCCGCAGCCCGTTCTCTGCCGACACCCGTCGATCAGATCGGGTCCGTGCGTGACCATAACTTGTACTATATCGCAGCTCATGGTGTCAAGCGATGCCTACGGCCGCCCGGGCGTTGACCCTCTTCTCCAGTCGATGCTAGACTATCGCCGGGCAGCGTAGCTCAGCGGTAGAGCAGAGGACTCATAAGCCTTTGGTCGGTGGTTCAAATCCACCCGCTGCCAGTTCGTGTTCTACAGCCTGCCCTCGGCCTCGCGCTCCATCTTGTCGAGCCGGGTATAGTAGTCGGGGAACTCATTCAGATGAGCGAGGGCTATCTTGCCGGTGATCATCGGGTCATCGTCAGTGACA
>PULQ01000139.1 GCA_003552465.1 Dehalococcoidia bacterium
ATTCGGCGTATCGAAAATTGACTGGACAGCAGGCACTTGATAATCCGGAGGTAATCACCAACTTGCTAGATTTCGAAAAGGAATTCAAGGAGATTGACAGTCATAATGTATTTCCTCTACTAGCACGGTATGACCAGATTATTACCTATGAAAGGCAAAAACTATCATATGATGGGCATTGTGTTCAAGTCATCGAGAAAGGTCATATAACGGCGGCTGCAGACTTTGCGGCACTTCGGCAGCACATCCATAAACACATTTCCCCGGAAAGCTAGCACCGGTAGGCATGTATGAATGTTACGTGAGCTAACGCATACCAGGTCCTTATTGCTGCTTATGTGTTACCTCGGATGGATTTGTCACGTAGTGTGCTAGAATGTCCCGGCTATGCATGCGAGCGAAATGCACGAGGCCAACCGCAGGTACTGGGATACTGCTACACCCTGGTGGCGAGAGTTGGACGAGGAAGACTGGCGCAGATGCCCCGGGCAACCTTCGATTGCCTTCGAAGGCGATGCTCTGGATATGATAGACGAGTTTGTCGGGCCTCTTGGCGGCAAGCCTGTCTGCGTACTCGGTAGCGGCGATAACTACGCAGCCTTTGCACTCGCCGGTCTGGGGGCGGTCGTCACCTCAGTCGATATCTCTGAGCAACGGCTCAGAGTGGCGGAAGACCGGGCTGGCATCCTCGGGCTGGACATCGATTTTGTCCGCTCTGATGCAGCAGATCTAAAGTCAATACGGGATGCGCAATATGAGCTTGTCTGTTCTACCAACGGATTCTTCGTATGGATTGCTGACCTCATAAGACTGTATTCTGAGATAAGTCGAATACTCAAACCAGGTGGCTACTACATCTGCTATGATATACATCCCTTCATGCGACCCTGGAAGGACCAGACAACGATTGAGATGGAGAAGCCTTACTTTCAGACTGGCCCGATCCAATCCGGGGAACAGGGTCAGACGACCTATGAGTTCCACTGGACGCTAGGTGATATCATCAACTCCTTGCTGAAAAGTGGGCTGGTTTTGCGCCGAATCCTGGAGACGACGGCACAGGATTCGCGTTTCTGGCAAGGAGCATCATATGGAAAAGGCACCGATGACAGCCTTCTCGATTGGAATACCAATCCGCGGGCCGGTCTGCCTTCCTGGTTGACCATCGTTGCGCAAAGACCATCGGTGTAAGCTCACAGGAGGGCGCATTGTTCACCTTCGCCCACCATTCGCCCGGCTTGTGTGATTCGCCGGGTGTCGGCATTCCTACCGGATGGGCATAGACTGGAACCCGGCGGGAGGGCATTGCTGATGAAGTGCCCCGACTGTGCCCCCGGCCGACCCGCACCTTGTCCCCGCAAGTGCATAGCCGTCTGGTGGAGCAATGAGGCTTGTCTCCCATCGTTTGCAGAGGAGAGTTGACATTACATGTTTCATAATGTATGCTGTTTCATGTAATGCGGAACGGCGATATTTCTGAAACAACAATGCTCAGAAGAGTGAAGGAAGGCCTTGAACGACGCTTGCCTCCAGACTGGCTATTGAGCCTCAAGGAACAAGTACGCCTGCTACCCTCAGACAGACGGGCTGATGGGATTCTGGAGATACAGACTCCGGATGGAACCTCAGCTACAGTACTGATAGAGGCCAGGCAAACCTATCTTGAAGCCAGGGATGTATCTCGTCAAGTGCGTGCATGGCGGAACGCTCTCGTAGATGGGAACCTGTCACCAACCAGCGAGAGAGCCGGCATTCTGGTTGTCACACCGTACTTGGGCCAGGCTGCTAGAGACGCACTGGCCAGGGAAGGTGTGAGTTTCGTCGATTTGACCGGTAACATGCGCTTTGTCTTGAGAAATCCTGCTGTTTTCGTTGAAGCACAAGGTTCAGATAAGAACCCGTTGAGAGAGAATACCCCACTGAAATCGCTGAAAGGCCCCGCTGCGGGTCGGGTCGTCAGAGGGTTGCTCGACTATCAACCGCCATTCGGCATTAGAAGAATATCGAGTCAAATACGAGCCTCGGCGGCTTCGGTTTCACGGGTTGTAGATCTACTTGAAAGAGAAGCCATCATCAAGCGTGATTCACCTCGCGGACAGATTCAGTCCGTGGACTGGGAACAACTGCTCCACAGGTGGATCCGGGATTATGATTCCGTGGAATCGAACAGGATGAGGGCTTTCCTGGAACCTAGAGGCACTCGCCAGACACTGGAGAAACTGACCAAAGCTGGTTTTGATTATGCGATCACCGGTTCATTCGCTGCGGCAAGATACGCTCCCGTCGCACAATCACGATTGCTCACAGTCTACGTGGGCTATCCTGAGGTTGCTGAAGAGCAACTGCAGCTTCGCATTGCTGAGACAGGAGGCAATGTTCTCCTCGGTAGACCGTTTGATCCGGTGGTGTTTGAGCGTACCGAGACGTCAGATCGCCTGACATATGCAAGAGTAAGCCAGGTTGCTGCTGATCTTCTGACCGGAGTTGGTCGCAGTCCCTCGGAGGGCGAAGCGCTCATTGTCTGGATGAAGGAGAATGAGGACAAATGGCGTATTCCGTTGACCCCGCTTACGTGACCGCTAGAAGGGCCTTGCTTGATGCTCTGGATGTGCTGGGGCCCCATCGAAGGTCGGTCATCCTGGTAGGGGCTCAAGCGATCTATGTCCGTACAGGTGAGACCGAGTTCGCCGTGTCTCCTATCACTTATGATGCTGACCTGGCTGTCAACCCGGAGGATCTGGCAAACAGTCCCGGATTAGTCGAGCTAATGCAGAAAGCCGGATTCAACCTCGGTGATCAGCCGGGCTTGTATCAGCGAACTACCGATGGAGCTCAGGTTGATCTGCTTGTCCCCGCCGCTCTGGGCGGCAGCGGCCGACGTGGCGCGCGCCTTGGTTCGCATGGCAATAGGGCCGCAATGAAAGTGCGCGGGCTTGAAGCGGCTCTGGTCGATCATGCACCCATCCAGATTCAGAGTCTCGACCAGAATGACCATCGTGAGCATACGATTGAGGTTGCTGGCCCGGCAGCCTTGCTGGTAAGCAAGGTGCTCAAGGTTGCGGAGCGTACTCAAGCGACTCCACGACGACAGGACGATAAGGATGCCTTCGATGTCTTTCGGCTCCTGCGCGCGTTTCAGGCATATGAACTCACGGCGGGCTTGAATCTTCTGCTGAGCGATGAGCTGTCTTCTGATATCACCGGAGAAGTCATTGACGCCTTCAAGGGATTGTTCGCAGACGCCGCTGGCGCCGGCGTCCGGATGGTCGTGAGCCATGTCAGAGGCGTCGAGCCTGAGGATGTGATTGCTGCCTCATGTGTGGCACTGAGCCAGGACTTGCTCAACTCACTGCAATCCTGAGATAGGTGGTTCCTACAACGTCCATGCCCGGAGAATCCGGGGACACCATACCCAGCTGGCCTCGCACTATGCATAGCACCGGAGCGAGCCATCTCTGACACTCTCCGGCCGACCTACAGGTCTTCGTCGATTCCTCTCATATTGAGCAGGGGCACTCCGCTATCTCGTGTCACGTCCCCGCTGAGTACCGCCCCGCCCAAAGCCACTCTCCTCTCCACTTGTCACTCGTCACTCTTCACTCATCGCTCGCTGCTGCAGCCACAGACAGTTGCCTTCTACGTGAACTCATCAAGCAGTGCACCATAATCGAGAGGATTGATCTTCTGCTTCACAAGGGGCAGTTTCTCTAGTGCATGGAACTGCTCCTCATAGACTGGCCTCTCCTGTCTGTATAGGAGCCCGATGGGTATGCGTTCTCCCCATTCTTGGGCTTTGTCGAAAGCCTTCATCTTGTCAGCAGGATCATAACTCTTATCCTCGTCCAGCTTGTAGATCCGTTCGCGGTACCACTGGAAGGTGTTCACGCGGTTGAACGACACGCAGGGCTGTAAGATATCGACCAGGGCAAAGCCCCGGTGACTGATCGCCATCTGCAGTATGCCGGAAAGGTGATCGATGTCGCCGGCGAAACCTCGCGCCAGAAAACTGATATCGGAAGCCAGTGCCAGGGCAAGAGGGTTGAGTGGTTGACCGGCGCCCATCGGGGTCGTCTTGGTCACGAATCCGGAGTCGCTGGTAGGTGATGCCTGTCCCTTGGTCAGCCCGTAGACCTGGTTGTTGTGCACCATGTAGGTCATCCGGATATTGCGGCGGATTGCTGCCAGCGTATGGTTCAGTCCCTCCCCGTATGCGCCGCCATCGCCGTCGATCACGATCACTGTGAGTTCCGAGTTGGCCAGCCTGGCCCCGATGGCTTCCGGTATCGCCCTCCCGTGAAGCCCGTTGAAGACGTTTGCGTGAGTATAATGGGGTAGCTTGGGCGCCTGCCCGATGCCGGACACCAGCAGGATCCGCTCCGGCTCTAACTGCAGTTCCACCGTCGCCCTGCGAAATGCCTCTAGGATGCCGAAGTTGCCGCAACCCGGGCACCAGGCGATGGGCATGGACTCCGCATAGTCCTCTAACGTGACCTTGCTCATGATACCTCCTTCTTGAGGTTGTCGAGAATGTACTTTGGTGAGATCGGCCGTCCGTCGTAACGTAGTATGCTGCCGCTGACCTTGATGCCCGTTTCGCGGCGGATGAGCATCGCCATCTGGGCGCTGGCATTGCTCTCGATCACGATGTTCCTGGCTTTGTTGCCCAACGCCCGGGCCACCGCTTCCGTCGGAAAAGGCCAGATCTCGCTAAGGTGGATGTGGTTGGCGGCTATCCCTTCTTCATGGAGTAACCCGACTGCCTCATGTATCGCTCCATAACTGCTCCCCCATCCAATGAGGTTGAGCTCGGCTTTCTGCTTCCTCTTGACCAGCGGGGTGCTGATCTCCGCCTTAAGCCCTCTTGCTTTGCGCAGTCGCTTTTCGTTCATGTGAATGCGGGTAGCCGCGTCTTCAATGATGTGGCCCGCTTCATCGTGCTCGTCGGAGTCGGCAACCACCAGTGCCCGGCCCTGACCCGGCAGGGCACGCGGGGAGATCCCCGAATCCGTAACTTCGTACCGTCTGTAATCGGTCGGTTTGCTGACTTCTTCGTCAGAGAGTAATGCGCCCCTTTCTACTTTCACCTTCTTCAGGTCGAACCTGGGCAGTGTGTTGTATGAGGAAGCCAGGTGATGATCGGTGAGGATGATCACCGGCGTCTGATACTTCTCGGCCAGGTTGAGAGCCTTCACGGCGATGACAAAGGCCTCCGCCACAGTGGCAGGTGCCAGTACTGCCCGGGGGAACTCCCCGTGCCCGGCGTGAAGAGCAAACCACAACTCGCCCTGTTCGGTGCGGGTGGGCAATCCGGTGGCCGGTCCCGGCCTCTGGCCCAGCACGACCACCACCGGCGTCTCCGTCATGCCTGCCAACGCCAGCCCCTCCACCATCAAAGCAAAACCACCGCCCGAAGTGGCGACCATGGAACGGACGCCGGTATAGCCGGCGCCGACGGCCATGTTGATCGCGGCAATCTCATCTTCGGCATGAACCATGACCACGCCATAGCGCGTGCTCTTACCCGCGATATACTCCAGGATGGATGACGAGGGCGTCATCGGGTAGCCGGCGACGAACCTGCACCCACCGGCTAGCATTCCCAGCGATAATGACTCGTTTCCGTTGAGGAGCATCCGGCGGGGCGCTCCTGCTATCGGCTTCAACTGCTGTCCACCACGATGCTGACGGGCGAAGTCGAAGCCGGCAAGGGCCGCCTTGGTGTTGTCCGCCACAACCTTGTCACCGGCTCTGGCAAACTCCTTCTGGAGTACGGACTCAAGGCAGGTGAACTCGTATCCGATCAACCCGAGGGCGGCACCTGCGGCAACGGTATTCACCATGAGCTTGTTCCCTGCGGCCTCCATCGCGAGTTTGTTGAGAGGCACATCCAGGCACGCATCAGAATGATCCTCAAACCTGGTCTGCTCGCGATCATGGATTATCATGCCGTCACGCTTGAGCTCCCCCCTGTGCAGATCAATGGTCTCCCGATTGAGGGCAATGAGAAGGTCCAGGTCCTAGGACAACGCCAGCACCTCTCTATCAGAGACCCTCACGCGGAAGAAGTTGTGTCCGCCTCTTACCCGGCTCTCGTAGTCCTGGTCGGCAAAGATGTGGTAACCGCCGTAGAGCAGTGACTTGGCTAGAATCGCTCCCAATGACTGGATACCCTGCCCCGCCTCTCCACCCGCCAGGAAGTTGAAGTCTCTTGTCATAGTGCTACCTCCGCTTCTGTGGCCGTCGGGCTATTATAACGTTGCGGCTTGGGTCTCCACAAAACGGGCTGAATGCTATTGAGCCGGTAGAATCAGTAACAAGAGGGTTATCCTTGCTCCCTCGCCCAACGATGGCCCAGCTTGCGTGGTTCACCGGGTGTTGGCATTCCTACCAGAGGGGCATAGACCGGAACCCGGCGGGAGGGCGTTGCCGACGAAGTGCCCGACTGCGCCCCCGGCCGTCCTGCAGCTTCTCGTCGATTCCCCTCATATCTAGCAGGGGCACCCCATTACCTCGTGACATGTTGCCCATAAGCCTCCTACCCGCAAAGCCACTCTCCTCTTCACTCTTGACTCCTCATCCCTCACCCCTGCCCCCCTGGGCCCCGCGCCTTGCGCCTTACCCCTGACTCCTGACGCCCGACCCCCCGACCCCCGACCCCCGACCCTGTTCCCTCACTCCTCACTCTTCGCCCTTCACCCCCCCCTGTCATCGCGAGTCCCGACTTGTCGGGACGTGGCGATCCCGTCCCTTTGTTCCTCTCTTAACATAAGAGGGGCTAGGTCCCGACGGAGTCGAGGATGCTCGATGCGATCGGCAGGAGTTATCACGGGGCGAAGCCCCCGGCACCCCTATCAACCTGATCCCTGATCGCAGAAAGCTGATTGCTGATCGCTGACCGCTGACTGCTCTTCACTCCTCACTGCCCCCGGTCTGCCGTAGGGAGACTAACCCGAGCACAGAGCCCCTGGCCAGCGGCTCGTGGCGAACCCTGCCGTGACTTGACTTAGTCCACTACTTAGTTTAGACTTACCACAGGGTGAACCGCTATGCCCAGACAGGTGAACATTCATGAGGCCAAGACCCGGCTTTCGCAACTCCTGGCTCAGCTGGATGATGGGGAGGAGATTGTCATCGCCAGGGCCGGCAAACCCATTGCCAGGCTGGTCCCGCTGGTCGAACGGCCCGCCCGACGCCACCCCGGGAGTGCCGTGGGGAAGGTCACCATCGCTCCTGATTTCGATGAGCCCCTACCACAGGCTGTCCTGAATACATTCGAGGGGTGAGAGTTCTCCTGGATACCCATGCGTTCCTGTGGTGGATCACCGACGACCCCCAACTATCTGCTCATGCCCGCTACATCATCGGTGACGGCAAGAATGAGTTGCTCCTCAGCGCCGCCAGTGGTTGGGAGATAGCCACCAAGGTCAGACTGGGCAAGCTGGACCTGCCCGACAATCTGGAGTCGTTTGTCCTTGAGCAGATGGCCCTCAACGCCGTCCAAAGCTTGCCGGTACGCATGAGACATGCCCTGCACGTACACAGACTTCCCCACTATCATCGGGACCCCTTTGACCGGTTGATTGTGTCCCAGGCTGAGCTGGAGAACCTGCCCATCCTGACCGCTGACCCGCAGATCGGTCAATATAAAGCAAAGACCATCTGGTGAGAAAACCAGGGCGACCTCCTTCACCCCCTCGTCACTCCTGACCCCGAGCCCCCGCCCTCATCACTCTTCACTTTCACTCCTCACTGCCCCCCGACCCCTGACTGCTCCCTCCCCGTCATCGCGAGGCCAGACGACAGTCTGGCCGTGGCGATCCCGTCCCTTTGTTCCCCTCTTAACATAAGAGGGGCTAGGGGAGTTATCACGGGGGCGAGGCCCCCGTCATCCCTATCACCCTGATCCCTGATCGCAGAAAGCTGATTGCTGATCGCTGACCGCTGACTGCTCTTCACTCCTCACTGCCCCCCTTGACACACCCCCACCGCCGTTGTATCATCATTGTAGATACTACAGATGGAGGTACACTGTGAAGAGGCGCATTCAGAAGTGGGGTAACAGCCTGGCTCTCCGTATCCCCAGGTCCTTCGCTGAAGAGGTAGGGATCGAGAAGGAAACGCCTGTTGAGGTGTCCATTGCCGATGGCCGGCTGATGATAACCCCGCTGACAGGCACTGAGCCCACCCTCGAGCAACTGCTGGATCGAATAACCCCGGAGAACCTGCATCAGGAGGTCGATGCCGGTGCTGCCACAGGGAATGAAGTATGGTAGACGTCCCATCCTACGTTCCTGAACGGGGCGACGTCGTATGGATCAGCCTTACTCCTCACGCAGGGCACGAACAGGCGGGACGCCGCCCTGCGGTGGTGCTCACACCTAAGGAATATAACCGAAGATCGGGGCTGGCTATTCTGTGCCCGGTTACCAGCCAGGTCAAGGGCTATCCGTTTGAGGTCCGTCTTCCCGCAGGTCTGCCCGTGACGGGTGCTATACTGTCCGATCAGGTCAGGAGCCTGGACTGGCGAGCGCGGAGCGCCCGGTTGATATGCACGCTGCCGCCGGTCACTACATCGCAGACACTTGCCAGACTGACCACCCTCTTCACCGCCTACCCTTGACTCGTTGATCCCAACTCTTGCCTCCTCACTCCCCACTCGTCACTCATAACTCTTTACTGTTCACCATTCACCATTCACTATTCACCGTCTACCATTCACTCGTCACTCGTCACTCCTCACTCTTCGCCCTTCACCCACCCCCGCTGTCATCGCGACTCCCGACAAACCCCGTCATCGCGAGCCTCGACACGTTCCATCTTGTCACCCTTCGTCCTTCACCCACCCCCGCTGTCATCGCGACTCCCGACA
>PULQ01000060.1 GCA_003552465.1 Dehalococcoidia bacterium
TCACCGACGCCCGGGCCGGAATCGAAGCGGAACGAATGAGGGTCAGAAACATCCTCACGGAGTATAGCCGGCGCAACGGGCAGTTCGAGCAGACATTGACCCTCGGCTCCCCTTGATTCGTTTCTCGAAAGAAGCTCGTCCTCCCCAACTCCCCGCTTCTCAATCGCAGACGGCCTCTGCCCCCACTCGTCGTTGCGGGTCCCGACCCGTCGGGACGACGCAGCAATCCCGTGATGCCCCAGAGGACCCCGAGTCGTATCATCCCCAGCGCTCTGTCGCTCTGAGTCCCGATGCAATCGTGCGAAGAATCTTCAGTACTCGACAGTCACACCCCTCGCTTGCAGCGCGGGTATGTACTCGTTGATGGACTGCTCACTCAGTGGATTATCTCTCAGGTTGACCTCGTCTCCGCTGCCCAGTCCGTGGTTACCCACCAGCGGCGAGATGTCGCTTAGCTGATTACCATAGAGGTGGAGCCACGTCAGGTTGGTGAGTCCCTTCAGCGGCGAGATGTCGCCTATCTGGTTAGAGGAAAGCCCGAGATGAGTCAGGTTGGTGAGTCCCTTAAGCGGCGAGATGTCACTTACCTCGTTAGATGAAAGGTAGAGGCGAGCCAGGTCGGGTAGCCCCGCTAGAGGCGAGATGTCGCTTATCTCGTTATCATCAAGGGAGGACTGTACCAGGCTGGTGACGCTGGCCAGCGGCGAGACGTCGCTTATCTGGTTGTTCCGCACGTTGAGAAAAGACAGGTCGGTGAGGTTGGCCAGGGCCGAGATGTCGCTTATCTGGTTCGACTGAAGGTAGAGCCATCTCAGGTTGGTGAGTCCCTCCAGCGGCGAGATATCAGTTATCTCGTTAGCCGAAAGCCAGAGGTTAGTCAGGTTGGTGAGGCTGGCCAGGGGCGAGATGTCGCTTATCTGGTTACTATAGATTAAGAGCCTGGTCAGGTTGGTGAGGCTGGCCAGGGGCGAGATGTCGCTTATCTCGTTACCATAGAGGTAGAGCCATCTCAGGTTGGTGAGTCCCTCCAGCGGAGAGATATCGCTTATCTGGTTAGCCGAAAGCCAGAGATTAGTCAGGTTGGTGAGTCCCTCCAGGGGCGAGATGTCGCTTATCTGGTTAGCCGAAAGCCAGAGATGGGTCAAGTCGGCGAGGCTCGCGACGGGCATGATGTCGCTTATCTGGTTGTCCCGAAGATTGAGGGAAGTCAGACTGGTGAGGCCGGCCAGCGGCGAGATGTCGCTTATCTGGTTATGGCTCAACCCGAGCTGCGTCAAGCCGGTTGCGTATTCCAGGCCAGTCAGATCGGAGATGTTCCTTTCCTCAGCAGTAAGGGTGGTTAGCCGCGCCAGGTCTTCGCGGTAGATGGGGTCCTCTGGTATGCCGATCGCTTGTCTCACCACTGCCTCCAGATCGGAGTCGGCGAACACCACACCTGCATCCTGCCTTGTCGGGGTTCCTGCGACCACTACCACCACGGCAACCACTACAATCACGCACGATACAATGATTCCTATCAGCTTCTTCTTGTTCATATCCTGCTCGTCTCAGACATGTTTGCGATACCTGTACCATATGATAACTGACGAAAACTGTCAACTGTCGGGTGTGGGGGTGTACAATCTTAAGCGTGATGGTTCTCTCAGGGGTGACGGGAGGGAGGCTCTGGATAAGGTGCGGACCAGGCTGCAAAGCAAAGAAAGCAAGCAAGGGCAGGAGAGGTCTTCTCTTTCATAATCGATGTATTCTAATGAGTAAAGCCGAAAGGTTGAGTCCTGAGGAGCAGGTGAAGCTAACTCGCTTGTTCAACTCGTATCCTGAACTGGCCGTAGCACGGAGTCGAAAGGAGTTTCCGAGAGAGTGGTATACAAGCTCACGTCGCGCTGGAGCAAAGGCTACGCCTCTTGACATAGAAGAGTCTGGTTGCAGGGCCGGCCTCAGAGAGTTCGGAATCGGCTTCTCATGTTCAAGAACCGTAGAAATGAGGTTCTCAACTACTTCGACCATCATGCGACCAAATGGTTCGTGGAGGGGATGAACAACCGGACAATAGTCATCATACGCATGGCTTAGGGATACCGCGACATCGATAATCCTGCCAGGAGGAGGCTTCTCACCAGCAATGAACTGGCCATCGGCACCAGATCTTCGGGAGGGTTTCACTCATGTCTGTGAAGAACCATTCGGTCAACCCAGTGGCCGTCTGAAGCCTGTCCGGCCAGGTTCACTGGCAAGGTCACCCGCGGAGTCAACCTGGTGATCCAACGCCACCCCAGGGCCGCGGGGCCCCGCCAGGGACTTGCGGTCGTAGGAAGGTTCCCAAAGGTCACCGGTGGGGTCCGCACACGCCTTCTGCGCATGCCCGCGCCGCCTCACACGTCATTGCAAGGAGCCCCGACCTGTTGGGGCGACGCGGCAATCTGGTGGCCTCCATACCACACCATTCCTGCACCGTTGAGGTCTGGGGACAAAGCCCACAGCACACTGCCATTCTGAGTCCCGATCCAATCGGGAGGAAGAATCTCAGTAGTCTACAGTCACACCCCTCGCCTGGAGCGCAGGTATGTACTCATTGATGGACTGCTCACTCAACGGATTCCCGCTCAGCCACACTTCATCTCCCTCTCCCAGTCCGGTGTTGTCCACCAGCGGCTTGATATCGCTTATCTCATTATCCTGTAGGTAGAGCCGGTTCAGGTCTGTCAGGACCTCCAGGGGCTTGATATCGCTTATCTGATTATCGCCAAGGTGCAGCCCCTTAATGTCGACGAGGCCTGCCAGGGGTGAGATGTCGCTTATCTGGTTGCTTTCCAGGCTTAGCGCCCACAGGCCGGTGAGGCCTGCGAGAGGCGAGATGTCGCTTATCTGGTTACTGCCGGCCTCCAGGTACATCAGGCTGGTCAGGCCCTCGAGCGGCTTGATATCGCTTATCTGGTTGTCGTCAAGGCGTAGCAGGGACAGCTCTGTCAGTCCCTCAAGGGGCGATATGTCGACAATCTGGTTAGAATAGAGGCCGAGCGTTTGCAGGTTGGTGAGGTCCGCCAGAGGCGAGATGTCGCTCACCTGGTTTTCCATAAGGGTGAGTATGGCAAGGTTGGTGAGGCCCGCCAGAGGCGAGATGTCGCCTATCTGGTTATCAAAAAGGTGGAGATCTGTTAGGTCGATGAGCCCGGCAAGGGGCGAGACGTCGGCTATCTGGTTACCCGTAAGGTAGAGGACAGTCAGGCTGGTGAGCCCGGCAAGGTGCGAGATATCGGTTATGAGGTTATCGTGAAGCGCGAGATCAGTCAGGCCGGTTGCGTATTCCAGGCCGGTAAGGTCGGAGATTCCCTTCTCCCAGGCATTGAGAGAGGTAAGCCCCTGCATGTCTGAAGGGTAGATGTCACCCTCGGGTATGCCTATGGCCTGCCTCACCGCTGCCTCAAGGTTGTCGCACACGAACACAACGGGCTCTTCTGCCTCGAAGTTGGCATTGATGTAGTAGTCGCCGCTTATGGTGATGGTCGTTGATGCAGCGTTCACGTCGGCCACGGTACCCACATCCTCACTCCAGTTGACAAAGCGGTAGCCTTCGAGGGCCTGTGCTGCTAGCTGAACCACCTCGCCAGCATGAAAGCTGAATGTCCCCTCGCCGGGCGTGGTTACCGAGCCACCGTTTGTGCTCGATATAGTGAGAAGGTACAGAACATCCGAAATCTGCTCGAATATGGCGGTAATGGAGTAGTCGCCGTCCATCGCGATCCGCGTTGTGGCTGCCTGTATATCGTCAATGGTGCTCACGTCGCCTGTCCATTCCACAAACCGGTGGCCCTCCTCCGCAACCGCCACCAGGTTGACCATCCGGCCAGAGCGGCATTCGTATCTCCCCTCTCCCGGCATAGTCACCTCACCGCCGGCCGTGCTGTCTATCGTGAGGAAGTGAGTAGCATCGCATCCAACTACCCCTGCGATCAGGAACCCGCTAACCAGGATGGCGAGCACCTTCAACCCAATGCGTCTCCTCGATTCAGTCATCGTCCTCATTTCGCACCTCCAACTTCCATTCTATCAGCACCGACTGGATTGTCAAAACCTCGTTCCAGTCCAACCAGTTGTAATAGTGAGCCTGTCCAACTAGATTCGCCGGCAATCTCGTCGTGCCCAATACCATACCGTACCACCCAAAAAGGGACTTCACGGGCGTCAAACAGCAGCATCAGCAGGCAGACAGTGATATGCCAACGCCACGAAAGCCACCGATACATTGGCTCCTAGAGAGGATGACCTAGTCCTGAGACCGTATGCGTAGATACTCGAATAAGGGGACTATCTTGGAGACCAACTTCGTATCATGAGTAACTTCATGTCCCCAACTCCAGTTGCTGTCGTAATGGAAGTCGACTGACATCTCAACGGCTTCTTCTTCCCCAGGCTTCAGTTGAAGGACAAAATGCTCCGCCTCTTGTCTCTCACCAAGAGTGAACGTAATCCTGACCTCGAATGTTCCCTGAACGGTATCGGTATTCCTCAGATTCACATGCCCGACAGGGTTAAACTCAGGAATACTATATAGTAGATCCAGTGCTTCCTGTATTCTGGCCGGGTCTGTCTCCGCAGCTATGGTGTTCAATATCATGCTGCGTAGGGCTCTGTTGTCTGATTTCTCTACGTGAAACTGTATCTCATAACTCCACGGCTCTGTATCTTGGACTTCCATCATCGGGACGAAGACAACAACAAGAGCTATGAAGACAGCAACAAGAATACCTACTACTATCTTCATTCTGATCCCCTTCACCCAAATGGACGATCAAACACGGTGACTCCCTTGCAGTGGGTCTCCTCTCTTTCCTTCATTACATTTAGTTCGCTTTCCACCTGCCGGTACCTGGTTACCGTTAGTTCCTTCTCGACTTCCTTTGCTGGTTCGACAATAGCATAACACCACTCCAGATCCTCGTTGCCACCAACGTCGGCCAGGAGCTCCTCTACGTCGTCGAGGTCACCGACAGCCGGGCCGGCATCGATGCAGAACGAATGAGGGTCAGGAACATCCTCACCGAGTTCAGCCGGCGCATCGGCCGGTTCGAGCAGACCATCATCCTGGGCGCACCTTGACCCGTGTAGTCATGGGAGAGCACAGGGCCTTCCCCTACATCTATGTGCGGCTCGACCCGTCGGGACGCAGAATCTCAGTACTCGACAGTTACACCCCTCGCCTGAAGCGCAGGTATGTACTCATTGATGGACTGTTCACTCAACGGATTCCACCTCAGATCCACATAGTCTCCTCCACCCATCCCGGCATTATCCACCAGCGGCGAGATGTCGCTGATCTGGTTATGGTCAAGCAAGAGTCGCGTCAGGTCGGTCAGTTCTGCCAGAGGCGAGATGTCGCTGATCTGGTTATGCCCAAGGAAGAGCCAGCTCAGGTCGGTCAGTCCCTCAAGGGGCGAGATGTCGACAATCTGGTTAGAATGAAGGCCGAGCGTTTTCAGGTTGGTGAGGCCCTGCAGGGGCGAGACTTCGCTTATCTGGTTCTCACTGAGGTCGAGCATCGTCAGGTTGGTCAGGCCCTGCAGGGGCGACACGTCGCTGATCTGGTTCTCAATGAGGTTGAGCCGGGTCAGGTTGGTGAGGCCGGCCAGCGCTGAGATGTCGCTTATCTCGTTAGCTCCCAAGTAGACCCATGTCAGGCTGACGAGATGGCCTAGGGGTGTGATATCCCTTATCATCGGGTTCCACCCAAGCCAGAGATCATTCAGGCTGGTGAGGCTGGCCAACGGTGAGATGTCACTTATCTGGTTCAGAGAGAGGGACAGATCACTCAGGCTGGTGAGGCCGGCCAACGGCGAGATGTCGCCTATCTGGTTACTATCGAGAGCGAGCCATGTGAGGTTGGTGAGTCCAGAGAGGGGAGCGATGTCGCTTATCTGGTTACCTCCAAGGCCGAGGTCAGTCAGGCTGGTTGCATACTCCAGGCCGGTGAGGTTGGCGATACCCCTTCCATGAGCAAAGAGATGGGTGAGTCCCTCCAGGTCTTGAGGGTAGATGGCACCCTCAGGCTTGCCAATCGCCTCCCTAATCGCAGCCTCGAGATTGGGGTCCGGAAACGTAACAGCCTCCGGCCCGCATCCGACCAACGCAGCCACCAGGCCCGCGATAACCAGGGTCGCAAGCACCATTAACCCAGTACGTCTCCTCGATTCAGCCATAGTCCTCATGTCTTACCTCCAACTTCCATTGTATCACCCGCGACTGCATTGTCAATGCCTCGCTTCAGTCATACCCGCTCCCGTCAACCCCGTTGCCAGAGTTGCGCTGCCCAGACAGGTTCACCGGCAATGTCACTAACGGAGTTAGCCGGGTTGGTAAACACCACCCCACGTCCGGGGGGGCCGGCAGTGACTTGCTGGTGCAGTCAGGCTCCCTGTAGATCACCCGTGGGATCCGCGCACGCGTTGTCGGCATACGCGTGTGATGTAGTGAGCAGGGTGCGCGCCGCAGCACGGCCTCGGAGCCCAAACGTCAGACGCCACTGGCAGGTTCGGAGCGCCGCGGCAATCCTGTAGTGCCCCACTAGCCATGGCCAGGAGCACCAGCGTGTAGGGACTAAGGAATCTCGCTAACCAGCAACGAGTCCGGTTCTAGTAAAGAGCATTCACCCCCCTCGCCCGGAGAGCCGGTATGTACTCGTTGACAGACTCCTCGCTCAATGGATTCCCGCTAAGCAGAATGCCATCACCTTCGCCCAGTCCCTCATTCTCCACCAGGGTGGCTATGTCGCTGACCTGGTTGTAGCTAAGGTCGAGATGTATCTTCACCCCTTCTATCACTCTGAGATAGTGTGTTGCCAAGAACTCTCCAATCCTTGTCAGTTGGGAAAGGGGAGACAAATCCGCGACGTTGTTGTGACTGAGATAGAGCACACGGAGGTCGGTCAGGTTTGCCAGTACTCCGATGTCGCTTATCTCATTGCCATCAAGCAGTAGCCTGCGGAGGTTGGTCAGGTTTGCCAGGGGCCCTATATCGCCCACCTCGTTAGAATTGAGGTACAGCGTCCGCATCTCCACAAGCCCTGCTAGTGGACTGGTGTCGCATATCTGGTTGTTGTCAAGTTCCAGCCAGACCAACTCTGTTAGACCCTCCAGCGCCGAAATGTCGCTTATCCGGTTCGCCCCGATGTTCAGAAGCTCGAGTTGTGTGAGGCCTGCTAGCGGCGCAACGTCGTTTATCTCATTGAGTTGAAGGTCGAGGAGAGTCAGGTTGGTAAGGCCGGCCAGAGGCGAGATGCTGCCAATCTGGTTATCCGCAAGGTCAAGCCAGTCCAGGTTGGTGAGGCCCTGCAGGGGCGAGACTTCGCTTATCTGGTTCCGGCGAAGGCGGAGGTCAGTCAGGTTGGTGAGGCCGGCAAGCGGCGAGATGTCGCTTATGAGGTTATCGCTAAGCACGAGAAAAGTCAGGCCTGTTGCGTATTCCAGGCCGGTGAGGTCGGCGATATTCCTTTCATCGGCGCGAAGATGGGTAAGCCCCTCAATGTCTGCAGGGTAGATCTCACCCTCAGGCTTGTCAATCGCCTCCCTTACTGCCGCCTCAAGACCGGGGTCTGGAAACGTCACAGACTCCGGCTCGCATCCCACCATAGTTCCGATCACGGTCGCGATAATCAGGATCGCAAGCGCCTTCGCGCGAAAAGGTTTGGTTGAATCTGCCATCGTCTTCATGCCTCACCTCCTACTCTCATTCTACCAACACCGACCGGATTGTCAACGCCTCGGTCCCGTCAACTGAACACAGTCATCTGACTGTGGCAACCGCTCACTCAAGGGTTTAGCCTGCAGCCTGACTGCCTCCATCTATCTGCGTCCTTCGTCCTGTGTCCGCGGGAGTATATCCTTTATGTGTTGTTGAGGGGGCTCAGGGTCCGGCTGATGAGTGCGGTGCTCTTGTCGTCTTGGGGATCCGGGCCGGTTGCCTTACGCGATATGTCGTTGGGGTGGGGGCCTGCCCCGGCCTGGGGGTTACAATGTCAGTGTTCGCTTGAGGTCGTCGAACCGGGGGGAGAAGGCGTCGATGAGCCGTTGCCGGGCCGCCTGCCAGTCTTCTGAGGTCTCGATGTTAATGCCTGCCACCGCTGTCCCTGAGATCCTCAACCGGTGCAGGGTCTCCATGTAGCCGCTTTCTACGTCCTGTCTGGCCTTTCGCTCCGCCTCTTGATACTCGTGCAGCAGCTTCCGTGCCTCATCTACCCCGGTCTCCAGTTCAGGGGCGAGCCTGCTTATGCCCTCGATCGCTGTCGTCACCCGATCGATGCTCCCGACGGCTGCCGGTTCGACAACCTGCACCAGGTGCTGGATGATCGACTCCCTGACCATGGCCGTGTCCTCCTCACCATGCTTACCGAGTTCTGAAGCCAGGTCCGTCTTCTCAGAGCCGTCGAGCCATCTGCCGGCGAGGACCTGGCCGACCTGGTGGCATCTCTGTCTCTGTTGCTCCTTCTGCTCCTCGGCGGACAGATCGCCCAGTCTGCCCGCCCTCTCTTGAGCGATCTCCCACGCGCTCTTCAATTCGTCCATATTCGCCTGGTGTTTGATGTACAGTTTCTAGCACGCGTCGCTCACGATAGTCAAACCTCCGGCGGGTTACTGCGATTGACATTGACACTGCCACCTTCTAAAATCAAGCAGGTGATCGATCGGTGACCGCTGACCAACTAAGGCAGGCGTTTCTCAGGTTCTTTGAGGAAAGGGAACACAGGGTCATCCCCAGTTCATCCCTGGTGCCTCACAAGGATCCTACTCTGCTGTTGACCTCCGCGGGCATGGTGCAGATCAAGCCTTACTACCTGGGACTGGAGACTCCGCCCGCACAGCGCATGGCCTCCTCCCAGAAGTGCTTCCGCACGACGGACATAGACCTGGTCGGTGACAGCAAGCACTTCACCTTCTTCGAGATGCTGGGCAACTTTAGCGTTGCCGACTACTTCAAGAAGGAGACCATCTCGTGGGCCTGGGAGTTCGTTATCGAGCACCTGAAGCTGTCCAGGGAGCGTCTCTGGATCACCATCTACCTCGACGATGAGGCAGCCTTCGCTTACTGGAGGGGGATAGGCATACCTGCCGATAGGATACTGCGATTTGGAGAAGAGGACAACTTCTGGGGTCCCGTGGGAGACTCGGGTCCCTGCGGCCCGTGCAGCGAGATCCACTACGATATGGGAGAGCAGTTCGGCTGCGGAAAACCAGACTGCAAGCCCAGCTGCGATTGCGGGCGCTTCTGCGAGATCTGGAACCTGGTGTTCACCGAGTTCAACCAGGCCCCGGACGGAAAACGAACTCCTCTGCCCGAGAAGCATATCGACACCGGGATGGGGTTGGAGAGAACCCTGGCGGTCCTCCAGGGTAAGCCGACGCCATATGAGACGGACCTGTTTGCCCCTCTGATCGGGGAGGTCTGCCGCCTGTCCGGCAGGGAATACGGCCGCGATGAAGAGATGGATCGCGCGATCAGGATTGTGACCGACCATTCACGCGGGATCGCCTTTCTTGTTGCCGACGGCGTGATGCCCTCGAGCGAGGGGAGGGGATATATCCTGCGGCGCATCATCAGGCGCGCCTCGCTCTTCGGGAGAAAGCTGGGGCTGACTGAGCCGTTCCTCATCGATACGGCTGGAGCGGTGATCGACGCCTTCAGTCATGTGTATCCTGAACTCTCCACCAATCAAGGTCTGATCCGCGACGTGATCATGGCCGAGGAGGAGAGGTTCATCGCAACCCTGGACAGCGGCCTTGGCCTGGTGGAGAAGGCCGTGGCCGGGGCCTTGCAGCAGGGCAGGAAGGAACTGACGGACGGAGAGGCCTTCAGGCTTCAGGATACCCACGGCATTCCCGCCGATGTGACGGCAGAGATCGCGGCGGAGAAGGGCCTGTCGGTGGACTGGGAAGGGTTCGAGGCTGAGATGGAGAAGCACAGGGAGAAGGCGAGGGCCAAGGCCAACCTCAGAACCAAAGAGTCTCTCGCAGGTAAGTCGATCACTCATACTCGGGCATCGCTGGAACTTGCCAAAGATGCAGGAAGAACAGAGTTCGTAGGGTATGAGAGGATATCCGGGCGAGCCAGGTTGGTGGGGCTTACGGCCAACGATGAGAAGGCGGAGGGTGCGGTTCAAGGAGAGGAGGTCTGTATCGTCCTCGATGAGACTCCCTTCTACGGTGAGATGGGAGGACAGGTCGGGGACTGCGGTGAGATCGGCGGCCCCGAGGGTAAGATCACCGTCAGCAATACGCTGATGGCCCCATCGGGCGTGATAGTACACGTCGGGAAGGTAAGTCAAGGGATCATATCCGTTGGAGATCAGGTTGAGGCGATGATCGACGCCGAGCGCCGGCTGGATATCGCTCGCAACCATACGGCCACCCACCTGCTCCAGACGGCCCTCAGGAAGACGCTGGGCAGCAGCGTCCGCCAGAAGGGCTCTCTGGTGGAGCCGGAGCGGCTCCGGTTCGACTTCGCCCACATGGGCTCCGTGACCGAGGAACAGCTCAACGACATCCAGAGGCAGGTGAATGAACTGATACGCCAGAACCTGAAGGTCGAGGCGATCTTCCTTCCTCATGATCAGGCCATTGCCGAAGGCGCAATCGCGCTTTTCGAGGAGAAGTACGGGGAAGACGTCCGCGTACTGCAGATCGGAGAGCCAACGATAAGCAAGGAACTCTGTGGCGGCACTCATGTAGGGTCGACCGGGGAGATCGGGTTGTTCCTGATAACGGCTGAGAGCAGTATAGGGGTGGGGCTTCACCGCATTGAGGCGGTGACCGGGAGAGGATCTGAATCGCTGGTCGAGTCTCGACTGGCTGAACTGAAGAGCATAGCCGGTGCGGTAGAGGGCTCACTGGATGAAGCACCCGGCAAGGTAAAGGCGCTTGTCGAAGAACTGGACACGGAGCGAAAGAGGGCGCTGTCGCTTGAGAGAGAGCTATCAAGGAGAGTTGCCGACGATCTGTCCGGGCGGGCAGAGCAGGTGGATGGAGTCACGGTCCTGGCGGCCAGGGTGCCGACCATGGCCATGCCTGTCCTCAGGCAGATGGGCGACATGCTGAAGGACAGGCTCAAGAGCGCCGTGGTCGTCCTGGCCATGGTCCACAACGGCAAGCCCAGCTTCCTTGCTATGGTGACGCCCGACCTTGCGGCCAGAGGTTTTCACGCGGGCGATATCGTCAACCAGGTCGCGAAAGCCACGGGTGGCGGAGGTGGAGGAAAGGCGGCCATGGCCCAGGCGGGAGGCAAGGAGGCGGGCAGGATAGATGAGGCGCTCAGGCTGGTGAAGGGCATCGTCGCGGCCCGGGCTTCGGAGTAGACTACTGTCCGGTATGGCCCTCAGTTGCTATGAACGACAGACCGTCATCCTGATACGGAGCCAGTTGACGTGAAAGATGTGGCACGGTTGCTGCCCCGATTCCGTGGGAGTGGGCAGGGAAGCGGAGAGAATCGGGCGAATGTGATCGAGGAGAGTAAGAGTGCGTAGCTTAGGGCTCGATGTTGGAGACAGGAGAACCGGTGTTGCCATCAGCGATTCCGAGGGGATCCTGGCGACGCCTCTGACTGTGCTTGAGAGCCTGAACGAAGACGCTCTTGTAGATTCTGTTCTCAAACTTGTCGGGCAACACCGTGTGGAGCGAATCGTGGTCGGCCTGCCCCGACACATGGACGGACAGCTTGGCAGGCAGGCCGGCAAGGTGACAGCATTCGTCGACAGGCTGCGATTGAGGGGCTCCGAGATGGCGATTGAAGGGCACCTCAGCGCTTTCGACATACAACTGTGGGACGAGCGGCTCTCGACGCAGACCGCCGAGCGGCTGAGGACCGAGGCCCGCAGCAAGGGGCAGAAGCTGCGCTCTATGGCCAAGAAGGGGGCCAGACACCATAGCTTCAGAGCCAGGTCCGGGGTGGACGCCATGGCGGCGGCTCTGATCCTGCAGGGCTATCTTGATAGTCTTAAGGGGAGCGAGGAATGGCCAGACGAATAGGGCTCATAGGCTATCCGATCAAGCACTCCATTTCGCCTCGGTTCCAGCAGGCGGCCCTGGATCATCACAGACTCGATATTCGCTATGAACTGTGGGAGACGGAACCGGCCCGGCTGCGTTCTGTGGTCGATGACCTGAGAAAGACGGAGAACGTCGGAGCCAATGTGACCGTGCCTCACAAGGAAGCAGTACTGCCGATGCTGGACAGGGTCGACGAGCTGGTTGCTGCGGTTGGCGCGGTAAACACCATAGTAAAGGAAGGCGATGATCTGGTGGGGTATAACACCGACGTCTATGGCTTTCTCGAGGCGTTGAACAGGGTGAAACGTTTCGACCCGGCGGGAAAGCGTGTGGTAGTGCTCGGCGCGGGCGGAGCGGCCAGGGCGGTCGGCGCTGCCCTCGTGCAGAGGAAGGCTGCATCACTGGCCATCACCGATGGAGTATTCGGGCGGGCAGAAGAGCTGGCGGCACACCTGGTCCACTATGCCGAAACGACGCTGGATGGCGTAGATGGGTCGGGAACAGACGTTACTGCCTTCCCCTGGCAACGGGTGGCGTCGGCGGAGACCTTCGACGACCGCAACCTGATAGTTCACTGCACTACCATAGGAATGAAGCATAGTGAACAGGAAGGGCAATCGCCTCTTAGCCCGGAGGTTATTCCGGCCGATGCCCTGGTCTATGATCTCGTGTACAACCCCCGGTCTACTCCCCTGCTGGAGATGGCACAGCAGGCGGGAGCGGATACACTCGGCGGCCTGCCTATGTTAGTATATCAGGGGGCAGCCTCCTTTCGGTTGTGGACGGGCATTGTGGCGCCGGTTGAGGTAATGCTGAAGAAGGCTGAAGAGGAGCTCTAAGGGACAGAGGGATGCGAAGTAAGAAGGCGATCATCATCAGTCTGAGCATCGTCCTGGTCGTGGTGATACTGGTTCTGATCATGGTTGGTCCACTGGCACGACGGCCGGCGGACAGGATCGCGGTTGTTTCTCTGAGCGGCACCATCACTTTCCAGGGGGCCTCGCTGTTCTCCGGCGCGGTTATCACGCCGGACCTGGTGAGATCATATCTGAGAAGAGCCGGGGCAGACCCGGCGGTGAGGGCGATCGTCATCCGTGTTAACAGCCCGGGCGGAACGGTTACGGCGTGCCAGGAGATCCTCGAGGAGATAGAAAGGGCCAGTGAGAAGGTCCCGGTCGTCGTGGTGATGGAAAATATGGCTGCCTCGGGTGGATACTACATCTCGATGGGAGCCGACCGGATCGTTGCCTCACCGGTGGCAACGACCGGCAGCATTGGAGTTATCAGCCAGGTCGTGAATGTGGAGGGGCTCTACGAGAGGCTGGGCGTCAGAGTTGAGACATTCAAGGGAGGCCGGTACAAGGACATGTACTCGGGGCTCAGGGAGTTGACTCAGGAGGAAGAGGAGATAATGCAGGGAATGGTCGATGAGTATTATGAGCACTTCGTTGGGGTTGTGGCTGCCGGGAGGGGGTTGAGCATAGAGGAGGCCAGGGAACTGGCGACCGGGCAGCTGTATACCGGCGCCGAGGCTTACCGGCTCGGCCTTGTTGACAAACTGGGCGGACTGGACACGGCCCTGGACGTGGCGCTCGAGCTGGCAGACCTGGAATTCGCACGGGTTGAGTACTACCGTCCGCCCAGGCGGTCGGTGTGGTCGTTACTGGGGTTTGGCGATGCTCTGCGGATGAGGTTGTCGGGGTTCAGTGCGGAGGACATAATGCTGTTGGAGATCTTGAGCCAGAACTATCCTCAACCCAGTTTTCTGTACCAGGGCTAATGGGGCGATTTCGTTTTCTTACCGCAGGCGAGTCCCACGGAAGGGGATTGGTGGCCATCGTCGAAGGAATGGTGGCCGGCCTTCCGCTGGAAGAGGACTATATCAACGGGCAACTCAAGCGCCGCCAGCAGGGCTACGGGCGCGGCCCCCGCATGAAGATCGAAGAGGACCGTGCCGAGATCATCTCCGGCGTTCGTTACGGACGGTCAACAGGCAGCCCCATCTCTCTGCTCATCATAAATCGCGATTGGGAGAACTGGCGTCAGCAGATGAGCGTTGCGCCTGTTCATGAGGAGGCAGAGCCTGTAACCCGTCCCCGCCCGGGACATGCCGACCTTGCCGGCCTGAACAAATACGGACTCGAAGATGTAAGGCCCATCATCGAAAGGGCGAGCGCACGGGAGACGGCGGCAAGGGTTGCGGTCGGCGCTGTGGCCAGGAGGTTTATCGAGGAGTTTGGCATTGCCGTCAATAGCCGCACAATGGCGATCGGAGATGTCGGTGAAGTATCTCGTCTCTGTCAGGACAAGCTTTGTGATGAACTGCCGGTGGACTGGGGTCGGGTGGAGTCGTCGCCGGTTCGCTGTGCCGATGCGGTGATGGAACAGGCGATGATGACGGCCATCGATGACGCGAAAGCCGGGAGAGACACGCTGGGTGGCGTTGTCGAGGTCATCGCTGCCGGAGTCCCGGTGGGCCTGGGCAGCCACGTTAGCTGGGACCGCCGCCTTGACGGTAGAGTGGCCGGTGCGATAATGAGCATAAACGCCGTTAAGGGAGTGGAGATCGGTGCCGGATTCGGCCTGGCGCAGGTCAGGGGTTCTGAGGCCCATGATGTTATCGAACCCGCTGCCGGTGGGTCACTACCATGGCGACACGCTACCAATCGTGCCGGCGGTATCGAGGGCGGCATGAGCAACGGCGAGAGCATCGTGATACGGGCAGCGGCCAAGCCCGTTGCCACCCTGGCCGGGCCCCTGCCTTCGATGGACCTTCGAACCGGCGAGGCAACGGAGGCCCACTACGAGCGTAGCGACGTCTGTGTGGTGCCGGCCGTCGGGGTAATCGCAGAGGCTATGCTGTGCATTGTTCTGGCAGACGCGTGTCTGGAGAAATTCGGCGGCGATAACCTGAAGGAGACGCTGGCCAACCATCGCAACTATATGAACTCCATAGCCCGGTAGGTGGGGTTCTGGTCAGCAGAGCTCCGCATGGAGCAGAGGCTACAAGATCAGCCAACCGGTGCCAACCGCCTTGGTGCCGGGCAGCTACTGAAGGAAGGGGTTGCCTGTTCGTTCGTCGCCGATCGTGGTGGGCGGTCCGTGCCCGGGGTAGACGACGGTGTCATCGGGCAGAACCATCAGCTTCTCCTGGATACTGCCAAGCAGGCGTTCGTGGCTGCAGCCGGGAAAGTCGGTCCGGCCGATACCGGAGTTGACCAGGGTGTCGCCGGCGAAGACCATCCCGTGCCCCAGGAGACAGATGCCACCCGAGCTGTGGCCGGGTGTGAGAAGGACCTCGAAGTGAAGGTCGTCGATGTCTATGCGGTCGCCGTCTTTCAGCACCAAATCGGGCTCAGGGGGCGATTTCACCGGGGAAAGACCCAGATTGGTGAGCATGCGAACCGGACTGGCGAAGACAATCCCCTTCTCTGCCTCGTGAAGCGCAAACCGCGCGCCGGTGCGCTCCTTGACATCGCGAACTGCGCCCACGTGGTCGATGTGAGCATGGGTTATCACGATCAACGTGATGGACAGCTCCATCTGCTGTACCCTACGTAGAATGCTGGCCGCCTCGGCGCCGGGGTCGATTATCATCCCGTTCTTGGTTGATGAAGAGCCGACGATATAGCAGTTGGCGGCGAACGAGCCCACTACCAGTCTGTCTAAGATCATCAATGACCCTGCCGGAATACTGCTGCCGAATCCGCAGAATGGTAGCACAATCTGTGTTCTCAGAACACCGTCCTGACACGATTCAGTGAGGTCATCGGGCAGAGAAGCCCGAGGGATTCGGCTCGCCCCATCTGTGACGGAGATTGCATATTCGGCTGTTTTCCGCTATAACTGTCATCTTGATGGCCGTCCTGTGCGTAACGGATCTCACCAAGCACTACAATAGCTTCACAGCCGTAGATCGCATTTCCTTCGAGGTCAGGGAGGGCGAGATAGTTAGCCTCCTGGGACCAAACGGAGCGGGGAAGACCACTACCATTCAGATGCTGCTCTCACTTGTATCTCCCAGCAGCGGCGAGATACAGGTCTTCGGCAAGAACCTGAAGTATCATCGTGAGGAACTGCTGTCAATGATGAACTTCAGCGCTCCTTATTCGCTATTGCCCTACAATCTCACCCCGCGGGAGGGGCTGAAGGTGTTCTCAATGCTCTATGGAGTGAGAGACCACAATGAGAGGGCGAACGCTCTTCTCGAGGAGTTTAACCTCATGGAACTGGCCGGCAGAAAGATCGGGCAGCTCTCGACCGGTGAGCAGATGCGTCTCTGCGTTGCCAAGGCGTTTGTGAACACCCCCAGACTTCTTCTGCTCGACGAGCCGACTTCTTCTCTCGATCCTCCGACCGCCAGACAGCTAAGGGCGAGGATCCTGAGACTGATCCGGGACTCGAACGGTGCTGTGCTCTGGACCTCCCACAACATGCGGGAGGTGGAGACCGTGTCGGACCGGATCATCTTCCTCTCCCGGGGGCGGATCGTGGCCGATGATACTCCCGGCAATCTCAAACGCAGGTTCGGAGAGGATGACCTGGAGGAGATCTTCATCACCATTGCCAGGGAGCCGATCAGGGAGCCGCCGTGAACCGCCTGCACATACTGGGCCTGTTCTACCGCAACATAATCCTCATTCGACGCAGCGGACCGAAGCTCTTCGGGCTGTTCGGCTTTGTTACCGTCGCTCTGCTGCTCTGGGGATTCCTCACCCTGTGGTTACAGGACCTCGCTCCGGGGGAGGCCGTGCCCGACTTCATCATACTCATCCTCAGCGCCTTCATCTTCTGGTCGCTTTTCGATCTCTCGCAGCGGTCCTTCGGCATCTCATTCCTTGAAGAGGTGTGGTCGAGGAACGTCATCAACCTGTTCGCCGCTCCGGTGAAGCTGAGCGAGATGGTGCTGGGATTCGTCATGGTGGGCGTTGCCCAGGCCTTTCTCGCCTTCTTCTACGTTACGACGCTAGCCTTCCTCCTCTATGCTCTTAACATCTGGACCCTCGGGTTCTATATCATACCGTTCTTCGTGAATATCCTTGTATTCGGCTGGGCGCTGGGTGTCGTAACCATCGGACTGGTCGTTCGCTTCGGGCCGTCGGCAGACATCCTGGCGTTCTTTATACCGTTCCTGCTGTTGCCGTTTTCGGCAGTCTACTATCCTATATCCGTGTACCCTCCTGTCCTGCAGACGATAACCTTTGCCCTTCCCACGCGGCACATGTTCGAGGGCATGCGCACCGCCATAAGCGAGGGGATGATCCCCTGGCAGGAGGTCCTGTGGGCCACGGTTCTCAACGTGGTCTTCGTGGTCCTGGCCTTTCTCTTCCTGTACTGGATGCTTCATCTGGCCAGAACCAGGGGGTATCTCAGCCGCCTCGTCCATGACTGACTAGTCCGTTCTGTGCGAAACCTGTTGCTCAGGTCCTTCATTTTCAATATACTGACCTGGACGAACTGATATGAAAGCCCACAGACGATCGGAGAATCTGGTCATCACCGGTTTCTCGGGAACGGGCAAGTCGGTGGTTGCCGGGGAGATAGCCCGGATGCTGGGCTGGGATGTCGTTGATACCGACGACGAAATAGTCAGGTCAGCCGGCAAACCCATCGCCGAGATCTTCCGAAATGATGGTGAGGCCAGGTTCAGAGAACTGGAGCGGGAGGAGGTAGCGAAGGCCTGCCGGCGAAGCCGGACTGTAATCGCGGTCGGAGGCGGCGCCATAGTCGACCCTCACAACTACGACATGCTGTCCCGGAGCGGCCTGATCGTATGCCTGGAGGCAAAGCCGGAGACGATATATGAGCGATTGTATAGCGAATCTGCTCGGCGTCCTCAAGCGGAGGTTCGTCCGCTACTGGCTGCCGATGATCCGCTGGAGCGGATCAAGCAGTTGAAGGCATCCCGGCAGCAGCACTACAGCAGGGCCGACCGGACGGTTCATACCGACTGCCTGAGCATCCACGAGGTGGCAGACGAGGTTGTCAGGGCGTGGCGAATGCTCTGCCGAAATCAGCCCGATGTCGGGCCGCTGCCTTCAACTGAAGAGAAGCTGTGTTCGCAGCGGCAGGGTGCTGGTGACATCGCCTGTATGGTGGAGACCGCTGGTGGGAGCTATCCCGTCTTCGTCGGCTACGGTCTTCTGGACGACCTTGCCGACAGGATGAAGCAGGCATCGCTTTCCGGTGCTGCCATCATCATCAGCGATGAGAACGTTTTCCCGCTTTATGGGGAGCGAGTTGCGGCAAACCTGAAAGGCGCCGGATTTCACGTTGATTCGTTCTTAGTGTCAGCGGGCGAAGACGCTAAGAGCATGGACAATGCGGGTAGGATATACGATTTCCTGGTCGGGCAGCGGGTGGAGCGCGACGATGTTATTGTCGCGCTGGGTGGTGGTGTGGTGGGCGACCTGGCCGGCTTTGTCGCCGCCACCTTCATGAGGGGCATGAACTGGGTGCAGGTTCCGACCACCCTGATTGCCATGGTTGATGCCAGCATCGGAGGCAAGGTCGGGGTCAACCATCCCCGGGCGAAGAACCTGATCGGTGCCTTCTACCAGCCCGCGCTGGTTCTCGCCGACTGTCGGGCTCTGTCCACTCTTCCAGAGCGTGAACTGGTCTCGGGCTGGGCTGAGGTCATCAAGCACGGCCTGATCCTGGATGCGGATTTTCTTGGCTTTCTGGAGTCCGATGCAGACAGTCTGAAGGCTCTGGAACAGGAAGCGATCACGCGTGCGGTCGCGCGCAGCGCGGCTATCAAGGTAGGAGTAGTGAGCGAGGACGAGCGAGAGAGGACGGGCAGACGAACGATCCTGAACTTCGGACACACAATGGGCCATGGTCTGGAGGCCGCCGCCGGGTATGACGGCTTTCTTCATGGAGAAGCCGTGGCGATCGGCATGATGGGGGCAGCCAGGCTAAGCGAGCGGTTGGGGCTTCTGACTTCAGCAGCGGTCGACCGCCAGAAAGCTCTGCTGCAGGCGTTTGGCTTACCCACGTCGCTGGGCGACTTCGTTTCATCGTCGGGCGCCCTTTCCGCCTCGTCCTTGGGCAGCGACGCTTCCCCGTCCCTGGACACCGACCCGTCTTCGTCATCGCGAGAAGTCCCGCCCCTGTCATCGCGAGAAGTCCCGCCCCTGTCATCGCGAGCGAAGCGAAGCGATCTCAAGATAAGCCTCGCCGAGGTAATCGGCGCTATGGAGTTGGACAAGAAGAAGAAGGGTAGCGCCATCCGCTGGGTGCTGCTCGAGGACATCGGCAAAGCGACGATTCGCAGCAATGTGCCTGAGGAAGAAGTGCTAGCCGTCCTTCGTGCGCTACTCGAGCATTGACTTGAAGGTCGGGTCAGACAGATCCCGGTTTGCCTGTCATGGGAGCGGGTGCGCATCGATTAACTGGCGAGACTGGCGGACTGCTTCAGTGGCATCCGATCCGGAAGGTAATCCAACAGGAAAACGTTTATAATTTGTGTAGGAACTGTAAGGAGGCGACTATGGCTGCTGTAAGGTTCATATACTGGCAAGATGCTGATGTTTGGGTTGGCTATCTGGAGGATTATCCGGACTACTGGACACAGGGGGAGTCCCTGGATGAACTAAAGGAGAATCTGAAGGATATTCACGAAGACCTGACGAGTGGTACTATCCCATACGTGCGAAAGGCGGCGGAACTGGAAATCGCATGAAGAGGAGGGATCTGGTCAGGCATCTGGAGAGGACTGGCTGCGTCCTCATCAGGCACGGAAGGAAGCACGACTGGTATCAGAACCCGACAACAAGGATCTCTCAACCTGTTCCAA
Organism: Dehalococcoidia bacterium; assembly: GCA_003552465.1. GTDB lineage: Bacteria > Chloroflexota > Dehalococcoidia > GIF9 > AB-539-J10 > RBG-13-51-36. Next base: position 19,828 of record PULQ01000060.1, read on the forward strand.
GACACAGCGAGATCAACGACAATCTAGCCAAACGCATCATGAGGATGTTGCAGGCTGAGGATTAGCTGGTTCGTTGAGACGATGCTGCCCGCGGCCCTGTACAGCAGATACCAGGCGACTTGCATGCTCGGAGGTTCACTATGGACGATCTACTGCGTTTGGGCAAAGAAGCCGTGGCATCACAGCCCTTCAGTGTCCTGATCGGAGCGGAGCTGACAGGTCTATCACCTGGCCAGGCAGAACTAAGGGTTCCCGTCACTCCTCAGTTGCGACAACAGCACGGTTTCGTTCACGGAGGGGTGATCAGCTATGCGGCGGACAACACCCTCACGGCCGCAGGCGCCAGCGTTCTCGGACCGGAGATCGTAACATCGGAGTACAAGATCAACTATCTCAGACCCGTCGTGGGCGCAGCTTTGGTCGCCAGGGCAACGGTCGTTCACTCCAGCAGGTCCCAGGCCGTCTGTCGTTGTGACGTGTTCACGGTCGACGGCGATAGTGAGGTTCTCTGCGCTGTGGCCCAGGGCACAATAGTCAAGATGACCCCCACATAGGGACACGTCCATTTCTGAGAATACCTCAAATGGCTGAGTTGCTGTGTTCGTGAAACACTCAACCACGGGAAAATGGACGTGTCCCTATCTGGGGGGACAGATCTGCGGGCGGTGCTTTGCCCGATACGTTATGGACTCAGTATCGCCGGGTTCTCTGCAGCGGGGCCGGCCATCACGTCGCCAGTCTTCCTCAGGAGTATAACAACGGTGAAGGCCCGGTGCCTTCACCACTCGGTTTTCTGTACGTGTATCGATTGAAAGGGTGCCCTGCATGGGCTATAATTGCGAATCCACAGAAGGAAAGAGTCGTTGCTGAAGAACTACAACTGCGGTGATCTGGGTGAAAGGCATGCGGGACAGGAGGTCACTCTGGCCGGCTGGGTGCACCGGCGTCGCGACCACGGCGGCAAGGTTTTCATCGACCTGCGTGACCGCGAAGGGGTCGTCCAGGTGGTGTTCAACCCCCAGGTATCAGAGCCGTCGTGCCAGCTGGCCGGTTCGCTGCGTAGCGAGTATGTGATACAGGTCAGGGGAGAGGTCGTGCCGCGTCCCACGGGAACGGAGAATCCGAAGCTGAGTACCGGGGGGGTCGAGGTCGTGGCCAGGGAGCTCGTTATCCTCAATCCATCGAAGACCCCTCCCTTCTATGTAAGTGAAGACGAGGAAGTGGAGGAATCGCTCTGCCTCAAGAACCGCTATCTGTATCTGAGAAGGCAGCGGATGAAGGACAATCTGCTTCTGCGCCACAGGATCATCAAGTTCATCCGTGATTTCCTGGACACTAAGGGGTTCGCTGAGATCGAGACCCCGATTCTGATCAAGAGTACACCGGAGGGAGCGCGCGATTACCTCGTGCCCAGCCGTGTCAACCCGGGGAAGTTCTATGCCCTTCCTCAGTCTCCTCAGCAACTCAAGCAGATTCTCATGGTGGCAGGCTTCGACAGGTACTTCCAGATAGCACGGTGCTTCAGGGACGAAGACCTGAGGGCCGACCGCCAACCGGAGTTCACACAGCTTGACCTGGAGATGAGTTTTGTCGAGATGGATGACATACTCCGTCTCATGGAGGAGTTGTTCGTGTTGCTGGTGCAGGCTACCAGGCCTGATATGCGCGTGCTCAAACCGTTCCCGCATCTTTCCTTTGCGGAGGCGATGGAGAAGTACGGCACCGACAAGCCGGATATCAGGTTCGGCCTGGAGATCAGGGATCTGTCCGACATCGCAGCGACGACAGACTTCCGGGTCTTCCGCTCGGTGCTTGAGAGCGGCGGCAAGGTGAAGGGCATCTGTGTTCCCGGGTGCAGTCACTACACACGCCATCAACTGGATGAGTTGATCGAGCTGGCAAAGGGTTGCGGCGCCGGCGGTCTGACCACCGTGGCATTCACGGGTGAGACGATGAACCCGGACGGGGTGAAGTCGGCTGCCGCCAAGCACCTGGAATCCCGGCATTTCGAGGAGATGGCCGCCAGGTTCAAGGCAGAGCCCGGCGCACTATTGCTGATCGTGGCCGATAAGCCTGAGGTCGTCAACAAGACGCTTGACGGGCTGCGGCGCGAGATGGCAGATCGGCTCGGTCTGGCGGACCCCGCGCTGTTGGCATTCGCGTTCGTGGTCGATTTCCCTCTGCTGGAGTGGAGCGATACCACGGGGAACTGGGATACCATGCACCATCCTTTCACGGCGCCCAGGGAGGATGATCTGCCGTTTCTTGAGACAGAACCGGCGCGGGTCTACGGCCAGCACTATGATGTGGGATGCAACGGCTGTGAACTGGGCAGCGGCAGTATCAGAGTTCACAATCGCGGGCTTCAGGAGAAGATATTCGGTCTGCTCGGCTATACCGACGAGCAGATGCAGGGCCGGTTTTCGGGTCTCCTGGAAGCGCTGGAATACGGAGCACCGCCCCACGGCGGAATAGCCATCGGGCTGGACCGCCTCGTGATGCTTTTTGCCGGGGAACAGAGCATAAGGGAGGTAATAGCGTTTCCCAAGAACCAGAATGCCGTGGATGTTATGCTGGGCAGTCCCTCCTATGTTGACACGAGTCAGCTGGACGAGCTCAATCTAAAGCTGAAGCACGAGATACTGCGGCACGATGAGAAGGAGCAGGGTGTATGAAGGTTAGCAGAGAGAACCTGGAAGACTGCCAGGCAGTTCTAACTATCGAGGTCGAAGCAGGTGAAATGGATGAATCCCTGGAAGCGGCCTATCGGCACCTCGTGAACAGGGTATCCATACCGGGCTTCCGCAAGGGTAAAGCACCAAGGGCCATTCTTGTGCAGCACATTGGCAGGCAGAGTCTGCTGGAGGAGGCGTACGAGCATCTGATTCCTGAGTTGTACAGACAGGCGATCGAGTCCGAGGAACTCGAGCCGGTTGCCAGGCCGGAGGTCGAGATAACTCAGACCGAGCCCCTGGTTTTCAAGGCAGTAGTGCCTCTCAGGCCTGAGGTCAAGCTCGGTGATTACCGGAGCATGAATCTCGAGCCCGCTCCCGAGGTGAAGATCGGCAAGGAGGAAGTCACCGCGGCTATAGAGGATTTCCGGCAAGCGAAGGGGACGTGGGTACCCGTGGACCGTCCTGTGCAGTTCGGTGACCTGGTTACAATGGACGTTGATGCAAGCGTTGAGGGCACACCCTGGCTGAACCACAACGACGTCGTATACGAGGTGGACGCGGATTCGCGCTCGCCGGTACCGGGATTCGCCTCTCAGCTTGAGGGTGTCGAGAAGAATAGGGAGACCGTATTCAGCTTGCCCGTTCCCGACGATCACCCCGTTGAAGAGATGCGAGGCAAGGAGGCGGAGTTCAGAGTTACCGTTACCGAGACCAAGCAGAAGGAACTGCCGGGACTCGATGATGAGCTGGCCAGGAGCGCAGGCTATGACGATCTGGCCGCCATGAAGAAGAAGGTGGCTGAAGATCTGAAGACCCATGCTGAGGCCAGCAATCGTTCGCAGCTAAAGCAGAAGGCGCTCGACGCCCTTGTTGACATCAGTGAGGTGAGCTATCCGCCTGTTTTCGAGGAGGAAGAGATCACGGGCATCCTTAAGGATGAGGCTCGCCGCCTCGGTTTCACGGAACCGGAAGAGTACTTGAAGGCCAGGAACAAGACCGAGGAGGAGGTCAAGGAGGAGATCCGTCCGATAGCCAGGAAGCGCCTGCTTCAGGGACTGGTTCTGGAGAAGCTGGCTCAGGAGGAGAAGATCGAAGTCGACTCCTCCGAGGTGGATGGTCGAGCCGATGAAATGGCAGGTGGCTCCGAGGACCGGGAGAAGGCAGAGCAGTTCTTCTCGCATCCCCGGATCAGGCAGTCGATCGAACAGTCGCTGCTCACACAGAAGACCCTGGACCGGCTGCTGGAGGTGGCAGTCGGCAGTGCCGAAGAAACGACAAAGGAGGAATGATGGATACAGTATCGCAAGTGATAATCCCTACGGTGACCGAGAGCAGTGCTCGGGGTGAGCGTATCTTCGATATATACTCTCTTCTGCTGAGAGAGAGAATCGTCTTCCTGGGCACTCCCATCAACGACCAGGTAGCCAACCTCATCATCGCCCAGCTCCTGTATTTGGAAAGAGAAGATCCGGAGAAGGATATAAACCTCTATGTTCACTGTCCCGGCGGCATCATCAGCGCCGGACTGGCCATCTACGACACGATGCAGATCCTGCGCTGTCCGGTGTCCACGATCTGCGTGGGGCTTGCAGCCAGCATGGGAACGGTGCTTCTCTGCGCAGGAACGAAGGGCAAGAGATACGCTTTGCCCAACTCGACCGTGCACCTGCACCAGGCGGTTGGCGGTGCTCAGGGGCAGGCAGCGGACATCGAGATTGCTGCCAGGGAGATCATGAGGATTCAGGAGAAGATACGCCAGATAATCGCCGCGCACACCGGTCAGCCTGTGGAGAAGATCGCCCATGATATAGATAGGGATTTCTACCTGAGCTCTGAACAGGCAGTCGAGTACGGCATCGTCGATGAGATACTCAGCAAGCCGCCCAAGAAGGGAGGCGGATAGGCCGCTGTGAGCTGCGGCTGAAGTTAGCGTCGGGTTGATCAGAGCCTGGTCGCAGGAACGTGTGCAGACAAACCGTTGTCTGGCCGGGTGATGATCCCCTAGTGGAATCCAGCCTCGGTTCAGTCGAGGCGGATCCGGAGTTCGCATGATGACAATCGATGTGCTGGGCCGGGCGCAGTTGATCCCGGTCGCCTATGCCTCTGGCGAACCGTTTGGCGGGCTGGGTAGAGGCGGGTTGATCACCATCATCGTCGTCTCGGTGATAGCCATCGTAACCTTCTGGTGGATCTTCCGCGAGACCGGCAGGCGAGAGTAGGCGGAAGAGCACGTCCCCAGCTACTGTGCCAGACGCCGTACGCCTGCCTTCGCCTGATCACTGACAGCCGACCGCCGATAGCTGATTGCCCGGGCTCCGATCAGGCCTGACTTCCGGAAGGAATCCTCAGCACCCGCTTCCTGATCCTTGCCCATGTGCTTGCGAAGTGGGCCGTGTAGCCCGACTTCCGTCCGATTATCGTGCCCCTGGCCAGGGATGCCAGGAACCGCTCAGGCCCGTCAAACTCGTCCATCTCCACGTATGCCCTGCCGATCTCAGACGCGGTGTGGGCATCGCTGCCGGCGCTTGCCGCCTTTCCATGTTCGATGGCCAGTTGTTGAGCCCTGGCAATGCTGCGCGTGAATGTGGTGCGCGAATTGTAAGCCTCGACGATGTCCACTTGCGACATGATGTGGGGCGAGGTCAGCTTGTTGGTGTTACCCAGCAACGACCTGCCGAAGGGGTGGGGAATGGCGACCAGTCCACCTTGGTCTTTGATACGCGCTATCGTTTCCTCGGGCGACAATCCCGGGGGGACTCTCTCGCTAAGGAAGAGCCCCATTATCTCTCCCGCCGTGGTCTGGACCTCCTCGGCAACGATCACCTTGAAGGGCGCCATTTCGCTCAGCTTCAGGGCGCCTTCGATGATGTTGTGGTCGGCGATGGCAACACAGCTTATCTCCAGATCCAGGCAGCGCTCGACGATCCGCTCCAGCGGTGTGAAACAGTCTATCGAGCAGCAGGTATGAACGTGTAGATCGGCTTTTAACAACAGGCTGAACGGTACCTTCCCTAAGCAGTCCTGATTATACCAGATCCGGTCGAGATCGCCCCTTGCCCGTCAGGTCGTCGCCTGGCATTGTCGTGGAGACCTGAGCGGCGCTGTTCCGGGTGAGCATCTGTCCAGCTTCCCTTAGCCTGCTTTCTCCTGGTACTCGCCGGTGCGGGTGTTGACCTTGATGACGTCGCCCTCGTTGATGAACAGGGGAACCTGGACGGTCGCCCCCGTCTCCAGCGTGGCGGCCTTGGTTCCCGCCGTTGCCCTGTCTCCCTTGAAGCCAGGGTCTGTCTTCGTAACCTGAAGCTCTACAGAAATGGGCATCTCAACTGCAATCGTCTCTCCCTTGCTGGTAAGGATCTCCAGCACCATCCCTTCCTTGAGATAGCCGGTGCCCTCTCCGATTTGGGCGTCGGTCAACGCAAACTGCTCGTAGCTCTCGTTGTCCATGAAGTGGTACAGGTCACCGTCGCTGTACAGGTACTGTGCGGGGCGGTGCTCCAGGAAGACGGGTGTGACCTTGTCCCCCGACTGCAGATTCCGCTCGGCGACGTTCCCCGTGCGGGCATCGCGGAGCCTCAGTTTTATGACAGGCTGCCTTTGCTGCATTTTCACGTGCTGATATTCGATGACTACGTAGATGCTACCATCCAGCTCTATTGCTGCTCCCTTTCTCAATTCTCCTGCATCGATCATTGGCTGTACTCCCTCTCTATCATGTGGTTGACTATCAAAGGTCCTTACCTGCTCGGGTAAGCGTTCTTGCCTTGCCGTTCTCCAGGACCACGATGTCCTCGATCCTGACTCCGCCTGTTCCTGGCAGGTAGATCCCGGGCTCTATGGTGAAAACCATGCCATCGGCGAGTGTACCCGTGGAGGCCGGGCCCACGGTGGGGAGTTCGTGCACTGCCAGTCCGACACCGTGTCCCAGTCCGTGGCCGAATCGGTCTCCGTGGCCGGCCTCCTCGATGACGCTCCGGGCCAGTTGGTCTGCCTGCGCAGCTTCCATGCCCGACGTTACTCCCTCTATCGCTGCCATCTGCGCCTTCAGGACTATATCGTAGATGTTCGCCATGTCCTTATCGGCTACGCTCGGGAAGATGGTCCGGGTGAGGTCGCTGCAGTAGCCTCCGATCCTGGCGCCCATATCTATGACCACCGGCTCACCTGATACTAGCTTCTTGTCTGTGGGACGGGCGTGGGGCAGGGCCCCGTTCGGGCCGGAAGCCACGATGATCTCGAAGGCCACGCCATCACTTCCTCCCTGGCGGAGCAGCTTTTCTATCTCCCATGCCGCCTCCTTCTCGGTCATGCCGGGGTGCATCAGCCTTCTGGCTTCTTCAAAGACGTCATCGCCCAGCTGCACGGCCTCTGTGATGAGCGCCAGTTCCTCCGGTTCTTTGATGGAACGAAGAGCCTCCACGAGGCCGGTGGCGGGCACGAGTTCGAGGACGACCTGTGCAGTCTTCAGTGCATCGCCGAGCTGCTGGTGGCTATCGTACGACACGAAATCCGCTTCGAAGCCCAGTTTCTGCACTACCATGTCGGACACCACGCCGGGAAACCAGTCGCGCAACTCGCGCTTGGTCTGGATGACGGCGAACTCCGGCGATTCGGCCTTCGCTTGCTCGACGTAGCGGAAGTCGGTGGCCAGAACGGCCTCTCTGGAAGATATGATCAGCCATCCAGCGGAGCCTGTGAAGCCTGATAGGTAGTGGCGGTTCTCCGGCCGGCAGACCAGGATGCCGTCCAGTCCCTTTTCGGACATGGACGTCCGCAGCTTCTGTAATCGTTCCATTGCCAACTCCTTCTCCGGGTCTTAGGCGACTCCGGACTTGTTGTCTTGATTACTATGCTGTCATACCGAGTAAGCCCTATGGTCTCCCTCGGCGTAGAGTGCACTGGCCTATCGCAGTCCGACTATCGTGAGCGCAATCCAGAAGTAGAGCGCCACCCCGAATATGTCCATTATGCTGGTTACGACAGGTGCTGACGCGAGAGCGGGGTCACGCTTGACTAGACGAAGAAGGAACGGCAGGGCTCCGCCCACCAGGGGTGCCATGATGGAGATGCCCACCAGGGTAATGCCCACCACGATAGCGATCTCCAGGTCTCGCTGCCAGGCATAAGCCCAGGCCAGAGAAACCGCCCCCAACCCAACACCCAGGACAGCGCCTATCCTGACCTCCCGTAAGACTACCGCCAGGGCGCGCCTCGGTCGCACCTCCCCGGTGGCCAGGCCTCGGATAACGACGGTGGCCGACTGGGCTCCTATGTTTCCCCCGGTATCTATCAGCAACGGGATGAAGAAAGCTAGAGCCACTGTCGCTAACAGAAGTTCTTCCTGCGCCCCCATGATACTCCCCGTGACAGTGTTGATCGCGATGAGACCGAGGAGCCACACCCCCCTGCGTGGCACGACGCTCAAGATGCGGCTGGCGAAGTATCCACGCTCGGTGCCGGGGACGGCACCGAACCGGTAGATATCTTCGGTGGCCTCTTCCTCGACGATGTCGACCACGTCGTCATAGGTGATGATACCGACGAGGCGTTGTTCTGCATCGACCACAGGAATGGCCAGGAGTTCGTGCTCGCGGAGTTCCCTGGCTGCTTCCTCCCGGTCGGTGTGGGTATATATGAAGATCGGTTCTGGCCTCATTATGTCGGACACGCTGACATCGGGATCGGCAATGACGAGGTCCTTGAGCGATACAGTACCTATGAGGTGACGCCGGCGGTCCATGACGTAGCACTCGTATACAGTTTCGCGGTTGATGGCGAGGCGCCTTACTCTCTCCAGGGCCTGTGCCACGGTCATGTCGCCGTGGAGGTCGACGAAGAGGGGAGTCATCTCGCGTCCGGCTGTTCCTTCCTCGTAGCCCAGCAAGCGCATCGTGAGTCGGCGCTGGTCTGAGGAGAGTATCTGCAGCAGTCTGCGTGCTACCTTGGCCGGGACTTCGTCGAGCAACTCGGCTCGGTCGTCTGGTGGCATTGCCTCAAGGAGGTTTCTGGCCGCCTGGTCGCTGAAGGCCTCGAGGAGGCGGTCCTGGAGGGTGCCGTCCATCTCGTCGAAGACGTCGACGGCGAGGTCCTTGGGGAGGAGGCGGAAGGCGACGCCCTCCTTGTCGGCAGGTGCGCCTGCCAGCAGGTCTGCGATGTCGGAAGGATGGAGAGCCGCCAGTCTCTCCCGCAGCGCTCTGTACTGGTTGTTCTCGAGCAGTTCCCTGAACGTATCTTCGTCCAGGGTTTCCTCCGGTCGCCTGTCGTGAATCTCTTCGCTCACTTTGCTCCCAACAGAAAGGCCCCACGTCCGGCGGGACGTGGGGCGCATCAGCCTCAACTAGAGACGTGGTCTATGGCATACCCCACCGCCATCGGACGGAGAGTGAACTCTTTCGTCGTTTATGATCTGGATCCGGTGATCCCTTTGTTTCCATTACCAATACCCCGTTCCAGGGCGAATTATACCTCGCTCATGCTGTGGTGTCAATCGGAGAGGGCAATGTCCGCGGGAAGCCAGCCTGTCCTCACATTGAATCTCCAGTCGCCTGCTTGCTGTCTGCAGCTCTGAACCGCGGTAGACCAGAAGGCAATGCAGGAGGTGATCTGAGCACGCGCACACGAGCATTAACAATTTGCTAACATTTCTGCTATAACATAGGAGTGGTGCCGAGGGCACCGGGAGGTCCGAGTTGCCTGAGAAGAAGGTCCTTGTAGTCGATGATGATGTAAAGACTGTGGACCTGGTCAAACTCTATCTGGCCAGAGACGGCTACCAGGTTCTAACTGCTCATGACGGGGTTGAGGCCCTGCGGGTGGCTCGAGAGGGGAATCCCGACCTCATCGTGCTCGACCTCATGTTGCCCGATATCGACGGCTTCGAGGTCTGTCGCACCCTTAGAGACGAGTGTGATGTGCCTATCATCATGCTGACCGCCCGGACGACCGACCAGGACAAGTTGACGGGACTGGACTCAGGAGCGGACGATTACGTGACCAAGCCGTTCAGTCCTAAGGAACTGGTGGCCAGGGTGCGGGCAGTGCTCAGGCGGCTTCCCGGAGAACGCGGCCCGGTTGAGATCCCCCATGGTGAGTTGACCATGAACTTCGACAGACGGCAAGCATGGTTTGCGGGCAAACCGCTGATCCTTACTGACGTCGAGTTCAAGCTATTGGGTGTTCTGTGCCGTGAGCCGGGGAGGGTCTTCAGCCGGGGAGACCTCATTGAGAAGGCGCTGGGCTACGACTTCGCAGGATTCGATCGCACCATCGATGTTCACATACTTAACCTGCGGCGCAAGATCGAACCGAGTCCCGACCACCCCAGGTACATCAAGACGGTATATGGCGCAGGTTACAAATACGTAGGAGACGAGCAATGATACACAGCCTGTGGCTTCGCCTGCTGGTCGCCTTTGCTCTGGTGATCGTGGTGACTATAGGCACTGTCTATGCGTTCGTCAGCAGCGGCATCAGAGGAGAGATCGAACGGTACGAGGAGATAATGGGACAAATCCCAATATTGGAGACCCAGGAGGCACTAGCCGGCCACTATCAGAAGCGTGGTAGCTGGGATGACGTTCAACTCGTTACCGGTAACCGGTCCGCTGAACTTGGGACACGTATCATACTGACTACCTTCGCGGGAGTGGTCATAGATGACTCGGAGAAGGAGTTTTCGGCCGGTCAGCAGTATCAACCCGGCTCAGCAGATGATCTTCAGGGCAACTACTTCGTGGTGTTCTCCGAAGACTGGGAAGAGCCGATCACCCTGACTCTATACATGGATCCGAGGCTGTTGCCTGATGACATCGCCGGTTCACCACGGGCATTCGCAGAAGCGATCAACCGTTTCCTTCTATTAGGGGGTCTGCTGGCAGTCGGGATAGCTCTCTTGTTGACCTTCATCCTATCGCGGAGGATGTCCTCACCCATAGGCGTCCTTGCCACGGCCGCCAGGCGCTTGGGCACTGGCCAGTTGTCTCAGAGGGTCAGGCTCAAGGAGAAGGGCGAAGTGCAGGAACTGGCTCAAGCGTTCAACGCCATGGCTGCCGACCTGGAGCACGCTGAGCAGTTGCGGCGCAATCTGGTGGCCGACGTTGCTCACGAGTTGAGGACTCCTCTCTCCAATATCCAGGGCTATCTGGAGGCGATTCGCGATGGGGTGATGGAGCCGGATGCAGCCACCATCCGTTCGCTCAATGAGGAGGCGTCGCTGCTTGCGAGGCTGGTAGAGGAGTTGCAGGAACTGAGCCTTGCCGAAGCCGGGGAGTTGAAGATGGTGTTCCAGACGGAAGACCTGGTCAACCTGATAGAACAGACGGTGGCGTCCTGGCAACCGCAGTTGACCGCCAAGGGAATGGCTCTTTCGCTTGACCTGCCTGATGAACTGCCGCCCGTCAAGGTCGATTGGCAGAGGATAAGCCAGGTGCTGCATAAGCTGCTCGAGAATGCCATTTCCCACACCGGCAGAGGCGGGACCATTACGGTCTCCGCCGTCAGGCAGGGAGGCTGGGTGGAGGTCAGCGTAGCCGACACCGGTGAGGGTATTCCTGATGCCGATCTGCCCAACATCTTTGAACGTTTCTACCGGGTCGACAGGTCTCGTGCCAGGGCTACGGGGGGCAGTGGCCTGGGGCTTACTATCGCCAGGCGCCTGGTGGAAGCTCACGGAGGCAAGATCGACGTAGAGAGCAAGCTGGGAAAGGGCAGCCGGTTCTCCTTTACCGTTCCGGTTTCGCAAAGGCTGCTATGAACCTTCGTATGGAGGAGTTCCGCAGGTACTTGACTACGGCTGGAGCACGTGACTATCAGCCGGCTTGGAGAGGTTCTCGCGCATGAGCATGAAGCTGCTGATCGGCCTGTTGGCCCTGGGTGTAACTATGGTGGTGGTGGGTCTGGTTATCGCTCTTGTCGGGCTACCCTAGGTTGGCGATACATCACCACATCGGCGGCTACTGGCTGCATGAGGCATCCGGGGATGTCTGGGCACCCGGGGTGTGCGGGTCAGCCTTGAGCCGGACTCGGTGACAGGCCTTCGAGGATGCGCTCAAGCTCAGCCTCATCCAGCGTCTCTTTCTCTATGAGTTCTCGAGCCAACTCTTTCAACCTATCCTTGTTCGCGGTCAGGACCTTCTTGGCAGTCTTGTAGGCACGCTGGATAATGGCGTGCACCTCGGAATCGATTTCGTCGGCTATCTTATCGCCATAGTCCTTGTGTTCGCTTATCTCACGGCCGAGGAAGACTAGTTCCTGCTTCTGTCCGAAGGTCCTGGGGCCGAGAGTATCACTCATGCCGAACTCGGTGACCATTCTTCTGGCCAGCTTGGTTGCCCTTTCGAGGTCATCCTGAGCACCGGTGGTCACATCGCCGAATATGATCTCCTCGGCCACACGCCCGCCAAGGCTCACGGCCAACATATCATCGAACTGCGACTTGGTCCAGTAGCGCCGGTCCTCGGTCGGCAGAAAGCGCGTCCAGCCACCGATCGTCCCGCGGGCGACTATCGACACCTTGTGCACGGGGTCGGCGTTGGGCAGCATCCGGGCGGTCAGGGCGTGCCCTCCCTCGTGGTAGGCGGAGATCTCCTTCTCCCTCGGGCTTATGACCCGGCTTCTCCTCTCCGGTCCGGCCATCGTCCGGTCGGCTGCATCCTCGAGCTCGTTCAGTGTTATGTCCTTACGGTTGCGTCGTGCCGCCAGGATGGCTGCTTCGTTGATAAGGTTGGCCAGGTCTGCGCCGCTGAATCCCGGCGTGCCCTTGGCCAGGGTCTCCAGGTCAGTGCCCTTGGCCAGTGGTTTGTCCTTACCGTGCACCTCCAGAATGGCCTTGCGGCCTTTAATGTCCGGCAGGTCGATGACGATGTGACGATCGAAACGTCCGGGACGTAGCAGGGCCGGATCGAGGATGTCGGGGCGGTTGGTGGCAGCCATGACGATAACATTTACGCTCGTATCGAAGCCGTCCATCTCAGCCAGGATCTGGTTGAGCGTCTGCTCACGTTCGTCATGTCCTCCGCCCAGGCCTGCTCCACGATGTCGGCCCACTGCGTCTATTTCGTCGATGAACATCAGACAAGGTGAGTTGCGCTTGGCCTGCTCGAACAGATCCCTGACCCTGGCCGCACCCACACCGACGAACATCTCGACGAACTCGCTTCCACTGATAGAGAAGAAGGGCACCCTGGCCTCTCCTGCTATGGCCTTGGCGAGCAGGGTCTTACCTGTTCCCGGAGGGCCTACGAGGAGAATCCCCCTGGGAATACGTCCCCCCAGGGCCTGGAACTTCTGAGGAGCCTTGAGGAACTCGACTATCTCCTGTACCTCCTCCTTGGCCTCCTCCGCCCCGGCGACGTCGGCGAAGGTCACATCCGACCTGTGCTCAAGACGCAACCGTGCCCGGCTCTTGCTGAAGTTGAAGGCCTGTGTCCCGGCGCCGCGCGCAGCGCGGAAGAAGAGGAAGTAGAACAAAGCGCCGAGCAGGACGATGGGCAGGATTACGGTCAGGGCTATCGAGCCCCAGTCGAAGCCGGTCTCCACAGCATAGAACTGTATTCCGTCGGCTCGCAGGTTCACTCCCTCGCGTTCCAGGCGTTCGATAACGACGTCCGTATCGGCCTTGAAAGGCGTCGTGATCAGGGCCCTGTCGTCTCCAAGGGCGGTCAGCGTCTGGCCGTCATGCTCTATCCTGTCTATCTTCCGGCCGTCATACTCCTGGCGCTGAGCTGCCTCCATAAACCGATACCAGTCTACCTCATCGGGTCTTGCGGCCATAGTGTTGAGCGCCCAGAGGACGACCGCCACCACTGCTACCAGGAGCAGCATATAGAAGAAACCGCTACGCCACCATTTTGTCTGCATGTACTCTAACCGAGTTAGTATAGCAGAAATATGTCAAGCTGAAAAACGATTCTATCCGGCCGGACGGCAGGGTTGCCGTATCAGGTGGGGAGATTCTTGGTTCACAGTCCGGATGGGGCAGCGTCGACTTAGCCAGTAGTGTTACCGAACGAGGTTGTTCAGGATGAGCCACAGGTGATAAAATAGGGGAGGAGGGTAGAGGCTTTCTGGAAGCAGAGGAAATAGCGCGTCTGGCCACCGAACTGGCTTCGGACAAGCAGGCGAGGGACATCGCCCTGCTGGACGTAAGGTCTCTATGCCCTTTTGCCGATTACTTCGTGATCTGCACCGGAGACAACTGGCGGCATGTCGAAGCTATCTGGAAGGACATCGCCGAGATCCTCAAGAGCAGAGGTGTGCTGCCTCACCACAATGAAGGGACTCCTGACTCGGGCTGGATGCTGACCGACTTCGGTTCCGTCATCGTCCACATATTCGCGCCCCCGGAGCGAGACTACTACCAGCTCGACCGACTGTGGGACAAGGCGGTCCCGGTGGTCAGGATTCAGTAGATCCACCTGTCGGTTTCACGATCGTAGCTCAGTATGTCCTCCGCTGTGAAGAACAGATCGATCTCATCCGAGGCGTTCTCCAGCGAATCCGAGCCGTGTATCAGGTTGTGCCCTATGTCCATGCCCAGGTCGCCCCTGATCGTGCCTGTCTGGGCCCTGGCCGGATCAGTGGCTCCCGCCATCTGCCGTACTGCGTCCACGGCGTGTCTGCCCTGGAATACTATGGCGATGATCGGTCCCGAAACAATGAAGCGGACAAGATCATCGAAGAAGGCCTTTCCCTCATGGATGGCGTAGTGTCGTCGGGCCATTGCTTCATCCATCCGGAGCATCCTCATGGCGACGATCTTGAGGCCTTTCCTCTCCAGCCGGGAGATGATCTCGCCGGCCAGCCCTCTTTGCACGGCGTCTGGCTTGATGAGTACCAGGCTCTTTTCCATGTACACTCGGCTCCTTTCTATACCCTTATCAGAAGGGTTATCAGATCTACGTCTTCCAGCGAATCAACCACTGTGTCTGCCTCGCCCAATTCCTGCCGGGAGCGTGTAGTCGCCACCGCCAGGCATCTCATGCCCGCGGCCCTGGCTGCCTTGATGCCGAGGGGCGAGTCCTCTATCACCAGGCAGTGTTCAGGTGTCAGTCCCAGCCTCTCGGCAGCCATAAGGCATATCTGGGGACTGGGCTTGCTTTCGGTGACCTCCTGACCGCAGAGGATGCAGTCGAAGAGCCCTTTCAGGCCCAGTTCACCCACAACCAGTTCTATGTTCTCTCTGGGGGCTGAGGAGATCAGTCCCTGCTTGAAGCCCCCTCTCCTTACGGCGTCAAGCAACCTCACTGCTCCAGGAAAGGAACTGATCTTCCCCGAGGCCTTGGTACGGAATGCCTCCTCTTTGTCCCGCGCTATGGCTCTCATATCCTCTGCGGACAGCTTATCATCCATAACGGTCTTGATTATGAGATCGTTTCGGGCACCGAAGAGCCCGGCGAAGTCCTGACCGGTGACCCTTGTGTTTCTACTGGCGAAGGTCTCCTGCCATGCGGCGAAGTGGAGCGCGGCCGTGTCTGCGATCACCCCGTCCATGTCCCAGAGGACTGCCCTGCTGGACCGTCTCATAACGTAGTACAGGAAGTCGCCTTCGGCTATGACCGTGCCGTCGTGTAGCGTGAGCAGTGCCCGGACTTCCACCAGCCTACTCGTCAGTTTGGTGACCCGGGCTGAGGCGCGGATAGACTCGTTCACGGGGGCTACCTTTTTGAATTTCACCTCGCTCTTGCCGGTGACGGCGAAGTCTACGCCGTTACAGAGAATGGCGTAGAAGGCGAGTTCGTCGAGTAGGGTGTAGAGTATGCCTCCATGTGTCGCGTCATTCCAGCCCTGGTGATACTGCCCGGGGGTGAAGTCTGCGGTGACCTCATCTCCGTCGTGAACGGGTCTCAGCCTCAGGCCTATGGGGTTTTCCTGCCCGCAGGCGAAACAGAACCTAGTTATGTATTCGACGTCTAATCTGGGGATTTCCATTTGCTCTTCTCGCTTCTTGCACCGGGGTTGACTGCAGGAGGTGTCCTTGGCCTCGGCTTCGTTATGTTAGGAGGTCGGAGGTACAGGGGTTGCAGTGTGACCGGGTCGTCCCGGTGTCCCTGGCTCAACTTGAGGTGGCCCAGTGCAGCCAGGGCACTGCTGCGAAACAGACCCTGGCCCGCGGATACTATTGCCTTGTTGCCCAGTTTCTGCACTATGTCGCTCATCATGTCGGCAGGTATCTCTCCACAGAAGAGGGTCTTCCGTGTGGTCTCACGGCAGATAGCGCCAATCGTGGTGAGGCGGGTCTCCTCCAGGCAATGCCATCCGTCATCCTCCTGCCGGTAGAGGGCGGTGGCTATCTCCTCCCTGCCGGCTCTATGAACCGGCCGTACAGGAAACCCGGTGAAGCCGTAAGGATAGGCTTCAGCCTCCAGCGTATCTATGCCGAGCAGTGGTACACCGAGGACGAGGGCCAGTCCCTTGGCAGTGCTGATGCCCACGCGAAGCCCGTTGAAGCTGCCCGGACCGCGAGCCACTATGATCGCGTCGACCGAACTGAGATTGACCTTCGTGTGCTGCAGCAGGCGGTTCAGGTTTGGCAGCAGCTCCCTGCTGTGGTTGCTCGCTGTGTGCCAGGCGAACATGGCCAGCGTCCCTCCCCTGTCCGAAAGGGCGACGCTTGCTCTGTTGGACGATGTATCTATCGTCAGTTCCATGATGTATGCCCTGACCTCCACGTGTGGTGTACAGGCATGGACCCGGTGAGCACACACGGCCTGGATGAAACGGCATGATCCGTCAGGTTAGGCATCCTGTATCTCCACGGTGATTCCGGCCATCAGGATCAACTGGCTTGTAAGTTCTCGGTATCGTTCGCCTCGCGGTCTCAGGGATATGGAGCGTCTCGTCTGAGAGTCGGGCATGTAGCATAGTGACACAAAGAGGCTGTCACCGGGGAACATCTCCAGTCCCCTGTCGGCCCACTCAACGGCGCAAACTCCATCGCCGTAGATGTAGTCCTCCAGTCCCAGGGCGGCTATCTCGCCGGTGTCTTCCAGGCGATACAGATCGATGTGGTAGAGAGGAAGCCTCCCGTGATACTCCCTGATGATGACAAAGGACGGGCTGAAGGCGTGTTCCTCTGCCGCCAGTCCACGTGCAATGCCCTGGACCAGACAGGTTTTCCCGGTTCCCAGCTCGCCTACCAGGAGAAAGACGTCAGCGTTGTGCGCCAGTCGTCCCAGATAGCTTCCCAGCAGTTGAGTCTGTTCCGGGCTGTCTGATTCTACTCTCAGAGATCTCATCGTTGAAGTGTTGCCATCCCCCTCTGTCACAGGAGACGACGTCTCCCTTGCTGTCCACTACGGTCACCCGTGCCGGCAGATCCTCATCAGTTATCTCGCCGATCACGGTCACCGGGCAGTCCAGGGCTCGCTTTACCCTCGCCAGTGTCTCCTGATCCGCGGTGAACAGAAGCTCGTAGTCCTCGCCTCCGCAGAGAGCCAGTTCGAGGTGGTTGGGAAAGTTGGCCATCAGTGCGCGGTGAATCGGCACCCGGTCCATTCTGACCGTGGCGTTCACTCCGCTCATCTCGCATATGTGGTCGAGGTCGGCAACGAGGCCATCGCTGATGTCTATTGCGGTCTTAACTCCCCGTTCGACCAGGATCTGTCCCTCTCTGATCCTCGCAACCGGTTGGAGGTGTGCCCGGCGCAGGGTTGACGCGGTCTCGTCATCCAGTACGGTCTTGCGTCTGAGCATCTCCAGTCCGGCAGCCGAGAGCCCGGTGTATCCCGTGATGGCTATCTGTTCTCCGGGATGAGCCGTCGATCTCTTCAGCGTCGTTCTACCATTGGATCGGCCCATTACCGCCGCCGTGATAACCACAATCGGGGCAGCTGCGATGTTGCCTCCGACTATGGCCACTCCACATTGGCGGGCGAGCTTCGCCATGGCTTTGCAGAAAGCGGATACGTCATCTAGCTCCAGTTCACCGGGGATCGCCAGAGATACCAGGGCATACTCCGGAACTCCGCCCATAGCGGCTATGTCGCTGAGATTCACTGCCAGGGTCTTCCATCCCAGTTCCTCCCAGCTGACGATGCTCAGGCTGAAGTGCACGTCCTGTACCAGGGTATCAGTGGTAGCCAGTTGAATGGTGCCGTTGCTCAGCCAGGCGGCCGCATCATCACCAGTGTCCACCACCACCTTCTGCCAGGGGTGCTGACCGAGGTCCCTGTATCCGGCGATGATGGTTCTTATGTGTTCAATCAAGCCGAATTCCCCTATCTCAGATACTCTCATCGAAGGCATTATAGCATCGGGTCTATGTGCCGTTCTAGCGTGGAGTTGGTGCCTGTGATGATATGGTGTTGTGGTACACGGGCCGGCTGCGCCGGACCGCGGGAAGAACTAGCCGTGTTGCCATTTTTTTGCGCTGTGATATAATGACAGGGTTATGCGCGATTACGAGCTGGTAGCTATAGTGAACCCCGAGCTTGACGAAGACGGGGTATCTCAGATCGTTGATAAGGTGACCGAGTCGATAAGTGGCCGCGGTGGTGAAGTGGAGGAGGTCAAGAGATGGGGGAGAAAGAGGCTCGCATACCCTATAGAGAAGTTCATGGAGGCCGAGTACTTCCACACTCGCTTCAAGCTCAATCCCAGACCGGTGAAGGAACTGGAAGCAGAGATGAGCGGCTCCGGGGACATCTTGCGGTATCTTGTGGTGAAGCTGAACGATTGATATGGCAAGCCTGAACAAGATCATCCTGGTCGGCAACGTAGGTAGTGACCCGGAAATGAGGTACACGCCGAACGGGAAGGCTGTCAAGTCCTTCAGCGTGGCCACCAACCGCCGCTACAATACCGCCTCGGGGGAGACCAGGGAGGAGACCGACTGGTTCAGGATCAATGCCTGGGGTAAGCAGGCCGAGCAGTGCAATCAGTTTCTGACAAAGGGGAGGCAGGTCTATGTGGAGGGCAGGCTGCATGCCAGGACATGGGAGGGGCAGGATGGGCAGACTCGCACGAGCCTTGAGGTCACTTCAGACAGGGTCCTTTTCCTCGGCAAGCGAACTGCAGGCGCGCCTTCGGAAGAAGGTGAACTGGAGCCCGAGGACTTACCCTTTGATTAGAATGGAGGAGAGAAGAGTTGTCTGAAACCAGAAGACCAAGAAGGAGGGGTTTCTCACCCCGGCCAGCGATATGTCCCTTTTGCAAGAGCGGTCTGAGGATTGACTACAAGGATGCTCCGATGCTAGCTCGCTATATCACCAACCAGGGCAAGATCGTGTCGAGAAGGAGGAGCAGAACCTGTGCCAAACATCAGAGGGCCCTGTCACACGCAATCAAGCGAGCCCGCTACCTTGCGATGCTGCCTTATGCACCGACTCATATCTGGAAGACAGGAGGCGTGGGCCTATCACGGTCGGCGGCCTGACCAATGCCCAAGCGTACTTATCAACCTAAGAGGATTCCCCGCAAGCGCAGCCTGGGGTTCCGCGCTCGGATGGCCACCAAGGGTGGAAGAAGAGTGCTCAGGGCAAGGCGCCTTAAGGGGAGGTACAAGCTCACTCCAGTCTAGCTCCATTCCGTGTATGAAGGAGCCTAGAGCCTTAAGCACCAGGGCACAGTACACACTAGTCTACCGACAGGGTAGAACGTTGGTGAACAGCTTGGTCGTGATGAAGGCGGCGCCCAATGGTCTGCTCCTTAGCCGGTACGGATTCTCTGTGAGCAGGAAAGTGGGCAAGGCGGTGCTGCGAAATCGCCTGAAGCGCTTGTTGAGGGAGATATTGAGAGAGAAATCGCTGAAGCCAGGGTGGGATATCGTCTTCATCGTGCGGCCTCAGGCGGCCGGTGCCGACTACCACCAGCTGAACCGGTCCGTTATAGGGCTGCTGACGAGGGCGAACCTACTCGAATGCAGTAGATGAGAAGAATGGCTCTGGGTCTGATAAGACTGTACCAGAACACCCTGTCCAGGGTGTTGCCCAGCGTATGTCGTTTCAGGCCCACATGTTCTCAGTATGCTATTGAGGCGATACAGAAGCACGGGGTTCTGAGAGGCACACATCTGGCTGCCAGGAGGATAGTTCGCTGCAATCCCTTTACCGAGGGTGGCTATGACCCCGTGCCATAGCAGGATAGTCGAATGAAGCAGGCAAGAGTGTTTCTCCTTGTTCTCACGATTCTGATCACCTCCGTTCTGGTCTCCTGTGCTCCGGGGCGGGGACAGGCGGCAGGTGGATGGTCGGGAACCGCGTTTCACGACGGCATCATCTACTCGGGCACTCAAGACGGCAGGATTGTTGCCGTCAACGCGACAACTAGAGATCTTGTCTGGTCTCGTCCGATGATTACTGAGGCCGCTGGCGGACTGGGATGCGGGCCGGCGGTTGTTGCCGCTGCCATATACACCACACCCGTTGCTACCGACGGTCTTGTGTATGTTGGCACATACACTGCTCAGGGCGGCAGGATGTATGCACTGGGCATGACAGATGGTGAGATCATCTGGGAGTATCCGAGAGGCGGAGCATACATGGGGGCCATAGTGGGTGACCCCGTCATATCTGATGATACGCTATATGTCGGTAGCTCAGATGGAAAAGTACATGCCCTTGCTCTGTCAACCTTTACTCGTAGATGGGAGTCTGAACGACTGGCCGATAAACTCTGGACAAGCCCCGTTGTTGTCGGCGATACGCTCTATGTCACCACCTTTGACGGCGTCATCTATGCATTGTCCGCCGAGACGGGAGCAACGCTCGACAGGGTCTTTGAACTGGAGGCAGGTTTCGCCACCTCACCTGTTGTTCATGGCAGAATCATCTATGCGGGCTCGTTTGACGGCCATCTCTATGCTATCGACATAGATAGCGCCGAGACGGTGTGGCGGTTTCCTCAGGGGGGAGCGGCCGGTGGATGGTTCTGGGCAGATCCGCTGGTTCATGAGGGAGTGGTGTATGCGGGCTCTCTTGACGGGAGGCTCTATCTTATCGACGCAGAGACGGGTGATAGGGTTGGAGATTTCGATGCCGGAAGCCCATTCGTGTCGTCACCTGTTATCATGGATGATGTGTTGATAGTTGCCGACCAGTCGGGCGATGTCTATGGGTTCGAGCTGAGTTCTGCGTTGCAGGATAGAGCAGTGGAGACGGTGATTGCCAGACTTGGTGCAGAGGTGGAGAGTCCGTTCTGCGCTAGCGAAGGCTTCGCCTATATTCGAGCGGATAACACGTTGTATGTGGTGGATATTCAGGCGAGAAGAATAGACTGGCAATCGTCGCTGAACGCCAGAGAAGAGCAAGGATAGCGTTTACGCATGGAAGTCTGGTATCTGATTATCCTGAACCCGATTCTCAATGTGCTTATTGCGTTAACGCACTTTCTGGGGGGCCAGTTCGGGCTGGCGATCATCGCGCTTACCATCATTGTTCGTCTTGCCTCCTGGCCTCTTAACAAGCGGCAGTTGAAGTCAACCAAGGCAATGCAGGATCTTCAGCCGAAGATTCAGGAACTGCAGAAGAAATACAGCAAGAATCAGCAGAAGCTTCAACAGGAGATGATGAAGCTCTACAAGGAAGCGGGGGTGAACCCCCTTGGCTGCCTGTGGCCGATGCTGATCCAGTTTCCCATCTGGATTGCCCTCTACCAGTCGATCATGAGAGCGCTGGCCACCACGCCTGAGAACCTGCTTGCCCTGCATCGCCATCTCTATTCATGGGAGGTAGTGAGGAACGCGGTTCCATTGGGCAGTGAGTTCCTCGGGCTTGAGCTGGGACTCACTGGCTCGCAGAACGGCCCGCTTGGAATTCTGCTGGCCATTATCGTTGGAGGCACGATGTGGGTACAGCAGAAGATGACACAGGCGCCGTCCGCTGACCCGAGGCAGCAGTCCACCGCCAGGATGATGACGGTCATGATGCCGTTGATGTTCGGCATGCTGCCCCTGATGTTCCCCAGCGGCCTCGCCCTGTTCTGGGCTGTCTCCAACATAATCGGTATCGTGACTCAGTATTTTGTCACGGGTGGCTGGGGTTACCTCAAAGTCAGTTCGCCGTTTCAGTCTCCCGCTCCAAAGGGGAAGTGAATCGGAGTCGTGGGTAGGGGGCAGATCGGTGAAGAAGGATAGTGCAATGGATGATATCGAGATAGTTGCTCCGACTGTGGAGGAAGCCATACAGAAGGCTGAGGCGCAGCTTGGGTTGCCCCGGGACCAGTTGGAGGTGCAGGTCGTCAGTGAGGAGAGGGCCGGGATTCTTGGAATGGGTAGCAGGCAGGCAGTGATCAGGGTTTTTCCGCTGGCTGCAACTGCCGGTACCGTGTCTCAGCCTGCCGAGGAGGAAGTGGTCGAGGTCGCAGAAGAAGTCATTGTCACCCTGCTCCGTCTTCTGGGTGTCGAGGGTAATGTCGAGGTGGTGTCTTCTGAGATACCCATTGCCTTTGACGTGACAGGTGAAGATCTGGGAGTCCTTATTGGACGCAGGGGGCAGACGCTGGCTTCTCTGGAATACGTCACCAAGCTTATAGTAACCAGGCGATTGCAGGCCTGGGTGCCGCTGAGCGTTGACGTTGCCGGCTATAAGAAGCGCCGTTATGATTCCCTTCAAAGGCTGGCACTGTATCTGGCAGAGCAGGTGATATCAAGGCAGCGTGCCATAACCATGGAGCCCATGCCCGCCGATGAGCGACGTATCGTCCACCTGACTCTGGCCGACAATCCTGATGTCACGACCAGTAGTATCGGTGAAGGTGACGATAGGAAGGTCGTGGTTCTACTGAGGCAGAGCTAACCATGTTCCGTCAGGTAGACTCCAGGGTCAACGTCCCGCAGCTCGAAGAGAGCGTCCTCCGATTCTGGAAAGAGCAGCGCATCTTCCATAAGAGCGTAGAAGCACGAAGAGGAGGACCGCATTTCGCGTTCTATGAGGGGCCCCCATCGGCCAATGGCAGCCCCGGTGTTCATCATGTGCTGGCCCGTCTGTACAAAGACGTCGTCTGCCGGTACCGTACGATGAGGGGTTATCACGTTCCCAGAAAGGGCGGTTGGGATACTCATGGACTGCCAGTCGAGTTAGAGGTGGAGAACGCTTTGGGTGTGACCAGCAAGACCCAAATCGAGGAATACGGAGTGGCACGGTTCAACGAACAGTGCCGCCGCACCGCTCTTAAGTACATCGGGGAATGGGAGGCTGTGACCGAGCGTCTTGGCTACTGGTTAGATATGGAGAATCCCTATGTAACCATGGACGACAGCTACATCGAGTCGTGCTGGTGGATTGTCAAGCAGCTATGGGAAAAGGGTCTGGTCTATCAAGGCTATAAGGTGACGCCACACTGCCCCAGATGTGGAACCTCTTTGAGTTCTCACGAGGTCGCTCAAGGGTATGAGGATGTCGAAGATCCCTCGGTGTACGTCAAGTTCAGGCTGGAACCTACCACGCTGGTGAAGAGAGCGGAGTTCTACTGCCTGGGCGGTCCGTCTGCCCCGCCGGCCAAACCGGTGTTCCTCCTGGCCTGGACGACGACGCCGTGGACCCTTCCCGGCAACACGGCGTTGGCAGTTGCTCCTGACGCTGAGTATGTCGTGCTGGAGGGCGCACAGGACTTCCTGGTGCTGGCTGCGGCTCTGGTGGATGTGATCGGGTTTGAAGGTTACTCACAGGTAGCGCTTGTTCCCGGAACGGCTCTTGCCGGCCTGCAGTATGAGCCCCTGTTCAACCCTCACGGTTTTGGCGTGCAGCGTCTTGATCTGCCTACACTGCGCGCTGAGGAGGCAACAGACGACCTGACCTATCCGGTGATCGCAGCCGCCTTTGTCTCGCTTGACGAAGGTACAGGTGTAGTGCATGTTGCGCCCGCCTTCGGAGAGGTTGACTTTGATGCCGGGATAAGTAGCGGACTCGATTTCGTACAGCCTGTAGATCTGGAGGGCAAAGTGACAGGCACCTATCCATTTGCCGGGAGGTTCGTCAAGGATGCTGACCTGCCGGTGCTTGAGGACCTGGAGCATCGCGGCCTGGTGTACAGGAGCAGTAAGATCATGCATACCTATCCCTTCTGCTGGAGGTGCGAGACCCCACTGCTCTACTATGCCAAACCCGCATGGTACATCAGGACTACGGCGGTCAAGGAAGAGCTTGTCTCGGGGAACTCTGAGATAAGCTGGTATCCCGGTTACATCAAGTACGGCCGCTTCGGTGACTGGCTCGAGAACAACGTTGACTGGGCATTTTCACGAGAAAGATACTGGGGGACTCCCCTGAATGTCTGGCGGTGTTCTACGTGTGGCGAATGCGAGTGTGTCGAGAGCGTGGATAGCCTGAGAAGTAAACCCCGGGTCAGTGGCTTGACCGCCCCCCTGGACCTGCACAGGCCGTGGGTCGATGAGGTAACCTTTGATTGTCCTGGATGCAGTGGTGTCATGAAACGCGTTCCTGAAGTTGTTGACTGCTGGTTTGACTCCGGGGCTATGCCGCTTGCGCAGTGGCACTATCCCTTTGAGAATCAGGACGAGTTCAAGCGGGCTTTCCCCGCTGACTTCATATGTGAGGCTGTGGATCAGACCAGGGGCTGGTTCTACAGCCTTCACGCGATATCTACTCTGCTTTTCAACCGCCCCTGTTACAGAAATGTGATCTGCCTGGGGCATGTTGTTGATGCCCGTGGTGAGAAGATGAGCAAGTCGAAGGGAAACGTTGTCTCACCCAGGGCCGTACTCGGCAAGTACGGCGCGGATGCCCTTAGGTGGTACATGCTCGTATCCACCGCAGGCGAGGACACCCATCGTTTCTCCACGAAGATACTGGAGGAGACGACGCGGAAGCTCCTTCTCACGCTGTGGAACACATATTCGTTCTTCACTCTGTATGCCAACATAGACTTCAGCGGCAAGGCTGCTCAGGCACGTGAGTACCTGCTCAGTCCGCATCTGTCACAAGGCAGTGTGACCGAACTCGACAGATGGATCATCTCAGAACTGAACCGGCTCGTCAGCGATGTGTCAAAATCGATGGACTCCTATAATCCGACAGCTGCAACGCGCAGGATTGAAGGCTTCGTGGACGTTCTTTCCAACTGGTATGTGAGGAGGAACCGCCGGCGTTTCTGGAAGAGTGAGAACGACGCCGATAAGAGGGCTGCATACGCCACGTTGTATGAGTGCCTGATCACTCTGTCGAGACTGTTGTCTCCCTTTGCGCCCTTCATGGCGGAGGAAATCTACCAGAACCTCGCCCGGTCGGTGGACCCTGACAGCAGAGAGAGCGTTCATCTTACAGACTTTCCCATAGCTGATGAGTCCAGGATCGACGAAGGGCTTAACAGCGATGTTACTCTGGCAATGAAGGCATCCAGCCTGGGAAGGGCGGCGCGGGCGAAGGTGGGCATCAAGGTGCGTCAGCCGCTGCAGGAGGCTATCGTCAGAGTTGAGACTGAGAGTGAGAAGAGGGCTCTCCAGCGCCTGGGAGAGGAAGTAGTGGAGGAGATAAACGTTAAGAGGCTGGTGGTTGTCAGTGCAGCAGACAAACGAGGCGCGTTGGAGGCACACCAGGACATGCCGGACCATAGCGTGGCGAACGATGCCAGGTACTGGGTGGCTGTATGCACCCGGCTGACTCCTGAACTGCTTGCGGAGGGAGTGAGCAGGGAGCTTGTACGTCACATTCAGAACATGAGGCGTAGCGCCGGGTTTGATGTCACAGACGAGATCGTCACCTACTACCAGACCGACGAACCGTCGCTGAGGCAGGTGATAGACGATTTCGCCGGGTTTATCAAACAGGAGACGCTGTCTCACGGGCTTATCGATGCTCTGCCACCCGATGGAGCTTACTCTGAGAAGCATCTTGTCTCGGGCAGCCAGATATCTCTGGCGATCAGGCAGATGAACGCGGACCCTTGCTAGCGTGCAACCGGAGGGTGGTATCCATATCTCACGCGTCGATCATGGAACCGGACGCGATGACAGGAGTCGAGCGCCGCCGCGCCGCAATCAATGATCTGCCGTGGCTGCTATCGTGGCGAAAGCGCCGGCTGCCCGGACGGGTAATCATCGAGGTGACATTCGTGAGGCCTGTAGCCTCCAGCTAGGGGCTCGGGCGCTCTATCAGCAGTGCTGAGGTTGTCCCGGTTTCCTCTCCCCTGACAAAGACGATCTCTATCTCTTCACCGATCTCGCTCCTGCGGATCGCTCTGACGAGGTCTCCTACGTTGCCTATGTCGTCGCCTCCGAAGCCGATGATGATGTCGTCCTCTCTCAGCCCCGCTGCGTCTGCAGGACTATCGGTCACCAGTTCCACAATCAGCGCTCCACTGTCCACGGCGAGATCCATTGCCGCAGCCAAGGAAGGATCGACGGTGTACAGGCCCACTCCCAGCCAGGGATACGTCATATGCCCGTAACGAATCAGGTTCGGGATTATGATCCTTGCCTCGTCGCTACTGATTGCGAAACCCATGCCTTCCACTCCGCGGGCAACTATCTTGATGCTGGTGATGCCTATCACCTCGCCGGCCATGTTAACCAGCGGGCCGCCGCTGTTGCCGGGTACGATGGGCGCCGTGGTCTGAATCAGGTCGTAAAGGACATTGCCCTCCACGTTAACCGACACGTTCAGCCGGCTGACGATTCCTTCGGTAACGCTCAGTCCTTCTCCCAGGGCGTTGCCGATCGCTATCACCCACTCACCAAGATCCAGAGAACTGGATTCTCCCCAATCAGCGTAGGGTAGGTCTTGGGCATCTACCCTGATCACTGCCAGGTCGGATAGCGGGTCGGCTCCTACCATATCCGCCGTGAACACCATCCCGTCATCAGTCTCCACGAAGATGCTCTGGGAGCCCTCGACCACATGGTAGTTAGTGACGACATATCCACTTTCATCGATGATTATCCCGGATCCGGCTCCGTATTCGGTGCGCGGGCCGAAGAAACCCGACAGGACTCTTTCTGTCGTTACCGAAACTACTGAGGGCATTGCCCTGGCGATCACAGGACGGAAATCGGGTAGTGGCGTAGCTGGTTCGCTCTCTGCGGGGAAGGTCCAGTCTGGATCGATGTGTCGGACGGGGGCATCATGATGAGGCGGGCTGTCTACAGGAGCAGTGGATATAAAGCAGGCGCCGATGCTAAGCGCCAGCGCAAGAGGCACTAGAACTGCCAGGATGAATCTTCTGGACATTTTCCACCAGCCTCCATTATAGCATTGAAGCTGTGTTGAAGAGAAACGGCGTGCCAGCCAGAGACGGGCAAGTCACGGGACGAATGGACGCCACCGGACCACAGGGTCGGCTTGCAGAGCGTCGGGTTCACTCTGTCCGCTCAACGTAAAGGAACAGGAGCAGGGCGGCGATGCTCTTGGCGTCGCAGATCTCGCCCGATGCTATCAGTTGCTGTGTCTGTTGGCGGGGGACTCGGACCAGCTCTATGCTTTCCGTGTCCTCTGCCACCAGGCGGCTCGACACAAGGTCGGTAGCCAGAAAGCAGTGGAGGTACTCATCGCCGTAGCCAGGGATGGCATAGAACCCACCTAGCCTCTCTACTCTGCCTGGCAGATAGCCGATCTCCTCCTGCAGTTCACGGCGCACTGCGTCGAGAGGCTCTTCCCCGGGGTCGATCCCGCCGGCGGGGATCTCGAGCAGGAACCTGCCAACAGCGTAGCGAAACTGGCGGACAAGAAGCACCCTATCGTCTTCGTCAACCGCCACCACAGCTATGCACTCGCTGTGCTCCACCACCTCCCTGGCCGCCTCCCTGCCGCGCGCGGTCTCCACTGTGTCTACTCGCAGTCCTACCGCGTGCCCGCGATAGACCCGCCGGGTAGTGATCTTCTTCTCTGGCTTGAGCATCGGTTGGCTACGTCCTGTGATGTTTCTGTATGGCCGGTTCATGGTCTTCGCTCACACGGGCCCGGAGGGTTGCCTGTTATCGGCAACGGTCGAGGACTTCTGATAACCCGCCGTCTCAGTCCTCATGAACCTCGGTACGAATCTCCGGTCGCTCCTCCCCTCAGTTTCGCGCCTATCAGGCTGTAGAAGTAGGATGGTTCGCGGACTCGGAAGAAGCGGACCGTGTTGCTGCTCAGCCGTATAACCACACTCTGCCCCTCGGATAGCGGAACCTCTACCTGTCCATCGATGCACAGCACAACCCGGTCTCTGTGTGCAACCCTGAGGTTGACAGTGCTCTGGGAAGGCAAGACCACTGCATGGCTCAACCCCAGGTGACAGGATATTGGCTGGAGGACGATGTCTCTGGATAGAGGATGCAGGATCGGTCCGCCGGCTGCAAGGGAGTAGGCTGTGCTTCCTGTCGCTGTAGCCGCAACGATGCCGTCGGCTCTGTAAGTCGCTATCTCGGTGCCGTCGACCTCTGCCTGTATATTGACGAGACGGACGGCGCTACTGTGAAGCACCGCGTCATTCAGTGCGTGGAAGCTCTTATCTTCAACTACGGCCTCCACCATCGCTCTCTCCTCTATCCACCCGTTCCCACTTAGCAGTCCAGGCAGACTGGACAGGACTTCGTCGCCGCTGATCTCTGTTATGAAGCCCAGCTTACCCAGGTTTATGCCGAGGATGGCCACCGGCGAGGGGGTTACGATCCGGGCTGCTCGCAGTATGGTGCCGTCACCACCGATACTAAGGATCAGATCGGTTCCGGCCACTTGTGGCCTCGCTGTGTCCTCATCGTGCGTCGAGCACTCCCATGAAGATACTCCCCGTGAGGACAGCATTTCTTCGAGCTGATGAGACAGGGTTCTGGCTTTCTCCGATAGAGGGTGATAAAGGATGCCGATACGCTTCACAGACGAGCGCAGTCTAGCACCGGCCCGTTGTGCTGTCAAACGAACTGGCACGTGGTCCTACGTGTAGTAGTGAGATCAATGCCTTGGTTGAGAGCACCGTGCCTGCAGTCTACGCCATGTGGCCCTGTCAGCCGGGGCGATTCTCGGGCCGATGCGCGGTAGTGGGCCGGACGTCCTTACCACTGCCGATTGCGGCGTGCCGGTCACCCGGGATTGTTGCGACCGCCAACAGGGCTTGGTACAATAGCCGCATTACCGACAGCAGGGTCGCAGCCATGATAGACTATCCGGTTCTAGTGCTTAACCAGAGCTATGAGCCCCTCAACCTCTGTCGCACGCGTCGAGCCATAGTACTCGTCTTCAGGGGCAAGGCTGAGGTTCTCGAGAACAGCAGGGGCGAAATGCGCTCTGTGAGAGAGATCTTCCAGATACCCTCCGTCATCCGTCTGGTCTATATGGTAACCCGTCCCCGACATGAGAGAAAGCTAAGCAGATATGAGGTGTTCAGTCGCGATCAGTACACTTGCCAGTACTGTGGTAAGCAGAGCAAAGAGCTTACACTGGACCATGTCGTACCTCGGCGGTGGGGAGGTACGCACACCTGGGAGAACGTGGTAAGCGCCTGCATTCCCTGTAACAGGCGCAAGGGCGGACGCAACCCCGATGAGGCAAGGATGAAACTGCTTCGACAGCCCCGCTCTCCCCGGAACGATGGCTTCCACGTCCCGTACCACCTGCTCAGCAATCATGCTGAGTGGCAGAAGTATCTACCCTCCCTGAACTAGTTGATCGAGGGGTAGCTCGGCAATCGTCTCGTTCTCCAGACGCACGGTCACCGTCTCCTTCAGCAGGTTCGTGCCGATCACCGTGGCCTTGCCGCGTGGTGTCATGACCTCTTGTTTTAGTCTGGGCATCCTCTTCTTCACAGCGGCATACTCCTTGCTTTCGTACGACAGGCAGCAGAGAAGCCTTCCACATATGCCCGAGATCTTCATCGGATTCAGCGCGAGGCTCTGTTCCTTGGCCATCTTGATGGACACGGACGCAAAGCTGGTGAGGAAGTTCTGGCAACACAGCGGGTATCCGCACCTCCCCACGCTTCCGAGGAGTTTGGCCTCATCCCTCGGCCCGGCCTGCCTTAACTCAACCTTCATCTGCAGAGCCTGACTCAGTCTGCGGACCAGTTCCCGGAAGTCGATCCTCTCCTGGGCGCTGAAGAACACTGTCAGGCGCTCGCTGTCAAGATCGTGGCGAACCAGCAGGGGCTTCATCTCCAGGCCTAGTTCAGCTGCCATTTCTGCGCATCTGTTCAGGGCTTCTTCTCTGAGCTTCAGACTGGCTAGCTCCAGATCGTCTGCCTCGGCAAGGCGCACTATGTTCAACGATTGCTCATCAGACCGGGTTCTGGCTTCCAGCGTAACGACCTTTGCCACATCCGGCCCCTGGTCGGTATCAACGACCACATGATCATCTACCTGCAGCGGCAGATCATCAGCGTCGCAGCTGACTACTCGTCCCCTGGAGCGGAATCTGACTCCGACTTTCTTAGTCATCGTTGTCTATTATGGACCCTCCAGGCCCTCTTCACAAGTGTGCGGCGATGTTCCCTCTCCGGGCGCGTGTTCTGGTAGATGCTGGTAGATCGAGCATGAGAGATTCCATTGCCAGACGCGGATTGATGTTCCTCGAGACCTCCTGTTGAAGGGAACAGAGTCGGGAGAGAAATCGTCTGATATCGAGCAGGTCCAGGCACCCTGCTTGTTCCTCCAGTGCTTCCAGGTGCTCGTTGTTCACGACTGCCTCGCTATAGCCCCCTCTGACAAGCATCAGGTCACGCCACCAATCCAACCAGACCTGCATTGTCTCTGCCGCGGCCCGACGGTTGGCACTGAACTGGGTTGCCAGTTCCTGGGCGTAGGCGAACCTTTCCGACAGATCGGCCGCCAGCAGGCTGGATAGTCTCGTCACATCTTGCGAACGTTGCTCCAGCATATCATCATCGGACAGTGCTGCCAGAGCCCAGCCAAGACAGCCATGACAGAGGTGGCTGAGGAGCTTCGCTCTATCAGGGTCAACTCCGTACGAACTGACGAGCACCTCCTGTACCCTTTGAGGTGGCACAGGTCTTAGCTCCAGTCGCTGACAGCGGGATAAGACTGTTGGTAGTAGACGGTCCTCATCGGCAGCCAGCAACAACCAGGCCACCCTTTGCGGTGGCTCCTCCAATATCTTGAGCAGGGCATTGGCCGCTTCGGTGGACAGGTATTCCGCGCCATCGATGATGAACGCTTTGCACTTACCCTCGTATGGTGGCAGGCTGGCCATTCGCTGCAGTCCGCGTATGTCCTCGATACCGATCTCGGTACGAGAATCCAGGCCGGTGACCGTGACGTCTGCGTGCTTACCCTCCAGTATGCGCCGGCACGACCTGCATTGTCCGCAGGGAACTCCGGGCCCCTCGCAGTTTAAGGCGCAGGCAAGATCCAGAGCCAGGGTGCCCTTGCCTATGTGCCTGGGCCCTACGAGAAGATATGCGTGGGCTATGCCGTTGCCTGCAAGGCTGTAGTCAAGCAAGGATACGATCCTGTCCTGGCCGATTACCCTCCACATTTCAGTCTGGCTCCACCTGCGCAGTACATCTACGGTCTTGCCAGCCGAACGGGATGTGCCCTCTCTCCTCCTGGCCCCAGCCGCAGGCTGCCTGAGGACGGCACCGGAGTGGCTCTATATCTCGGCAGAGGCAGCCTGTATCAGGCGGGAAACCGTTCAACTCGGCTCGTAATGGTAGCCTGTAACGCTGCGGCAAGTCAAAGTGCCGAACCTGCCATCGGTGGCTGCTTCAGATGCGCTTTGGACGGTCTGACTGTGCTTTGCTACAATGTGTGACGCAGACAAGAATACGCGCCGTGAGGATCGACACCGATCGGTGATATGGGAGGCCTGGCATGGAGCAGTCCACTGCACACGATGTTGCGACCAGAATAATCGAGAACATAGAGAAGGTAATCATAGGAAAGAGGCGAGAGGTGGAGATGGCGGTGATTGCCCTGCTGAGTCAGGGCCATGTCCTGGTGGAGGATGTGCCGGGAGTTGGCAAGACGATGCTGGGCAAGAGCCTGGCCAGGTCGATAGACTGCGTGTTCCGGAGGATTCAGCTTACGCCGGACATGCTGCCCTCCGACGTCACAGGTGTGTCGGTGTTCAACCAGCAGACCCGCGAGTTCGAGTTCCGCCCTGGCCCCATCCTGGGGCAGATCGTGCTGGCAGACGAGATCAACAGGGCTACGCCCAAGACCCAGTCGGCGTTGCTTGAGGCTATGGAGGAGCACCAGGTTACCGTGGACGGGATAACCCATAGCATCGATCGTCCCTTCATGGTTATCGCGACCGAAAATCCTATCGAGTATGAAGGAGTCTTTCCTCTGCCGGAGGCACAACTCGATCGATTCATGGTTCGGATACAACTGGGTTATCCTTCATTCGAAGATGAGGTATCGATAATGGATAGCCAGCGGGTGCGTCATCCCATCGACAGCCTTGACGCGGTCGCGAGTGCAGACGAGGTGAACGGGGCGCAGGAAGCCGTCAAGGAGGTCTTCGTTCACGATCAGATGAAACGGTACATAGTATCACTGGTGCATGCGACACGATCACATGACGATGCAGCCCTCGGTGCCTCGCCTCGGGCATCGCTTGCCCTCTTTCGGGGCTGTCAGGCGCTGGCGCTGCTGCGGGGACGGGACTATGTCCTGCCGGATGATGTCAAGGAGCTGGCGGTTACGGTGATGGGGCACCGGGTGATAATAACGCCTGCGGCCCGTATGAAGAGGGTTGAAACAGGTCGCATCGTGGAGGAGGCGCTGGACAGTGTGGTAGTGCCGGGAGGCAAGTCAGCCGACTGGATTAGTGGGAGCCGAACCTGAGAGGCGGACCCTGCATAGATGCCGGTCTCTCAGGAGACCGATGATCTAAGGGTTGTGTGTACCGGAATCACTGGCTGGCTTCAGCGCAATCTGCCGGGTAGTAGACCTCGGAGTGCACGACGGATGAGATGGTTGCGTACCGGTGGCCATGCCTCGGCGACCTTGCGCCTGTCCTCGTCGGTAATGCCATGTTGCCCGTAGCAACTGCGCACATAAGTGTCCACGATTCTCTCAAGTGATGTCGATACCTGCGGCGCAGCGGTAGTCAACCTGCTGCCGTATTCATTAGGAGTCAGGTTGTCCTGGGGGCCCAATCCGCTGAGCGCAGCAAGGTAGCCCGTTCTTGAGTATGCAAGTCGAGGCTCAGTCGTCTCCCCGAACAGACGCCTCCGCGCCAGCCAGAAGGCGAGGCCGAGTGCCGTCAATCCGGTGGCTACTCCCAGTGGTAGGAGGAACTGACGCATGTCCCTTCGATCCGGCTGTGTCTCTCCTGGAGCTGGGTGGGTATGGGCCGTATCATCGTCAGGAGGGTCTGTAGGCAGCCCGGGGAAGATTCCCGGCTCATCTCCTCTTTCGGGAGCGATCTCCCTCTCACCTCCTCCGTCCTCGGATGGCAACCCTGCCAGGTCCTCTCCGGTGATGATGGTGTAGCCAGGTGTGGGTTCAAATGGTATCCAGCCGTATTCGGGGAAGAAGACCTCGCACCAGGCGTGGCTGTTATTCGCGAAGAAGGAGCGATGTTGACCATGTGAGCCGTTGACAGGGTGCTCGGTGGCGCTGTCATCCGAGTCGTCCATCAGTCCCTCAGCCACATACCCTGCCACAAAGCGTGACGGCACTCCGCGTGCGCGCAGCATCACGGTCATGGCAGATGCGAAATGGGTGCAGTATCCCTTCTCTAGCTCAAAGAGGAAGTATTCGACCGCGTCGGCACCATGCGGTGGTGCTGTTACATCCAGTGCGTATTCGAGCGTTCTCAGATAGTCACGAATCGCGACAGCCATTTCATACGGAGTCTCAGCGTCGCTTGTGAGTTCCCATGCCAGGTTGGCGACACCAGATGGCGTGTCCTCGGGAAGCTGGAGATATGTGTCCGTGATCCAGCCGGGATAGTCGGTGCCTGCAGCGATCAGATCACCCTCGCTGGCTGTAGATACGAGCACTGAGGTCTCGTACGATTCTCCCGAAGCAAGCGAATCCGCCGCGAGTATTGAGACTATGGCCAGGGGCGACGGGATATGTCGTTCTACTGTTACCTGAGTAGCCTGTCCTCCTGTGAAGTCTTTAGACACCAGACTGACGTCGGGGGGCAGCACAGACACGATGTCCCGTGATGTGAGTGCATGATCAGAGGCATCGGACATCTCCTGTAGCCGCAACTGTGCCTGCTGAAGGTCATCCGGCAAGCCTTCCGCATCGCCGGGGGTGTCAGGCTGGCTCCCGACAATCGATAGGTGGTAACGAGGAGATTGCAGCGCCTCGATAGTATGGCCAACCGATATGTCGACTGGGTAGCCACCTATGAAGATGGGTTCACCCTGCCCGATCGGTAACATAGTCGTCACCCTAACATCGATCTCACGCGTGTGCATGAGCCCGGTATCCAGCCCGGACCCGAACCTCGACCCCGGAGACGTCGAATATGTCGGGCTCGTTTGCCACCCACGGTGATCGTACACATCGTAGTGTCTGGCCGTCAGGTAGATTGCTGTAGGAGCTGTGACGATGATGGCCGGCTCATCTCTCAGAGACGCGGCCCCCCCAATGGTCTGTACTGGTCGGAAAGAATGAACCTCAGCCGGCCTGGTGGGAGGGGTGCCGCCCAGGGTTCTGTAGAGGTCGAATGCAATCAACTGGACCGGTCTGGTTGCTGCGTTCCATGCTCCAGTCATGGAGTCAAACGTAGTTGCTCTGATCGGTAGCAGCGACGCAACAAGTACCACTACCACGGCAAACCACAGGCCATCCGGCGCGCGCAGCTTAGACCTGCGCGGGAAGTGCTGGATACCTCTGCGCTCCCAGTTACGGTTGCGCTGCAGCGTATACAGGCGGGCTGCCAGAAGCAGGGCTGAGAAGAGGTAAAGGTACAGGTATAGCTCTGGCTCTCTGGGAAGCATTGTGGTGAGGCTGGCTATCACGATCGTTCCGCAAGGAATCAGTGTTCCCCACATATTGCGTTTTCTGAATAGAGACCATGAACTGATGAAACCCGCGGTCCATGACGCAAAGAGAAGGGAGAAGCTCAGTGGTAGCCACTCGCGCGATGGTGCTTCGCTTGCGATCCCCTGCCACCATGTGGATAAACGGGCTGCGGTATCTGCATGCCGGTCGAGGGCAGTTGCACCCTCGCTCAGTGTCGTGAGGTAGTAGAAACTCAGATAAAGCCCCACCAGGAGTCCGCCTGTAACCAGCGGCCAGCCACGGAGGGGGATCTTTGCCAGCACCAGGCCGAGCAGTACGCTCCACAGGGCGATGCTGTACAGTCCGGGTGTCGGAGTTGGGTGAGCGATCCTGAGTGACCAGAAGGCCACCATTACCGAGATGAGGAGCAGCAGAAAGGTTGTCCAGCCTTCCGCCGGCCCCATCACGAGACGCCATAATAGGGTCTTTGCGTACCGTGCGGCAACCAGTGTACCGTGTTTGACACGCAGGAGTACCTTATATGCTATTGTGGTCAGTAGTATCGTTCTCGGCTTCATCTCAACACCATTCTAGGCCTCTAACACCGGCGTTAGCAGAGATGTATCGGACAGCTCTGCTACGGTCGTCGGATGAGATAGCGCACGGGAGACGTTGTCTCCGCTCCGCACAATGTAGGACTTAATGCCTGTGCTCATGAGTCTTGAACCTGCCTCGGCGCACGATCGTTCTCCTCCGAAGCTCAACGGGTCGACAAGAACTACTGCAATGCTAAGGCCGAGGTACTGGAGATGCTGAAGCTCCGATACCCAGTCAGTCTCCGCAGATGAAGTGATGACGATGGTCGAGGCCAATCTCCCGATCTTGGGCGAGTTTTCCACAAGCACTTCTTTGAGAGAGACAGTGCCCTCCGTCTTGGACAGGGCCAGGGTCTCCAGTAGCCTGGACATCTGTGTAGCACCTCCAGAAGGAGCCAGCACGTATTCGTGGTCGCCGTATGCGATCAGCCCGGCCGAGCACTGTTGCGACAGGGCGAAGCCTGCTATGGATGCTGCAACTGTCACAGCACATTCATCGGTTCTCTGGTTCTCGCTTATCCAGTGCGTGCTACGGTCGAGATCGAGGATTATCCACACATCGCTTGATTTCCCGGAGTCGAAGTCCTTCGACATCAACTGTCCGTGCCTTGCGGTTGATGGCCAGTGAATCCGATTCAGGCCGTCCCCGTGGCTGTAATCCCGTACACTGCTTGCCTGGGCACTCCGGGTGTGAAGGTGAAGGGGTGCCCTCTCCTCTCCGGACAGATCTGCCACCGGCAACTCGAATCCCGTCAGTTCAACGACGCGTGGGTAGACTACCACTGTGACAGGATGAGTATGGGTCGTCTGCATGCGAAAGAGACCTAAGGGATCGCTGCTATGTGCAACTAGTGGCCCAATCGTGTAGACTCCCCTCGAACGACATAACACTTCTGTTGTCCACTGCTCCCATCCCCGTGCCGGCAGTCGAGTGGCACCTTCACACACATGTCCGGGCATGTCACTGGCCAGCCCTATCTCCACCCAACCAGTGGGAATAAACGAGTCATTATGTACGCAGATAGACCCTGCTAATACTTCTCCGACCTGTCCAACCAGGCCCTGTTCCTCCATCCACATGTCGACACGTCGCAGATTTATCCATGTCCAGACATAGCAGGCGGCTATCGCAACGATAAGGAAGTACCCGAAACGGTAGAGAACCACCTCACCGGTGGCCGGGGCAATGAGCAAGACGATGGCCAGGATAGCAAGCATTCCTCTGCCTCTTGGAGTGGTCTGGGCATGAAACCGGGACAGCGCAGCTCGTATCATCTGCACAGGCAGGTACAGTCTTGCGGTCAATCCTCTGAGCATGTTACTCGTCCCTGTATATAGTATAACGCATGTTGTGGCTAAAGGTTGCATTGCTCAGGTTGGCTGAGGCATCTGCCAGTCTGCCTCGCTAAGGCCGGTCGCCCTTTCGGGATTAGATGGGCTGGATTCCTTGCGTTACCTCACGGCGTCTGCTCGAACCTCACACTCACCCGGGTGAAGGCATGTGTGGTTCCGGCGGAAAGTGTTCGGCGGGTCAATCCACGAGGTTCACTCTGCTCTGACAGGGTCCTCTTCGTGTGCCTTCGAGAGATCGATCAGTCCTCTTCTCTCACAGGCCTCTATGCACTTGTGGCACTGAGTGCACTTATCCTGTATGATCTGAACTATGCCCTGCTCCTTGTTCCACTCCATGGCGTCATGCTCGCAAGCCTTCAGGCACTTCCGACAACGAATACAGCCGAGTTCACACTTCTCTCGGCCCGGGATGTCCCGCAACGGCCGGTAACTACACAGGAGTACGATCTTTGTTCCTGCCGGGACCAGTTCGATCAGGTTGTGTGGGCACTCAGCAACGCAGAGCCCGCATCCGGTGCACCTGCTCTGGTCCACCAGTGCTATGTTCTTGTCAGGGTCGATAGATATCGCGTCCTGGGGACAAACGGCAGCGCAGTCACCGAGGCCCATGCAGGCATAGGGGCACCTCTTGTATCCACCGAGGATCTGGGCGGCCGCTTTGCACGTCATGGCACCGCTGTATTCACATATGACCTCCGAGTTGCCGGCGCAGTGAATGACGGCCTTTCTGCTCAACTCCGAGGCATCCAGAGTTACGCCCAGAGCCTTCTCCAGTTGTGCTACTCGCTCGGGATCATTCAGTGTCATTGAGCATGGAGACCTGGTGACGAGGTCGGGTTGTTGTGAAAGCGCCTGGGCATAGGCGAAACAGCCCGGCTGGCCGCAGGCACCGCAGTTCGCTCCTGGCAGGATGGCGTTTATCTGCTCGGTCTTCTCCAGTCCCTTTACCTTCTGCGGTACCTTCACGAAAACAAGGTAGATGATAAGACCGCAGGCCAGTGCTATTCCGGCAAGAGCCGCGATGTGAGTCATACTATCGTAAGCCCTCCCATTCGATGCTGTGCATCATACTATGCCCGAAAACCCGAAGAAGGCCAGACCCAGGAGCGTTGCCGTGATCAGCGCCACAGGTGCACCACGCATCGACTTAGGGGCATCAGCCAGGTCCAGCTTCTCCCGTATCCCTGCCATCACGGCCATGACCAGGGTGAAGCCGAGACCGGAGCCAAGTGCCGAGACAAGGCTGGCCAGGAGTGTGTAGTTCTCCATCATGTTTATGATCGTGACACCGAGCACGGCGCAGTTGGTCGTGATGAGCGGAAGATATATGCCGAAGGCCGAATACAGTGCGAAGTTCGTCTTCTTGATGAAGAGCTCTATCACCTGCACCAGCGAGGCGATCACGAGGATGAAGACTATGATGTACATGTACTCGATATTGAAGCGAATAAGTACGTAGTGGTTGATGACCCACGTAGCCAGCGAGGCCACAAGCATGACGAAGGTCACCGCCATTCCCATACTGAAAGAGGGCTTCAGTTCGCGGGAGACGCCCAGGAACGGGCATAGGCCCAGGTATCTCACCAGGATGATGTTGTTGATGAGAGCCATGCTCAGTAATATGACGATCAGTTCGCTCATATCTTCAGCACTCCTCTCCATCTCAGTAGCGCCAGCAGCAGGCCCAGCACGAGAAATCCACCCGGGGGGAGGATGAACATGGCCAGTGGGTGTTCACTGAGAACCGGCAAGGTGAAGATGGAAAAGCCGAACACCGACATCTCTCCCGTCCCCAGCAACTGTCTTACGAACGAGATCATGACCAGGGCTATCATGAAGCCTACCGTCATGCCCAGGGCGTCGGCAATGGAGCGGATCATGGGGTTCTTGGAGGCGAAAGCCTCAGCTCTGCCCAGTATCATGCAGTTAACCACCACCAGCGGAAGGTAGATGCCCAGGGTCCGGTGCAGGTCGGGCAGGAACGCATTGAAGAGGAGATTCACCACGGTGACAAGCGTCGCGATTATGACGATGAATATCGGAATCCTCGTTATGCTGGGGACGAAGCCCCTGATGGCTGCGATTATTATGTTTGCGCCCAGGAGTACGATGAATGTTGCCAGGGTCATGCCCAATGCGTTGTCGATTGAGGTGCTGACTGCCAGGGCCGGGCATAGACCGAGGAGCAGGACAAAGACCGGGTTGGTTGTGATCAGCCCCTTTACGAACTCTTTCCTGGAGTCACTCACAACTCATTCTCCTTACTAGTCACCTCGTATCAGGTCGATCTTCTCCCTGGCGGTGCTTCTCACAGCGTCGGCCACCGCTCTGGCACTAACGGTGGCGCCAGTTACGGCATCTATCCGGCCGCCGTCCCGAGTCAGTGCCACATCATCGATGTCAGCGGACGCGAACTGGTCGGTGAAAAGATCCTCCGCTATCTTGCTCCCCAACCCCGGTGTCTCGGTGTGAGAGATGATCGTTATGCCCTTCACCGTCGCCTCATCCTCAAGTCCCACGAGAATATTTACATCACCCCCGTATCCCCTGCCGACGGCTATGAAGGCATAGCCGATAGCGTCCTCATCCTTGTATATCGTGTATATCTCCTCCTCGAGACTGTAGCGCGTCATGTCGGGAAACATGTCGGAGAGCATGCCCAGTATTCGCTCCCTCTCCATGGCCTCGATCCTGGGCAGGGTGATGCCTCCCACCGCGGTGAGCAGGCTAACACATATGGCCACCACTACTGTTAGCAGGATGACAGGGAAGGCCTTTTTCAGAGCGTCTCTAACCTGCATCTTTAGCCCTCTTTACGAGCCCGTATGGCTTCTCGCCGGTATATCTGTCGATCAGCGGAGTGAAGGCATTCATGATAAGGATGGAGTAGAGTACTCCCTCGGGCATACCGCCGAACTGCCGTATCAGCACGGTCAGTACTCCAAGAGAGATCCCGAAGATGATCTTCCCGCGATTGGTAAGAGGAGATGTTACATAATCGGTTGCCATGAAGAAGGCGCAGATCATAAGTCCGCCGGCCAGAATGTGGAAGATCGGATCCTGGCCGAGGGCCAGGGTGAATACGGCAACAACGCCGATATAGAAAACCGGAATCCTCCAATCGATCATTCGAAGTCCCAGCAGCAGGCAACCGCCGATCAAGAGAGCGAGGGCTGAGGTTTCCCCCAGCGAACCGGATGTGTTTCCCAGGAACATCGCCTGGTGTGCCGCCGGGTCGAACTGCTGCCATACAGAATCTCCGCTCAGCGGCGTGGCTGAGGTCAAACCGTCCAGACCCAATCCCCTAGGCGCTACCCATGTAGTCATGGGCAGCGGGAAGCTGACCGCCATGAAGGCCCGTGCTGCCAGTGCCGGGTTGAATATGTTATGTCCCAGTCCGCCGAAAGCCTCCTTGACGATGGCGATGGCGAACACGGCGCCCACAGCCACCATCCACAGGGGCACTGTCGGAGGCATGGTCAACCCGAGTAGCATCCCGGTAACCACAGCACTGCCGTCCATCACGAACGCGCGGCGGCGCATCTTCTTGCACAGGTACTCCGTGAGCAGGGATACCGCAACGCTTACGGCGAGTATGGCCAGGGCACGCAAGCCGAAGAAGTAGATCGCGGCTCCCGTGGGAAGCAAGAGGGCGAGCACAACGAGGTACATAATCCTGCTTATTGATATGCCCCGCCACAGGTGGGGGCTTGGTGAGACCAGGAATGCCCTCTGGAGCTTCATTTCCTGGGTGCCCTCCTGGCAAGCTCTCTTTTCGCCACTTTTATGTGCTGCACGATAGGTATGTTCGCAGGGCAGGCGTATGTGCAGACGCCACACTCAAAGCAGTTGTCGACGTAAGCCTCTTTGCACAGGTCGTAATGGCCCGCCTGGGCATACCTGGCCAGCGCAGTCGGCATGAGCCGCATGGGGCAGACCTCTATGCACCTCCCGCATCTTATGCATTGCTGCTCTGCCAGTGCGCTGTCATCTTTCACAATCACACTATTCGTTCCCTTCACCGTAGGGAAGTCAAGGTCAAACTGAGCGAAGCCCATCATCGGCCCCCCTAGTATGACCTTGTTGGCGCTGCCCACAATTCCGCCGCAGAACTCTATAAGGGTTCTCAGCGGAGTGCCGAATCTGACCATAAGGTTCTTGGGGTCCTTGACTGC
This sequence comes from Dehalococcoidia bacterium, assembly GCA_003552465.1. Taxonomy (GTDB): domain Bacteria; phylum Chloroflexota; class Dehalococcoidia; order GIF9; family AB-539-J10; genus RBG-13-51-36. Next base: position 60,416 of record PULQ01000060.1, read on the forward strand.
GCCCGTTACGGTCACCACCCGTTCGATAAGGGGCCTGCCCTCGACCACGGCTTCGTGGATCGCCTTCGTTGTGCCCACGTTGTGGATTACCGCGCCGACATCAAGAGGAAGCCCTCCGATGGGAACCTCTCGGTTCAGTAGCAGCTTGGTGAGAACCCTCTCGGCACCCATCGGGTACTTCGATTCCAGGGGGACTATCTTGATGGTCTCTTCAAGCCCCATGCCGATTATCAGATCCTCCATATGCGCTATGGCATCTTCCTTGTTGTCCTCGATGGCGATATAGACAGACTGCGGAGAAAGCAGTCTTCTTATTATGTTGAGTCCGGAGAGAACCCTATCTCCGTACTCCAGCATAACCCTGTGGTCTGACGTGGCATAGGGCTCGCACTCGCAACCGTTCAGGATGATCGTGTCGATAGTGGCTTTCTTGGGTGGCGCCAGTTTTATGTGCGATGGAAAAGCGGCTCCCCCCAGACCGACGATGCCTGCCTGCCTGATCCTGTCCAGAATCTCCTCTGCCGATAGATCCTCGGGCCTGTCGGCAGGCTCGAGCTGGACCCATTCATCGGTCCCGTCGGAGCCTATGACCAGGGCCTCTACCGGTTGTGCGGTCGGAGGGTTGATCACCATCGTGGTGCCCGTGACCTCGCCGGATAGAGTGGCGTGCACAGGTGCACTGACGAACTTGTCCGAATCTCCTATCCTCTGGCCGGTCAGTACCCTGTCTCCTCTTCTGACCAGAGCTTCACCCGGGGCCCCGAGGTTCTGATGAAGCGAGATGACGGCCTTCTCCGGCAACGGTGCCCTCTCGATCGGCCTGCCAGCCGTGAGCTTCCGCTCTGGCACCTTTACACCGTGGGGGGAACTCTTCTTCTTGAGGATAACTCCTGACTTGTTCATTCGAGGTTCCGGTCTAGTGTGCTGCTGGCGCGCCGTCTCGAGCAGGCTACTGGTCAACCTGAGAACGCGGTACTTATTGCGAGGTCTTCAGTTCTTATGAAGCGAATCCCGTCCAGATCTGGCCAGCGTGATTCTGCAGCACCGTGTTCCCGTGATTATAGCATGCAGGCATGATTATATATTGGTATGCACCTGCGGTGTCAAGGTTCGCGGGGTTAGCTGCCCTTCCTGGTGTATTCGGAGCACCACGTGGCATTGGGGCGCTCACGACTATGGCAGGCGGTTCTCCAGTTCCACTTGCAGCTATCGCAGAGGAAGACGTTCATCCCGAGGGCTCTTCTTATCCTCAGTCTGAACCTGTCCGCCCAGCTCGGATTACTTCGTCTGGTCAATTGTCTCAGTGCTTCAGTCAGGACTTGAGTTCTTGTTAGATGTCCTTAGATAGAGTGGCCAGGAAGTCGGCGTTGTTCTTCGTCTTGGCCAGTCTCTCGAGTATCCTCTGCGTGGCCTCGCCGTGATTCGGCGAATCGCTGCTTATCATACTGATGACGCGGCGGAGTAGCCACACCTGCTTGAGTGTATTCTCGTCGAGGAGAAGCTCTTCCCTTCTTGTACTACTGGGCATGATATCTATTGCCGGGAAGATCCGTCGCTCGGCCAGTCTTCTGTCCAGGTGGAGCTCCATGTTGCCGGTACCCTTGAACTCCTCGTATATCAGGTCGTCCATGCGGCTGCCGGTGTCCACGAGGCAGGTGGCAATGATGGTTATGCTTCCACCTTCGTCGGTGTTGCGGGCGGTGCCGAAGAAGCGCTTGGGAAGGTGCAGTGCCGTCGAATCGATTCCACCGGATAGAGTCCGTCCGCTCGGAGGCAGGGCCAGGTTGTAGGCCCTGGTAAGCCTGGTGATGCCGTCCAGCAGTATCACCACGTCCTTGCCCATCTCCAGTAGCCTCTTCGCCCTCTCAAGTGCCAGTTCCGCGACCCGTGTCTGGCTTTCCACCGGCTCATCGAAGGTAGCGGCGACGACCTCGGCGTCAACCGACTTCTTCATGTCGGTTACCTCTTCAGGCCTTTCTCCTATAAGGCAGACCATGAGATGGATGTCACTGTAATTGGTGCTGATGGCATTGGCTATTCTCTGCAGAAGCACCGTCTTTCCTGCCTTGGGTGGTGATACGATGAGCCCCCTCTGGCCGCGGCCTATTGGCGTCACCAGGTTGATGAGACGGGTCGACAGCTCGTTCTGCGTCGTCTCCAGGTTGATTATACTGTTGGGAAATGTAGGTGTCAGCGAGCCGAAGTTGCGACGCGTTCTGGCCAGTTCAGGATCCAGTCCGTTGATGCTCTCCACTCGCAGCAGACCGTAGTACTTCTCGCTTTCCTTAGGAGGTCGGGCCTGGCCATATACTGCGTCGCCATCTCTCAGGTTGAAGCGGCGGATCTGGGAGTTCGATACATAGACATCGTTGGCGCCCCGCCGGAATGTGTCCTGTCGGAGGAAACCGTAGCCCTCGCTGATGATCTCCAGGACGCCTGACACGAACACGTTCCCCTGTTCTTGCGCCTCTACCTGCAGAATACGCTGGACCAGATCTGCCTTCTTCATGGCAGAACATCCGGCGATGCCGGATTCCCTGGCCATCGCCTCCAGTTCGTCACGGGTCTTGCTCTCTAGTTTGGCCATAGTTGACATAGTAACCTCTCTAACTGCTTTTGGTCTGTGCAATGCCATTGACGGTGAGTATGGGGTTGTCTATAGCAGTCCCTCTCTCGCCATCACCCTCCTCCAATCATCTCTGAAGCGCTCAATGCCGCTATCGGTCAAAGGGTGCTTCATCATTGCCAGTAATACCTCATAGGGGACTGTCGCGATGTGAGCACCGATCCTCGCTGCCATCAGGCAGTGCTGAGGATGCCTTATGCTGGCGGCGATGACCTGAGTGCGTGATTCGCTGGAATCGAGATACTCGACAATATCCGCGACCACCTCCATGCCGTCCTCACCGATGTCGTCCAGTCTGCCGACAAACGGGCTTATGAAGGCGGCTCCTGCTGCTGCACCGAGCACGGCCTGGTTCAGAGTAAAGCACAAAGTGAAGTTCACCTTTATGTTCTCGCCGGACAGCACCGATGTAGCTTCCAATCCTTCAAGAGTGGCCGGAATCTTGATCACGATGTTCTCTGCCCACTTGGCCATATCTCTGGCCTCGGCTACCATTCCCTCCCCATCCTGGCTCAGCACTTCTGTGGACACCGGGCCGGGCACCATTGAGCATATCTCCTTGACCAGTTTCTGGTAGTCAACCTTGCCCTCTCGCGATAGTATGGTCGGATTCGTTGTTACTCCTGCCACAACTCCCATTCGAACGCCGTGGCGGATGTGCTCTATGTTGGCAGTATCTAGAAATATCTTCATACTCTTAGTTCAGCGGCAGTATTGTCTGTGCCCCTTCAACCAGTGTCTCCTTTGCCGCCCCGAGGAATCCCAGGAACAGCGGATGGGGAGAGTCGGGTCGGGACTTGAACTCGGGGTGGAACTGGCAGGCCACCATCCATGGATGCTCGCGCAGTTCTGTGATCTCCACCAGTCGCCCGTCAGGAGATACTCCTGAGGCGACAAGGCCGGCCTCTTCCAGTGGAGGACGGAAGCGGTTGTTGAATTCGTAGCGATGGCGGTGCCTCTCGTAGGCTACGTCGCTTCCATAGCTTTCGGCTGCCCGTGTTCCTGATACCAGATGGCAGGGGTAGGTTCCCAGCCTCATGGTTCCCCCCTTCTGCTCAACCCCATGCTGGCTTAGGGAGAGGTCGATAACGGGATAGGTGCTATCGGTATCGAACTCGGTCGAGTTCACGCTGTCAGTGCCGAAGATATGGCGGCCGAACTCTATGATCATAGTCTGCATCCCCAGGCACAGACCCAGATAAGGCACCTGTCTTTCCCGGGCGAACCTGGCAGCCCTGATCATGCCCTCGACTCCCCGGCAGCCGAAACCGCCTGGAACAACAATGCCCTGTATGTGCCCCAGCCTGTCATCGGCAGTACCGTCCAGTTCCTCAGCGTCCAGCCACTCTATCTTTACCTCACGGTTGTGAGCCAGAGCTGCATGACATAGCGCCTCGCGCACGGAGTAATAGGCGTCACGCAGGTCGACATACTTGCCTATCAACCCGATGGTCACGGCTTCCTTTGGCGTCTTCAGCCTGGCTACCATCTCTCTCCAATCCTCCAGATCGCTCTTCTGGGATCTTAGCCCCAGGTGGCGGACGACGATGTCTCCCAACCCCGCCTCCTCTAGTAATAGCGGCACCTCATAGATGGTCTCGCTGGTGACCAGCGAGATCACCGCTTCCTTGTCTACGTCGCAGAACAGCGCTATCTTCTCCCTTATCGATTCCGGCACCTCTTTGTCGCTGCGGCACAGTATGATGTCGGGCTGAATCCCGATTCTCCTCAGTTCGTTCACGCTGTGCTGGGTAGGCTTCGTCTTCAGTTCATCGGTGGCGGCTATGTGTGGCAGAAACGTGACATGTATGTACAGCACATTATCCCGCCCTTCGTCCTTTCTCATCTGTCTTATGGCTTCAAGAAAAGGCTGTCCCTCGATGTCGCCCACGGTCCCTCCCACCTCCACCAGCATCACTTCTGCCCCGGAAACCTCGGCTACCTCCCTGATCCGCCTCTTGATCTCGTTGGTTACGTGAGGAACCACCTGGATCGTGCCTCCCAGGTAATCTCCCCGCCTTTCCTGTTCAACGACCGTGGTGTAGACCTGACCCGAGGTGACGTTGCAAGCCTGGGTGAGGTCTACTCCTATGAACCTCTCATAGTGGCCCAGATCCAGATCCGTCTCTGCACCGTCCTTGGTGACAAACACCTCACCGTGCTGGTATGGGGACATGGTGCCGGGATCAACATTCAAGTAAGGGTCAAGCTTCTGTCCCGAGACTGCAATACCGCGGCTCTTGAGTATTCTTCCTAGAGAAGCTACAGAGACGCCTTTGCCTACGGAACTAACTACGCCGCCAGTTATGAAGATATACTTACTCACTGCGAACTACAAACAAGAGTGCAAAGAGAGCCAAGTCTTGCAGACTGAACCTGGAATGCGAGGCTAACCCGAATCCAACTCCATTATAAGAAGCCGGGGTTTGATTGTCAAGTATCGTGGGGCGTTTGATTTCGGAGCGGGCCAGTCGCTATACTAGCACCGACACGAATGAGGCATGCTCTTACTGAGGAGAGTCTTGACGGTGCAGCCTCTGCCTGGCACGAGTGGAGACACTCTCTGAGGTGGGGCTCGGTTTTCGTTTTGCCCGCCTGGCTCAGGGCCTGGTGGGACTCATTTGGTGGAGATGGTGAGCTTTACTTGCGGACACTGCGGGAAGAGAGCAGGGTTGTCGGCTTCGCGCCGCTGGTGGTGAAGGGAGGAACAGCCTGCTTTGTGGGTGACGCGGATGTCTGCGACTACCTCGACTTTGTCGTTGCGCCCGGACATGAGCGCGATCTCTTTGAGAGGCTGCTTGACGATCTGAGTGCTGACGGCGTTACAAGATTGGATCTGGGGCCGGTGCGGCCCGATTCCGTGGTGTGCACCCACCTGAAGGACATAGCTCACAGCAGAGGACATCAGGTTCTCTGCCGCCAGGCCGACGTGTCCCTCGAGTTGGATTTGCCCGCTACGTGGCATGAGTATCTTTCTCTGCTGAGGAACAGGCAGCGTCACGAGGTCAGGCGGAAGCTGAGGCGTCTCCGAGCGGCAGGGGAGGTGAGACACCGCTGTATCGAGGAAGGGACTCAGCTCCAGGAGTATCTGGAGGTTTTTTTCCGGCTGTTCTCGCTGAGCCGTGATGAGAAGGCCCGGTTCATGACTCCCGGGATGGATTCTTTCTTCAGAGCGCTCGCTCGCTCCATGGCTGAAATCGGGCTGTTGAGATTCGGCATCCTGGAGCTTGACCATGTCCCGGCTGCGATGACCATGGGGTTCGATTACGATGGCTGGCACTACCTGTACAATAGCGCCTATGCTCCCAGGTTCGATCACCTGAGTGTGGGGTTGCTCTGCAAAGTCCTCTGCATGAAGGATAGCATCGCGAGGGGGACAAGGAAATGGAGCTTTCTGAAGGGCAGTGAACCATACAAGTACCGACTTGGTGGTCAGGAGGGGCCCCTGTACAACTGCCTGATAGAAATGGGCTGAACACAGTCGTTCGAGGCTGGACTTGATGTCGCATAGTCAGATGAAAGTAGCCATGCTGAGTGCTCATAGCTGCCCTGTGGGCAAGCTGGGCACAAGAGATACCGGCGGCATGAGTGTATGTATAAGGGAGCTTGCCTGCGAACTGGGCAGGCTGGGACACTCAGTGGACATCTACACTCGCGTCCATGACCCGGATGACCGCCAGATCTACGAACTCTGTAACAACGCTCGACTGATCCACCTGACCGCGGGTGGAAACGAGGAGATAGATAAGCTCGTCCTGTACAGCCATCTTCCGGCGTTTGCCTCCAATCTGGAGGAGTTCAGGGAACGGCGTGAACTGACGTACAATATGATATTCAGTCACTACTGGCTCTCGGGGGTGGCAGGTCTTTCTCTCCAGCAATGGTGGCGTGTCCCTCATGTCACCATGTTTCACACTCTGGGTGCCGTGAAGAATGCAGTCAAGGCGGAGGCCCATCTGTCGGCAGGCGATGACGAGCCGGAGCTTCGCGTCGACAATGAGCGGATTCTGGTGGAGAAGTGTCATCGTGTTGTTGCATCAACCGAACAGGAGAAGCAGGCGATAACCGGGTACTACGGCGCGTCACCGGGTAAGATCAGCGTCATCCCCTGTGGAGTGAACCTTGATCAGTTCACGGTGCTGGACATGGCGCAGGCCAGGCGGTATCTCAGCCTTGACGGTGAAAGGATCGTTCTGTGTGTTGGCAGGATCGACCCCCTTAAGGGTGTGGACAAGCTGATAAAGGCCCTGCCGTATCTTCGTGATATGAGGCTGAAGCTGATCGTAATAGGTGGCGGAGATGACAGCCGGAGTGATGTTGAGGAGCTGCGAGGGCTGGCCCGCAGCCTTGAGGTGGATCATGCGGTTGTATTTGCCGGCACTGTGAAGCACGAGCAGCTTGTCTACTACTACAATGCAGCGGATGTATGTGTGGTGCCCTCCTACTACGAGAGCTTCGGGCTGGTAGCTCTCGAGTCGCTGGCCTGCGGCACACCGGTAGTGGCTACCGACGTTGGCAATCACAGGAGTGTCATACGACAGGGAGAGACGGGGTACGTAGTACGGGACAACTCACCCCGCCGCCTCGCTGACAGGATCGCCCTGCTGCTGACAGGTCCGGGGTCCGACAAGCGGTCCGCGTCGTCGATCCGGGCATCGGTAAGCGGTTTCAGTTGGTCGAATTCTGCTGAGGCGTTTGTGAGGGAGTGTCGCCCGCTATTGGACGACTCCTCCGTGTCGTAAGATCGATCGGCGCTCTTTCATGATGGAAGGCCTGGCGCAGAATATGCGTATACGCATGCTTTCAGGTTGAGGCCGCAACTGGACCTTGCAGGCCGCCCGAGGTGGCGACTACGCGTTGTGCCGTCTGCGGCAATCCTATACAATACTCGCCATGTGCCTGGACTGCGGAAGGCTCGGACTTGATGACTAAGCCGGCTGATGCAATGGTGATAACACCGCACCCGGACGACGCCGAGTTCGGAGTTGCCGGGACCGTGGCCCGCTGGACAAGCGAGGGAAAGGATGTCATCTATGTGGTCTGCACAAATGGTGACAAGGGCACGAGCGATCCCAATGTGAAGCCAGCTGATCTTGCAGAGATCCGGGAGAAAGAACAACTGGCTGCCGCGACTATCCTGGGGGTGCGAGAAGTCATATTCCTGCGCCATCCGGACCAGGGATTGGAGGACACACCCGAGTTCAGGAAAGAAATCGTACGTCTTATCAGGATTTACAGGCCGGAGACGGTGGTGACCGCCGATCTGTATCGACGTCGCCTCTGGCATCGCGACCACCGCATAACCAGCCGGGTGACCCTCGATGCCATCTTTCCCTATGCCCGTGACTATCTCTCGTATCCTGACCTGGTGGAGGAGGGACTGCAGCCTCATAAGGTCAAGGAAGTGTTGTTGTGGGGTGCCGAGGAACCGAATCACCGGATCGATATCACCGCCACCTTCGACAGGAAGATCGCCGCACTGTTCTGCCATGTGAGTCAGGTTGACAGCAATCCCTCCTCGGGATGGGAGCAGCGGCTGCGAGAGCGACACGCCATGCTGGCTGATGGACAGGACTACGAACTGGCCGAGTCGTTCTACCGGATGGAGATCCTCTGGTGACAGCGCCTATAGTCCTGCTCTTTCGGTCCCGGCTCCCTGCGTCACGATACTGACGCAAGCTCTCTGTGTAGCTGATCGAGGGCCCAGGAGTTTTGCTCAAGGTCGAAGCCGTCCACGGCGGCCCGTCTCGTCCCCGATACACCGTCCACCGCCCCCCTCCTGACCATCTCAATGATCAACTCCTTCTCCCACTCGATGGAGGGCAAGAGCTTGTTCCCGGTAAACCTGGACAGCGCGGCCACCAGTCCGTATCCTCCCCAGTTGGATATGGTGGCGATGATCAGCCTCTCTACGGTCGTGACGGCAGGGTCTGTCGGCAGTCTCTCCACCGATGGGATGTGAGGGGCCAGGTTGCCCATGCCGATCTCGTTACCCCCGTCACCTATACCGATGCTGTCTCTCCAGCCGGTGAACAGGCAGTCAACCCTGGCTGTATAATCTGTTATGTCCTCTCCTGCCATGTTCAGGTACTGCCCGATGCTGGTCGGTCCGCACCTTTCCACCGAGATGATGAGTGAAGGGCCAACGTCACCCAGGACCTGACCTGCGAATCGCTCACTGCCATCGCGGTCGACAATCGGGAAGACGATTATCCTGTCCTTCCGAGCATCGTCGCAGCGGAGAAGCGGCACGGTGGGTTCGTCCGTAACATAGAAGGCATCAAATCCGAGCACCTTCAGCGCTCTTCCTATGGCAAGGGCACCGGGTGGGCCGTCGGTCTCGGGTGCCCGGGCATAAGGCACATAGAACCCGGTGGCTATCAGGGCTCGTCTGCGACCTGCTCCCGCCTTATCGAGAACAAAGGCAGCCGCGTCGTGGCAGAAATGGGCAGGCATGAGGCCTCTGAGTTCCGAGATGCCCCTCCGGTCGTGGCTGAGAACTATCTCCTCAATGGACATCATGTTTCACTGTTACTGGGCAGATGCCAGGATTCGCCTGTAGTGGCCCGGCCGTGGTACCCCGTACCCTCATCATCTCCTGGCTCCGTCATCCACCGTCGCTTGGGATAAGCTGCTGGATCCTGGCGATGGTGTTCCAGTATTCGCTCAGCAATCGGCGGCCTTCGGAGCCATCGATCGCCACAAATCTAATCCTGTCTCCCGGCTGGGCCTGTGCAAGCCTTGGCAGGTCGACCGTGATCACAGTAGCTATCTTGGTATACCCGCCGGTTGTTTGCCGGTCGGCCAGCATGATAATGGGCAGCCCGTCTGCCGGCACCTGTACTGCGCCCGGCGGAATGCCGTCGGAGACGATGTCTGCTCCTGCCTTATGCTCTATGAGCGGACCCTCCAGGCGACAGCCCATGCGGTCTGCCTGAACGGTCACCGTGTACTCGCAACTCAGAAAAGTCTTGATGCCCTTCTCGGTGAAACGATCGTGTTGCGGCCCCAGGATAACCCTTAGTGTGTTCTCGGCGCTGTACTCCGGTATGTACTCCTGTGATAGCCTTGCTGACAGGGCACGGGCTCGGGTGTCTCCTGCATAGATACAATCACCTGAGTGCAGCGGTCGCCCCTCAAGGCCGCCGATGCCGGATCTGACATATGTTGACCTGCTGCCCATGACCTGGGGGACATCGATGCCGCCGGCTACGGCCAGATAGCTGCGGCAGCCCCTTGCTGGTTGGCCGAACGATATGATGTCGCCGCAACGGGCCTCTACCCCTTGCCACATGCAGAGCGGCCTGCCGTGCAGGGTTGGACTGAGGTCGGCTCCCGTGATCGCGATCATCGTGTCGTTCATCACAAGTAGGCGCGGTCCCAGCAACGATATCTCAAGACAGGCCTCTCCCTCGTCGTTGCCCGCAAGAAGATTGGCCACCGTGAGGGCATAGCAGTCCATTGCTCCGGACACCGGCACACCGTATTGCTGGTAGCCATAGCGTCCTCTATCCTGAACTGTCGTCAAGAATCCGGGCTGGATGACCTCAAACACTTTCATCTCGAGCCTCTCCTGTAAAGGGGTGCTGCTTCAGCCGGTAGGTTGTCTGTTCGATCTGTTCCCTGATCTTGATGAACTCCCTGTCGCTCACCGGTGCAAACCTCACGTAGTTGCCCGCCTGCAGAAGGGCGGGCGGCTCTTTAGCGGGATCGAACAACTCCAGCGGGGTTCTGCCGATGATCCTCCATCCTCCGGGGCTCTCCGCGGGATATATGCCGGTCTGACTTTCAGCTATGCCTACCGACCCCGCCGGGATCCTCGCGCGGGGCGTTGCCAGCCTTGGAGTGCGTATACGTGGGGACACTCCTCCCAGATACGCAAACCCCGGGATGAAACCCAGCATGTAGATAAGGTATTCCCTTTCAGAATGGAGGCAGATCACCTCTTCGGGAGACAGGCCGTTATGTCGGGCTACGAAGTCCAGGTCCTGACCGTAGTGACCCCCGTAGATGGTCGGGATCTCGATGACCATAGGCGGGGGAAACACCGACTCCCCCTCCTGCCGGGCGAGAGGGTCCAGCTCTGCCATCAGATCTTCAGCGCATACCAGCCGCGGGTCGTAGTAGACAAGCAATGAGCGATAGGAGGGAACTGATTCCACAACGCCTGGAAGACCGGCTTCCTGTATTGCCAGGTGCAGTTCCCTGACCCGGCGGTTCAGTTCAGGGTCGATACCGTCGCCGAACTCAACGAACAGCGCACTGTCTCCGCCCGGTAGGAATTTCGGTCTGTCATAGATCATGGCCTGGCTTCAGAATGCTCACTCGCAGAAGGTGCCCATGGGTATTACGGTGATGCCGGCGGATTCCAGTCTCTGCCTGATGGTCCGGGCCATATCCGCCGCTCCGGGAGTATCCCCATGCAGGCAGATGGTATCCCCTCCTATCTCGACCTCCCGGCCATCTATCGCCGTCACCTTGCCATGTTTCACTATGCTCATGACCCGGTCGACAACCTGATCCAGATCGCCTATCACCGCCCCCGGCCGACTGCGGTGAACAAGACTGCCGTCAGGGTTCATCGAGCGATCGGCGAAGACCTCTCTCGCCACCCTCAGGCCGGTCTTTCTCCCTGCCTCTATCCAGGCCGAGCCTGCCATTCCAACCAGTATCAGACCGGGGTCAACCTGCTTCACGGCCTCTGCCACTGCGAGAGCCAGTTCCTCGTTCCTCGTTCCCATGTTGTACAGAGCTCCATGCGGTTTGACGTGCTGCAGCCTGCCGGAACTGGTGAAAGCCTGGAGGGCACCGATCTGGTAGGCGACGTAGGCTGCTGCCTCTTCAGGGGTTATCCTCATCTCCCTCCTGCCGAAGCCCATCAGGTCGGGTAGGCCTGGATGTGCCCCGACGCCCACTCCCGCCGCCTCGGCCAGCAGCACCGTCCTCTTCATGTGCATGGGGTCTCCGGCGTGGAATCCGCAGGCGACGTTGGCCGACGATATGTACGGGATTATCTCTGCGTCGAATCTCGGTGCGAACGGGCCATAACCCTCTCCCATGTCGCAGTTGATGTCAACTCTGGTCTGCATCGATTCGCTATCAACAAGGCCGCTATCAAATGCCGGGGCATAGCCCGGCCCGGGCTGCCCGTCACAGGGCAGCAAGCTGTTCGTTCAGTATATCGGTGACAAACATGTGTCCCGGTGAATGGGTTATCATCAGTGGCGGCCTGGACCTCACAGCTACGGCCTGCGGAGTAACGCCGCATGCCCAGAACACAGGAACCTCATCACTCCTGAGTTCCGAGTATTCGCCGAAATCAGGCTGCTCGATACTGGCAATGCCGATCTTCTTCGGGTCTCCAATATGCAGCGGGGCTCCATGAGCGGCCGGGAAACGCGAGGTTATCTGAACCGCCCTCACCACCTTTGACTCGTGGACCGGTCTCATGCTCACGACGACGGGTCCGGAGAAAATACCCGCGGGTCTGGCCTCGATGGAGGTTACGTACATGGCCACATTCTTGCCCTCCTCGATGTGTCGGAGCGGTATTCCGGCTCTTGTCAGGGCCGACTCGAAAGTGAAGCTGCAGCCGAGCAGAAAGGCCACCAGCCCATCATGCCAGTACCGGGTAACATCCGTCTCCTCTGCCTGGAGTTCACCGTGCCGGTAGATCCTGTACAGGGGAAGGTCAACCCTGAGGTCGGCTCCCTCCGCCGCCAGGGTCGGTTCGTGTCTTCCCGCTTCGAGAACCTCAAGTATCGGGCACGGGCGGGGGGTGCGCTGGCAGAAGAGCAGAAAGTCGAGGGCCATCTCCTCGGGTAGTACCACCAGGTTCGCCTGCGCATAGTCCGGGGCGAGGCCGGCCGTCGGCCGCAACAGTTCACCCCGGCGAATGAGCGCTCTGACCTCCCCGGGGTCTCGGTATGTGGGTTCGATCAGTGTTCCGTCTCTCCTCTTGAGTTTCTTGCCTCTGATCAGCATTCCTATGATACTATACCCCGTCCATGTCAACAATGGCCACTTCCACCTGTCCAGGATGCTCTGAGCAGAGTACGGACATCCGCCTGACCTGAAGCGGCTCTTGACCTGTTACCTCATGTCGGGAGGATCCGACAGGCATGTGTGCCGGGTTGAGGTCTGCCCCAGCCAGTACAGCTGATCGGGCTTAAGAGGGCAGATCGCCGATGGTGCCGTCGGCCATGGCATCACGGATCGCCCGGAGCAGGGCATCGACTGCGATGTCGACATCGTCCTTTGTATGAGCGGCCGACAATATGAAAGCCACACCCTTGTGCGTGTGAATGCCATGGTGAAGCAGGTAGACTCCCAGCCTTCGTTTCTCGTCACTGCCGGTTAGCAGCTTCTTCATGTCCTTTGTCGGAGGACTGCCGAGGTCATCGACCTCGAACTCAGCAGTGCCGAAGTAGATATGGAGTATCGTGCGCCCGTACACTCGCCAGTTATGGTTTGATCGGCGCAGGGCCTGGTTGGCGGTATCCCTCATGTATGCACCCACCTCGTTGATCTGCTTCTGAATCGAACCATCCCGAAGGAGCTTGCAGGCGGCAATGCCGGCAGCGCATACGATGGGCATGGCGTTCCACGTCCCTGAGTGAGGAATACACCTCTTGGTCTCAGGCCCGGGTGCTAGCATGCCCATGACGTCGGCCCGGCCCGTCAGTATGCCGGCGGGCAGTCCTCCGGCTACGCTCTTGCCGAACGTAGTCAGGTCGGGCCTCAGCTTCATCAGGCCCCCCCAGCCGGCCGGGCCATCGCGGAACCCGGTTACCACCTCGTCCAGAAGCCAGATCGTGCCGTGTCTTTCCGCCAGCGGCCCCACGGCGCTTATGAAGTCGGATTCCCAGGGGACCTGCCCCGCCATATGCGCGCCGCCACCCTCGGTCAACACGACGGCATACTCCCCGGTGGCCAGTTCCTTCTCCAGAACACTGAGGTCGTTCATGGGTATGACTCTGACCTCACTGCCGACGACCCCCGGTGTGCCGGGGTCCGCCAGCTCATCGGCCCAGCCGTGGAAGTTCTCCTCGAACCTGAGCACCTTTGTCCTGCCGGTGAAAGCACGGGCCAACCTGATGCCCATCATGTTCGCCTCCTGCCCGCAGGCGAAGAACTCAACCCTCTCTGCAGTCGGCACCATGCTCTTTATCAGTTCCGCCCACTCGATCTCCATCTCGTGTGAGGCGCTGTACAGGGTTCCTCTGGCAGTCTGCTCCTGCATCGCCGTTACTATCGCAGGGTGTCCGTGCCCCAGTATCAGAGCCCCGTGGCCGTTTCTGAAGTCGATGTACTCGTGTCCGTCTACGTCCCATATGCGCGAGCCGCGGGCGTGCGTCATGTAAGGTCCGAAGGGCTCCCACGTGCGACCTACGTGGGTCACCCCTCTGGCGGCGAAATGGTCGAGGGCCCTCATGTGTAACTCCCTGGATCTGGGACGCGATGTCGCGTACTCGTCGATTACCGCCATTACTCTCCTCGATCTGATAGCCAGAGCACACCACCGCACATGTCGGGATCGTGAGATCGCGAGGCAAACGCGGCGAACTGCTCCTTTTCCTGTCTTAGCACAGTGGCATCTCCGTGCCCCGGGTACACCATGGTATCATCGGGCAGCACCAGTATCTTCTCCGATATCGACCTGACTATCTGCTTAAAGGCAGCCGGGGTGCCCGTGACTCCCGGTCCACCGGGGAAGATGGTGTCCCCGGACAGCAGGTAACGGCCGACACTGAAGCACAGACTGCCCGGAGTGTGTCCCGGCGTGTGAAGCACCGTGAGCCTGAGCTTGCCCAATACTACAGTATCGCCGTCACTTAGCGGCATCTCCGGCGGTGGCTCCAGGTTGCCGGAATCTGCGGGGTGGGCCCCCAGCGGAATCCTGAGTTCGGCACGTAATCGGTCAAGGGCCCCGATGTGGTCTACGTGGCCATGAGTCAGCAGTATGTAGCGGGGTGTGGTGTCGCCCAACCTGTCGATGATGATGTCGGCCTCTGCCGGGGCATCCACCACCAGGCTTTCCCTCTCCCTGCAGCAGGTGACAATGTAGGCGTTGGTTGCGAAGGGGCCCAGTTCAAGCCTTTCGATCCGTACAGCGCCGTCATCAGCAACGATCGTCATTGTTCCATGCCTCGTTCAACCGTCAGGGCCCCCAGTACTCCGTTCACCAGTCTCGGAGATGAATCACTTCCGAACTCCTTGGCCAACTCTATAGCCTCGTTTATGGCCACTTTGAGGGGAGTTGCATCAAGGGGAGCCCGATCATGAAACAGGATCTCGAATATGGCCATGCGCAGGATGTTCCTATCGACGATGGATAACTGCTCGGCGGGGAAGACCGAGACAAACCCCCTGATCAGGTCATCGAGTTCGCTTCTGTGCCCCTGTACTCCCCCTATTAGCTCCCTGGCGAAGCTGAGCGACTTCTGCGGCAGGTCCTCTTCCTGCGCCAGGCGGTCCAGGGCTTCCTCAGCCCGGTGGCCGGTGCAGTCAACCTCGTAGAGCGTCTGGAGGGCGGCTATCCTCGCCCTCCGTCTCATGGTGGCCATCAGCCGGCGGAGTCCTCTTCGCCCGCCAACTGTGTTATGTCCTCTATACTCGATATGTTGAAGGTCTGGACGTCCGGGTTGATCCGCCTGATCAGGCCGGTGAGCACTCTCCCGGGGCCTATCTCGTAGAAGGATGCAACTCCATGGTCCATCATGTACTCCACCGAACCCTGCCACTGTATGCAGTTACGGAGTTGCTTTACCATCTCTTCCCTGATCGATGGTACGTCAGGCAGAGGCCTTGCGGTGACATTGGAGATAACGGGTATGACCGGCTCCCGGAACGTGAAACCGGAGATAACCTCGGAGAACTCGGCTACGACGGGCTCCATCAGAGCGGAGTGAAAGGCACCACTAACCTTGAGAGGAATGAGAGCGCGAGCGCCCTTCGCCCTGGCCAGCTTGTCCACTTCAGCGAGGCTCTCAACGGGACCGCTAAGCACGATCTGTCCCGGGCAGTTCATGTTGGAGATCTCGGTCTGGCTATCGACGCAGATCTCGCTGACCGTCTCTTCGTCGAGACCTATTATGGCCAGCATGCTCCCCGGGTTCTTCAGCCCGGCCTCGTACATCAGCCGGCCCCTCTCCCTTACCAGCAGTACGGCATCTGCCAGGTCAAGCACACCTGCCACGACCATTGCCGTGTACTCACCCAGGCTGTGCCCGGCAACGAAGGCGGGACCGGGCAGACTGCCCGTAGCTGCCTCCTCAAGGGCCCTCAGGCAGGCGATGCTGACCGTAAGAATCGCAGGCTGGACGTTATGCGTCTTGGTAAGCTCATCCCCGGAGCCTTCGAAACACAGTGAGGACAGGGAAAACCCCAGGGATGCATCAGCTTCATCGAAGACCGCTCTGGCCGAGGGATACCTGTCGTACAGGTCGAGCCCCATGCCCACACTCTGGGAGCCCTGCCCCGGGAACACAAATGCGATCCTGGATGACGCGGACATGGAAACCTACTTCTTCTTGGCGGGCTTGACCTCGATCGCCTCCCGGTCACCATACCA
>PULQ01000008.1 GCA_003552465.1 Dehalococcoidia bacterium
CAGATGTTCAAGAAGATACTGGTGCCGCTTGACGGCTCAAAGCTGGCCGAGTGTGCATTGCCCTATGTAGAGGAGCTTGCGAAGGGGTGTGGCACAGAGGAGATCACGCTGGTTAGTGTGACCGAACAGGTGCGGGCCCAGGTGCGCGGAGCCCCTGAAGCCGGGGAACTCTTCCACAGCAGGGAGGATCCCCACGTACAGAGAGGCGGCATCGAGACCTCCGTGACCTACGGCAAGAAGGAGAAACAGGCCGAGAAGTACCTGCACCGGACGGCTAAGAGGTTCAAGGACTCGGGAGCGAAGGTGCGGATACAGGTGCTCTGCTGGCCGCCTGCCGACTCAATTGCATCATACGCAGCCAAGAATGATGTCGACCTCATCGTCATGTCCAGCCACGGCCGGTCCGGCGTTAGCCGCTGGACCCACGGCAGCGTCGCTGAGAGGGTCTTCAGGGCCAGTTGCGTTCCGGTACTCATGATCAAGGCCCCGGGATGCGTGGCGGGGTTCTAGCGGCCCGGGAAAGGACTCGATAACCCCTCCCCGGCCGATGTATGAAGGAGAGGGATGATAAAGGTCATAGTAGGTTACGAGTTGAAGGAAGGTGCGGACATCCAACCGACATTGCTCAAGCTCAGGTCATATGCCCTTACGTTTCCCGGGTTCATCAGCGCCGAGCATATCAGGAGCGTCAAGAGCCCCTCTATCGTAGCCCTCCTGTACAACTGGGAGAAGCTGGCTGACTGGGGGGAGGCGTGGGAGAGTTCCAAGATCAGCAGGCAGATAATGAAGGAGGCGGAGGAGTTCCTGGCATCAGAGCCGAGGATAACGGCATATACAATGATGCCCACCTCGGCATGGACGCACTCCAGCATGTAGTAGCGGCCGTCACCACTCGGAGGCTGATGCAGGTAGTAGTTCCCTTGCAGGTTGTCGTGGATGGGCCGCAGATGCTAGACTCCTCAAGCAGCTGGACTGGCAGCAGTCCAGCAGTATCGATGCGGGAGTAGCTCAGTTGGTAGAGCATCTGCTTCCCAAGCAGATGGTCGCGGGTTCGAGTCCCGTCTCCCGCTCCACTATTCCCCGGTGGCTGGCCGACTAAAGACCTCTCGGGCGCTGATGAACGGGTTCTCAACGCATTGCAGTTGTCCGGATCGATAGGAACCGCTCTAGCGTAGCAACCGACAGCCAGGTTATTCGTCTCGAAGAGGGGACAATACGGCTCTCATTCGTCCGATAGCCAGTGGTCGGGCAGAAGCTGACGAAGAGGCACGACCCTGTCTTCCCCGATGATTACCGAGCAGTCCATGTTGCCGGCGTCCAACTGTGCCAGCATCTCCCTACAGCGACCGCAGGGCGGGATGATACGGTCCTCGGAGACGGCGACCACGGCTGCAATACGGGTCTCCCGGTGCTTGAGCATTTCGGCGACAGCGGAGGCTTCGGCGCAGAATCCCAGTCCACAGTCGAGGTCTATGCATACGCCCGTATAGACATTACCCTGGGCCGTACGGATCGCGGCTGCCGCAGACGCTGCCGAGTGGTGTCTGGATAGCCTGAACTCACCACAGACTGCTCTGGCGGTGGCTATCAAGTCTCTTGTCAGGTCACCCATATCCTGCCATTGCTCCTCAGTGGTGATGTGACGAGATGGTACATGAAGCGATACGGGTGGGGCAAGTGTCCATTGGCTCCAGTGTCCGAATGCATGACTGTCTCAGCCCTACCCGGTCAGCCCACGGCAGCCGCAGGGTTGAGACCGGCCGCTCTCGCCCGGCCGCAGGTCGGTCAGGTATAATGGTGTCGGCCCCCGGGGAAGCCCGGCGGGCAAAGAGAGGTGCCGTATGGCTGTTGAGAACTATGGAGAGAAGTACCTGTGCAAGATATGCGGTAACAAGGTCGAGGTGATCGAGGTCGGTGGCGGTACGCTCGTCTGCTGCGGCGAGGACATGCACCTGGTGAAGGAGAAGCCTCAGCCCATGGTGAACCTGCCCGACTCCGGTGGGTAGGCCGATTCTGCCCCACGATCAACCGTGGGCTCGTCGAGTGGATCACGGCAAACGGCGGGCGTTAACGATCTCTAAGCCTCTCTCGCTGTAGCCAGGGACTCTTCCAGCGACCGGTAGAATGCCCTCTTCTCCGCTTCGGACCCGAAGAACCCGTCCAGCTGCCATAGCTTCCCCTCTGCCTTCAGCCTGGCCAGGCCGTCCAGGCACGCCGGCCTGGAAAGGCCCGGCTGCCACTCGCGGCAGGCCCGGGGACGGAACCGGTGTATGGTGCAGCGGGCTCTGCCATCCTCTTCCCGGGCGAGGAAGACGCAGCCGGCGTCGGTTCTCCGCAGCAGGTACCCTTCCTTTATCGGCACCTTGAGCGCGTACCTGGAGACGAACTCCCGGCTTGAGATGCCCAGAGCAGAGGAGATGTTGTCGCTGTCCCGGTCGACAACCGGAGCCTGGTAACACGTACAGCAGGTACCGCAACGAAAGCAGGGGATCGGGGTCTGCTCCCCGATCGGAAACTCCTCTACATCCACCGTCTTCAGGTTCGATCCTTCTGCCGGCATGGTCGATCAGCGACACTTCAGCGATACAGTATCAGACCTGAGATCGCCTGCTTCGACATCCTCTTGGACTCCGGCGCCGCAGGAGATGCCGGTGGCTGAGCGAGGTGAGGCTCGACATCGCCACCGGCATCCTCAGGGGGTCCATACGAGGTTACTGTAGCATCTACCCGCTACTTGAGTTGCTGATATGCCTTTGTTCTTACGGTCTCGAGGAGCTTTGTCAGGGTCCTGACATCGTCCTGCGGCAGCGCTGACAGCATATCCTTGCTGAGCTTGGTCGCAGCTGCATGCGCCGGCTTGAAGGCCTTCTCTCCCTTGGGGGTGACGATGAGACGCACCTCCCTGCGGTCCGGCAGGTCTCTCACCCTCTCCACGAGCCCGGCATTGACCATGCGGTCGACTATCATGCTTACCGTGTTCACCTTGTGGTCCAGCAAGCGGCCTACGTCGGTGGGCCTGACCGGATCATCCAGTTGCTTCATGGCGGCCAGCACCGAGTACTGCTCGGCAGTGAGCCCGAATTTCTGGACTGCCCGATCCTCGCATCGGAAGAGCAGGTCACGCGTTCGGTACAGTGATACCGTCGCTCTGGAGTACAGTCCATTCCCTTCTGATTGTTTTGGCATACGATTCTCCTCCTTTACAGTTTTTCGTGGCTTCTTGTCCGCCACCTTCGATTTTCTGGTGGTTCTTGCTGCCATAAGCTACCTCCATCAGTATATTATTCTGTCTTGGCAGAACTTGCCCGATACTATCATGAGAACAAATCACTGGGTATAGTGCTGGTACCCTTTTTGCTCTCCGTGTCAGCACGGTGTAGAATATCTGGGAGGCACTCGTTACTCTGGTCGGTGACCAGGTGTAATATTGAGCCGAGTGCCAGAAATGAGGTCGGCAGAATGTCCGAGCAGAAGATAAAGGTAGCCGTCGTCGAAGACGAAGCCCTCTTTCGCGAGATGCTGGTCGGGGCCCTGTCACGACAGGCAGGCATCGAGGTGATGGGAACGGCCGATGATGCCGGGCAGGCGATTGAGCTCGCCCGGAGCGGGAAGCCGGACGTTGTTCTGATGGACATTGAGCTTCCAGGTGAGATGGACGGCATTGAAGCTGCTCTGGCGATCAAGAAGGAGAGCCCCGGGATCGGCATAGTGATCCTTTCCTCGCACGATGATCCCCGCTATGTGACCAGCCTGCCGCTGGGAGAGAGCAACGGTTGGGCGTACCTGCTCAAGCATTCGGTTCGTGACCTGTCCGCGCTTATCCTCGCCATCGAAGGCTGCGCGCGGGGCATGGTGGTCATGGATCCGTCGTTGATGGACAGACTGAGCCCGCAGGAAGGCTCTCCAGTCGACAGGCTTACTCCCAGGCAGCAGGATGTGCTGCGCCTGCTTGCCGAGGGGCTTAGCAATGCAGCTATCGCCAGGCGGTTGGGACTGGAGGAGAGGTCGGTTGAAAGCTATATCAACGTCATCTACCAGCACCTGGAACTGTCTGGAGAACCCGAGATCAATATGCGTGTGAAGGCCGCCCTCGCCTTTCTGAAGTCCTCGCGGACTCGATAACCGCAGGTCTTCCCTTGGCTAATACCCTACGTAACACCGTATTGGCACGCTGTTGCAGTATGCCCGCATACTGATCCTCTCCGAGCATGCAAGGTCAGCAGACCGGCCATCCGCGTCGTACATATCGCACAGTCCTGGTCGACGACGACCCGCTGTTCAGAGACTGGCTGCGTTCTGTGCTGGAGGACAGTCGCCATTTCGAAGTGATGGCAGAGGCGGGCAACGGTGCCGAGTGCCTGGGTCTCCTCGACACCCTCACTCCCGACGTGGTTCTTCTTGATGTCGACATGCCCGACCGCGACGGCCTGGAGTTGACCGGCTACATCAGTGCCAACTGCCCGGGTGTCAGGACCATCGTGGTGAGTTCGCACGAGGACCGGATATACTCTATGCTGGCTGCGGCAGAGGGTGCGGTGGCTTTTATCCCGAAGTCCGGCCTTTCCGTCTCGGCCTTGCTTCAGTCGCTTCAAGCTGCACCTGTGCCGTAACCCGCGTGCCTTTGCCGGGAACGCTATCTACATTGCAACTGGCTCCCGCTGCTGCGGCGTAGTCCGATATGATGGCCAGGCCGATGCCGTTTGGCGGGGTGGCCGTATCGAAACCAGGCCCCTCATCGCTCACCGTGAGACGTAGTGTGCCCCCGTCAGAGAGAGTCAGCTTCACCGCTACGCTGTTCACCGCCGATGCGTGTTTAAGGACATTGGCCAGGACCTCCTCGGCAACGCGGTAGAACGCCAGCTTGACTCTGTCGGGAACCAGCTTCCTGTTGGCCTGTTCTCCTTCTCTCAGGTTCGTGGTCACCTGGAGATCGATGGGGAGTTGAGACCTGTACGTGTCCGCCAGCGACTCCAGGCCGGCAGCTATTCCCAGCCGGAGGATGGAGGGATAGAGGCGGTGACTGATCGGACGTATCTGCTCTCTCTGCAGTTCCTCGAGGCTGTGACGGATAACGGCCAGTTCCTCGGTCGTCCGCTCCGATGCCGGCCTGGCCTCAAGTTCTGCCAGTCTGTGTCCTAGCAGTATCAGGCGGTTCTGGACGGTGCCGTGAAGCTGGCCAGCGATGTCCTTGCGCAGCGACTCCTGTGCCTCTATCAGCCTGCTGCGCGACCTGCTCAACTCCTCCGCACGTGCCTCGGCTATCTCGCGTTCGCGCTGCTGTTCCTCCATCTCCCTCTGCCCGGTAATGTCGCGCATGAGTGCGAACATCCCGAATGGCTCCCCATCCGCCCTCTTCAGGAGCGTCGTCGTCATCCATGAAGGGAATTTCTCTCCGTTCTTCCGGACGTGCCAGACCTCGCCTGTATTGGAGCCCCTATCCCGGAGGATGTCAATAAAGGGCACAACCTGTGACTCCATCTGCTCGCGGGTGTGAAAGATGCTCAGGTGTCGCCCGATCAGTTCCTCTACAGCGTAGCCGTGCATACCGGCCCACGATTCGTTCACGAAGCGGATGTTGCCTTCCAGGTCGACCAGGGCGATGCCGTCGGCGGACTGCTCAACCGCCGTCTTGTATTCCAGCAACCTGTCCTCGGCCTCCTTGCGCTCGGTGACGTCGACATTGATCTCGGCAGCCAGCCATTCGCCTTGCTCGTTGACAAACGGTATGGTTGTTACCTGTATTGCTCTATCCCCTTCCTTCGGCAGCCTCTGATCACTGACAACCATCTGCTTCGTCTCGAGGGCTCTTGGCACGCCGCATCCGGGGCAGGGGTTGAGTCTGCCGGCAAAGTACTCGTAGCACTTCCTTCCCTTGTAATCGCCGAGAGCCTTCTGCCACTCCGAATCGACATAGACCAGGTTGAAATCTGCGTCAACAATATCAAGCCCTGTCTTCGTCGCTCCTAGAATGAATTCTATCTGCGTCTTCAGAGACTGTACCGCCTCTTCGGCCTCCTTGCGCTCGGTGACGTCACGGCTTACTCCTACAATGCCTGCCACCCTGCCATCTGGATTCCTGATGGGCGACGCACATATCTCCATCCAGAAGAAGTGTCCCGACTTGTGCTGCGCCTGTATGGTGAGCGTGACGCTGTCCCTTATGTCTCCCGCCTGTAAGCCCTTAAGGGTGCTCACGACTTCGCCTATGTAGTCGGGATGCACCCAGCCTCTGAAGCCGACGGCCTCCCACTCCTCCGCGGTGTAGCCGAAGACGCGTTCCGTCGATGGCGATTGGTAGGTGATCCTCATGTCGGGGTTCATCATCCAGATGCAGTCTGAGGTGTTCTCGGCCATCAGCCGGTAACGCTCTTCGCTCTCCCGGAGAGCTTCATCTGCCTTCCTGTGCTCAGTGATGTCCCTGCCCTGCATCAGTATGTAGGAAGGGTTGCCGTTGTCGTCGCGGATAAGCCGGTATCGAATGTCCACCCAGAACGTCGAGCCGTCCTTGCGATACACCTCGGCTTCCATTTCAAACTGGTCGCTGACCTCTCTGCCCTGCTCGTACCGCTGCTTCCCGCGGTTATAGATTTCCATCACTCTCTCTATCGACTCGGGAGTCATGGTCTCCAGCGGAGGCATCTTCTTCATCTCATCAGGGGTGTAACCCGTCTGCTTCTCGATGGAAGGCGATACCCATACCAGGTTCAGATCAAGATCGAAGATGGCAACGACATCGGTGGTGTTCTCGGCGAGTAGACGGTAGCTACGCTCGGCTTCCTCCCTCGCTGCCTCGGCCTGCTTGCGCTCTGTGATGTCGTGGAAGATGCCCAGCAGGCCCACGGTCTTGCTGTCCGCGTCCTTCACCGGCGTCTTGAATGTCTCGACGATTCTCTCCCGTCCATGCTCGACGTACCTTTCCTCGAACCTCAACGTCTCTCCGGACTGCATAACTCTTCTGTCGTCTGCAATATACTTCTCGGCCAGGTCTCTCGGGTAGAAATCGTAGTCGGTGTGCCCCGGGATGTCCTCGGGCTCGATGTTGTGGTCTTCGGCGTACCTGCCGTTGCAGGAGATGTAGACCGAGTCACTGTCCTTGAGAAATACCTTCTGCGGAAGGCTCTCGACAAGCGTTCTGTAGTTACGCTCGCTGTACTCAAGAGCTTCCTCTATCAGCTTGCGCTCGGTGATATCCGCAAACGTGCCCACGACACCCTCGAGTTCTCCCCCCGCGTTCAGCAGCGGCGAACCACTGACGCTGATCCAGGCGACAGTCCCGTCCTGTCGCTCGATGCCCATTACGACGTCCTTGATGGTACGTCTCTCGCTCATTGCCCGCGGTCCCGCCATCTCTTCTGCCGGCATCGGCGTTCCGTCCGGGCGGAGTATCCTCCAGTCGGGAGATACGTAGCTGCGCCCGGTGATCTCGGATCGCTTGAGGCCCAGGATGAGTTCCGCTGCCGGATTGGCCTCCACGATTTGCCCATCGGGGGCGATGAGGATCACGCCCTCCGTCATAGCCTCAAAGAGACTCATCAGGCGTGTGTAGTGCTGGCTCACTTCTGCCCTGGCCTGCTTTCGTGACGAATCTCGCCTCGAATCTGCGGTTCTGTTCTGAGGTTCAGGTTTTGCTCTCATCGCCGTCTGTTATCAGCCCGATGGTTGCCCATCAGCATCGCTGCATATGATAGCATCTGCAGAGTTGTTCGACCAGTATCTATTTCAAACCGTGGCTGTATCACGGGGTATGGGCTTTCGTCTCAGCGACAGGCGCAGAAGATGTATCGCCATCACCTCGACCCAGATGATCACGTTCCCCACGATGATGCGCTGATAGAGGCCGAACCAGGCTATCCGGGCCGGCAGCAGTGCCAGGCCCGCCGTCAGGCCCAGCGCCAGGACGGCTGCGATCAGCGTATAGACAGAAGTCGCCCGCCAGTCAGGGTCGCTTCTCAGGCTGGGCGACAGCGCCAGAAGGGCAGCAGGAAACACCAGTGAAAGCGAAAAGGCTGTGATCGTGTGTATCGTGCCTTCCGTCGTGGGAGGCGCTCCCGGGGGATCCATGCGGAAGGCGCCGATCATCAGCAGGCCGAAGCCGAGACACAGAAGGAGTCCGATGCCGATACGGAAACCCCGTGCCCTGCGGATGCTCAGATAGAGTCCCGCTACGAAGACCTGCACCAGCAGGCCCATGACCAGAAAACCGAGTGTCTGAAGCCAGCCCAGGTGTGTCAGGGCAAGGCTGCTGATAGTGTTGCGGACCATACGGTAATCGGCGATGGCCAGGGTCGCGGCGATGTCGCCGGTCACCAGGATGAGAGGTCCCACGATGCCGGCCAGCGCCGGGATACTGTCGGTACTCAAATTCCTGATTCGGGACATCATCCTTTATGGGACCGACTGCATCACTATGGCCGTCTTTTGCTCGTGAACTGCCGGTTGTCAGATGGATTTCCGGATGATATATCTTCTCACTATCGCCGTCAAGCACACCCGGGATATTGACATTCTGCGAGGTAATAGCCTATTATCTGGTCGCGAGAAAGGAGGTTAATATGCAAGCGTACTGCATGAAGTGCCGCGCCAAAAAAGAAATCCGCGATCCCAGAAGAATCACCATGAAGAACGGAAGACCGGCGACCCAGGGCCTCTGCCCGACCTGCGGCACAAAAGTCTTCAGAATCG
>PULQ01000028.1 GCA_003552465.1 Dehalococcoidia bacterium
TGCAGCCCTCGGGTATCCCCACATAATTAACAGCAACTCGACTGGCAGTCTCAACAGGGAGAGACGCCAGGGAGCCTGAGACAACAGATGAGCAGCAATGCTATTGGATCAACACTGGGCAGGGGCACGGGATCAGGGTGCGGAACAACCGAATACGCCGAGCAACCACTCACCACCATACACGATAGCGAACCCGATGGCCAGACAGATGATGACGATAAGAGGCCCCCGCAGTAGAAACCTCTTGACCATCGCACGCCTGTTGGTCAACCCGACTTCCTCGAAGAACCGGCACCCCTGGCCCTCTTGCGAATCGCGTCCCTATAGACCTTGACAAGGCCCTTGCCATGCTGGGGTATCCTGGCCTTCTCCTTAGCCAGTCGCCTCGCTCGCCTCTCCTGTCTGGTCTTCCTGGCAAGCCTGTGCTCGTCTACTCGCTCTTCATCTACCATTTCAGTTCGTATGACCCGAGAACAAAGTCAAGGTCCTCCTGAAAGGCGGAGAGCTTCTCCTGCGGACAAGCAGAATCGTCCACGTCCAGCAGCATCTTTGTCTCGTCTCGCGGTGAACCCAATATGTGCACACTGCCGCACTGGCCCCGGCCCTCATCGCCGCCGCGTGTACTCAGCGCCAGGGTGATACGCGACTGGGTGGCACCGCTGGAGAGACCGTATGTGTGCGATTCGGTCTCGACAGCTACGATCTCCTGCTTATGGAGCAGGCCCCTCACTTCATCGCGCAGCATGGCGGGGTTGAGTCCTCTGTATGTCTTTCTTATTTGCGTTCCCATCTAGATCTCCTGACGGTCATTATAGCACTTCTGTATCGTGGGTTCACCGCTAGGTGTGATATAATCGCACTCGGATATGAAGAAGGACTTAATGCAGATCCTGGCCTGTCCGGTATGCAAAGGAGACCTGGAACTCAAAGTAGACGAGGAGGATGGCCAAGAGGTGATCGCCGGCTCTCTATACTGTGCTGGTTGTGACTTCTCGTACCCTATCGTCGATACTATTCCCAATCTTCTGCCACCCGAATTGCAGACCTAGCTCAGGGACTGTACGATACGCCGGCCGTGGGGGACTCCCAGACTTCAACGCTTACCAGAGTCACAGGTGATCCCGAGAGGCGGGGCTGCAGGGCATCATAGATCGTTGCCGCGATGTTCTCGCTTGACGGCACCGTTTTGTCAAGGGGAGCCACATCGTTGAGGCAGGTATGGTCGAACTGCGACAGAATCTCCCTGAGGTGCCTCTTCAGGCCGGCGAAGTCGTAGGCCAGGCCGGTCTCATCGAGTCCGGGTGCCTCGACGCGAGCTACCACCTTGAACCGGTGGCCATGCAGATTCTCGCACTTGCCGTGGTAGTCCGGCAGGTAGTGTGCAGCATCAAAGTGCTCTTCCACGAATAGCTGATACATCGAATCCTCCTTTGTACTTCCGCACGCCGTCCAGGCCCTCGACCCCGGCTGCCAGGCAGGAGATGCGCTGGCGAAGGCCGGGCACGACAAGGTCCGGAGCAATCTCGGCCAGCGGCACGATCACGAACGCCCGCTCCTTCAGGCGGGGATGCGGCACGGTCAATTCCTGCGTCTCGATGATCCTGTTGCCATAGACAAGAATGTCAATGTCTATGGGACGCGGCGCATTGACAAAGCTTGCAGCCCTTCCCAATCCGGCTTCTGTCTCCTTTGCGAGCTGGAGCAGATGCCCGGGAGATAACCCGGTGGCAATGCGACAGACCAGGTTGAGAAACAACGGTTGCTTCTCATACCCGACGGGTTCGGTCTCGTAGATCGATGATACTGCCTCCAGGTTCACCTTCGCGGCAAGCAGTGCCAGCGCCCGATCGAGGTTGTCTTCACGATCCCCCAGGTTCGAGCCCAGCCCCAGATAGGCGGTGACCGGTTCGCTCATATGCCCCTCACGATAGCATCGCTGACCCTGCACACACGCACCATCTCACTGACATCATGCACCCGGACCATGTCGACTCCCAAGGCGATGCCGATGGCGATCGTCGCCGCTGTTCCCTCCAGCCTCCGGTCACCGGGCGGCACGAATGCCACTTCGCTCGCCCTCTGTTCAGCCGTTAGGTCCAGCACCCATCCTATGAGGGACTTGCGCGAGGTGCCGAGGAGGATGGGCCTGCCCAGAGCGGTCAGTTCATCGATGCGCCGCAGGGTCTCGAGGTTCTGTTCCTGCGTCTTGCCGAACCCTATTCCAGGGTCGATGATGATGTTCTCCAGTGGCACTCCTGCCATCAACGCCTGCTCGATAGCTCTCTTCAGATCCCGGATCACAGCCGATATGATATCCCGGCATCGCTCCCCGCGCTGATTGCTCATAAGGATGATCGGAACGCCATGCGAGGCAGCCAGCCCGCCCAGTCCCGGCTCCTTCTTGAGACCCCAGACATCGTTTAGCATGGTCGCGCCGGCCTTCAGTGCCTGCCGAGCCACCTCCAGCTTGTACGTGTCCACACTGATCGGCACTGCCAACTCGCGCGCCAGCTTCTCCACCACAGGGATCACACGCTCCAGTTCCTCTCCCACTGAGACGGGTGCCGAGGAGGGCCGGGTCGACTCACCGCCCACATCGATTATGTCCGCGCCCTCGTCAGCCAGACGTCTTGCACTGGCCACGGCCTGCTCGACATCGTCGATACCATCTCCGGAGAACGAGTCGGGCGACAGGTTGAGCACGCCCATAACGTAAGTACGTTCACCCCAGCGAAAGACGCTCCTCCCGCATCTTGTGGAGCCCGGTCGGGGCGAGCTGCTCTCAGGCATGTTCCTGATTATAGCAGAGTGAAGATGTCAACAGCCGCAGCCAACATGGCGCTCGGCCCTCTGCTATACTTCCGGGACATCCACCCATGAACGAACGAAGGGTGAGTTTCACCTCAGGAAGGCTTCTCCTCGAGGGAGCGCTGTCGCTACCCGAAGCCGCTCCTCCTTTGCCGGCGGTCATAGTCTGCCATCCTCATCCGCTGCACGGCGGCAGCATGGACAACAATGTGGTCTTGGCCCTGACCGAAACCCTCGCGCAGGCTTCGTTCCTTGCCTTCCGCTTCAACTTCCGTGGAGTGGGATTGAGCCAGGGTGAGTTCGGCCACGGCATTCGGGAGCAGGAGGATGTGGAGGCGGCCATCACGCTCGTGAGTAGCATGAAGGAGGTGGACCCCGGCAGAATAGGGCTCGCCGGCTATTCGGCGGGCGCAGCCTTCGCCCTGCCGGTCGGTTCGGGGGACGGGCGGATCGGGGCTATGGCCGCTGTCTCGCCACCTCTGGACATGTTCGACTTCGGCTTTCTCAAACACTGCTCCCGTCCAACGTTGCTGATATCCGGAAGCATGGACGATTTCACGTCCGATAACCGGTTCCTCGAGTTCTGCCGCGAAATCCCCGATCACGCCGATTGCGTGAGCATTGACGGAGCAGACCACTTCTGGTGGGGCAGTGAACCCGCCCTTGCCTCCAGAGTTGCTGCTTTCTTCGTCAGCGCCCTATAGCATTCACCATCTCACCGGGCACTGACAGGCAAGATCCTATAGCGCCAATACGAGGATTGCTCCACGCAACACGAGTGGGCCAGTAGTTGCTCTCAACCCCGACGGAGGCAGCCACAGACCGCTTCGATGCGTGTCAGTGCTTCGTCGATGTCCGACGGCGATACCATCCGGTGAGTGACCGCGCGCACCATATTATCGCCGAGCGCGATTACCTTAACCCCTGCCTCTTCGAGGCGGCAGACGAAGTCGTCGGCTGACAACTCCGGTGACAATCCAAACATAACGATGTTGGTCGAGACATCCTTCACTGTCAGCCTGATGCCTTCGATGCCTGCCAGCCCGCGCGCAAGGCGTCGTGCATTGGCATGGTCCTCTGCCAGGCGGTCCACCATCGTCTCCAACGCCACGATGCCGGCAGCTGCGATGACTCCCGCCTGCCTCATGCCCCCGCCCAGCATCTTGCGGAACTTGCGGGCCCGGTCGATGAATTCCTCGCTCCCGCAGACCAGTGACCCGACCGGCGCACTGAGTCCCTTGGAGAGGCATAGCGAGACCGAATCGACGTTCTCACAGAGCGATGCCGCGGGCAGGCCGAGAGCAACAGCCGCGTTGAAGATGCGGGCCCCGTCCAGATGTACCTTCAGCCCGCGCGAGTGTGCAACGTTACAGACCTCATTCATGTATTCTTTGGTAAGGACCGCGCCGCCACATCGATTGTGCGTGTTCTCAAGGCAGAGCAGCGTGCTCCGCGGACAGTGGATATCCTGCTCCCTGATCACTCGTTTAATGTCGCCCGGCTCCATGCGCCCATCCCGGTCATTGGGTACGGTGCGCATGTTCACGCCCCCGATCGTTGCCGCACCGCTCACCTCGTACCACAGTATGTGCGCCTCATCGCCCAGGATGATCTCATCTCCTGGACGGGTATGCGTGAGCACCGCGACCAGGTTGCCCTGGGTCCCCGAGGTGATGAACAGCCCGGCCTCCTTGCCCATCTTCGCCGCCGCCAATGCCTCAAGGCGGTTGACCGTCGGATCCTCGCCGAAGACATCGTCGCCCACCTCGGCCTCAAACATGGCCCGTCGCATCTCGGGTGTGGGATGGGTAATAGTATCGCTACGCAGATCGATAACCTTCATCTGTCTCTCCATTAAGCAGGAGACCGCCCATATTATCATCGACAGGGTGTCATAAATCAACAGACTGAGACCCGGCAGCACTGAAAATGCCCGGAGGAACAACGCCTGCTCCGCAGCCCCGGCCCATGCTAGAATAGGCTGCGACCAGAATTCGTGAAGTTCATGTCAACCTTTGCGACCCGGAGGTGTGTATGATCTACTGGGCTCAACTGCTTCACTTCTATCAGCCACCGACCCAGGTGCCATCTGTCCTGAAGAAGATATGTGACGAATCGTACCGCCCTCTGCTCCGGGTATTCGGGGAACACCCCAACGCCCACGTGACCGTGAACATAAACGGTGTGCTAACCGATATGCTACTGGACTGCGGTCACAACGATGTGATCGAGGGTCTGAGACATCTGGCTGAGAAGGGCCAGCTTGAGTTCACCGGAACCGGCAAGTATCACCCGATTCTCCCCCTCTTACCGGGGAAAGAGGTCAGACGGCAGATCGACCTGAACGCTCAGACCAACCGCCGCCTCCTCGGGAAGTCGTACTCGCCTCAGGGATTCTTCCCGCCCGAGATGTGCTACAGCAGCGATATCCTGCAGCCTATCATGGACTCGGGTTACCGCTGGATCATCTTGAGCGGTATCGCGTGCCCGGCAGAATGGCCCATGGATGTGGTTCATCGCGTTGAGCGGAACGGCCGCACCCTCACGCTCCTCTTCCGCGATGATGTCCTCAGCAACAGGATAAGCTTCCAGAGCCTTTCAGCCAGGGAGTTCATCGCCCACCTCCAGGGGTGGCAGGGCGATAGAGAGAGCATCTATGTTGTCACGGCAATGGACGCCGAGACCTTTGGGCATCACATTCAGGACTGGGAGATGACCTTCCTGGCCAGTGTGTACCAGGAACTTGAGCCCGCCGCCGAAGCTGTCCCCGAAGTCAGGCAGGCTACGGCACTGGCGGGGCAACACGAAACCCTGCTGACCAACGGCGAGGCCGCCGACAAGATACAGATGGTCACTATCAGCCAGCTACTCGACCTCTTCCCCCAGGGGCAAGCTATGGAGCCAAGCCCGTCCTCCTGGAGCACGCTGCCCGATGACATGCAGAACAGCAACTACTACCCGTTGTGGCAGGACAGGAACAACGAGGTGCATCGCCTCCAATGGGAGCACCTGAGTATCTGCATCGAACTGGTCAACCAGGCACTCGAGTGCGCAGACAATGACGAGAGCCGCCGCTCCGCCACCATCGCCCGCGGTCTTCTGGACCGCGCCGAGCATAGCTGCCAGATGTGGTGGGCCAGTAACCGCCCAATGTGGGACATCAACCTCATCCACATGGGATTGCTGGACCAGTTACGGACGGTTGTCAATGCATACCGGGCGATAAGCAAGAGCGGAGCCACCGATGAGACCAAACGCCAGTGCTACTACCGCGCCGTAGCCGCAAGGGATATCAGGAACAAGCTGGAAGATCTGCTCTTCGTGCAATAGCAGGCACACCTGTGACCAACCCCTGATCCGATCCTAGAGTTTGCTTCTCAGGAGGCTGAGCCTCTGTACCACCGCCCGGCCTGCCTGCTCCCGCGACCTTGCTCTGGCGAGGTCCCTCGCCAGCTTGTCATCACCTATCACATCTCTCACCCAGTTGCCGGACAGCGCCCTTCGCCAATACCCCAAGAACAGTGTTCTGATATAATGATCGCCCAAACGGAGGAGCATGCACACTGCTCTACGGCATAGGCAATACGAGCTCGGAGTAGCCCTCCGGGCCCTACAACCCGGATCAACATGTCATCAGGATCAGTGCTACCCGAGCGAATAGCCAGGTTGGACGAACTGGCTCACAACCTGTGGTGGAGCTGGAACCCTCAGGCTCGCACCCTCTTCCGGGCCCTCGACTACCCTCTGTGGCGGCTGGGCGGTCACAACCCGGTCAGGCAACTGAGAGAGATCAATGCCGAGAAGCTGGCAGCGGCAGCCTCGGACCCCGACTTTCTTAGCCTATACGACTCCGTTGTCTCGGCGTTCGACGCCAGGATGTCCGATAGAAACAGCTGGTTCGCCACACACCATCCCGGATCTCTGCAGGGCCCCGTCGCATACTTCTCAATGGAGTTTGCCATACATAACTCGCTTCCCATCTATGCCGGCGGACTGGGGGTCCTGGCAGGGGACCAGTGCAAGGCGGCATGCGACCTGGGACTACCCTTCGTCGGCGTCGGCTTTATGTACCCCCAGGGATACTTTCGACAGCAGATTTCAGCCGAGGGCTGGCAGGAGGAAGTGTATACAGAACTCGACTTTGACCAGGCCCCGATCAAGCCGGTCAACCCGGTCCATCGTTCCATCTGGTGCGGGCCGCTGATCCAGCTCGAACTGGGCGACAGGTCGGTGCATGTCGGAGTCTGGCAGGGGCAGCTGGGCAAGATCACCCTCAATCTCATGTGTTGCGACCTCGAGGAGAACATGCCTGACGACCGGCAGCTATGCGCCAGGCTCTACACCGCAGACCAGGAGCAGCGCCTCCAGCAGGAGATTGTCCTGGGGATCGGGGGGGTTCGTGCTCTCCGGGCACTCGGTATCGAGCCGGCTGTGTGGCATGCCAACGAGGGTCACAGCGCCTTCATGGTTCTGGAAAGAGCCAGGGAGGAAGTAGAGAATGGTGCGACCTTCGACGAAGCGCTGTCCAAGGTTCGTGCCAACACCGTTTTCACCACTCATACTCCGGTCCCCGCCGGGCATGATGTCTTCCCTATCTGGCTGATGGAGAAGTACTTCTATCGATACTGGGAGTCTCTCGGCATTAGCCGTGAGGCGTTCCTCGAACTCGGACAGCAGCACGGCCCGGAGGACGAGGACTTCAACATGACTGTTCTCGCACTCAAGACCGCCGACCATCGCAACGCCGTCAGTAGGCTCCACGGGAAGGTCACCCGCAAGATGTGGCATGGCCTCTGGCCCGAGACCGGCGAGTATGATGTCCCCATCTCCCACATCACCAACGGGGTCCATGTTCCCACCTGGGTTGCCCGGGAGATGGTGGGGCTCTATGAAAAGCACCTGGGTGACGAGATGTCACAACGCTTCGATGAGGCCGATCTCAGGGAAGAGGTGTTGAAAATCCCAAATGAGGAACTCTGGACGGCGCGTAGTGTTCTTAAGCGCAAGCTTATCGGCGCCATGACCGAGCGGGCCCGGCAGTGCTCAGTGCAGCGGGAATGCACCGCCTCGCAGGTACTGGCCATGGGCGCGCTGCTGGATCCAAATGCTCTGACCATCGGCTTCGTGCGCCGCTTTGCGGCTTACAAGAGGCCGGGGCTGATCTTCCATGACGTGGAGCGCCTCAGGAAGATCGTAACCGATACCTGGCGCCCGGTCCAGATAGTGTTCGCCGGCAAGTCCCACCCCGCCGATCACCCCTCGAAACAGCTGCTTCACGATGTATACGATCTGGCTGCCCACGGCGGGTTTCAGGGACGATTAGCATTTGTTGAGGACTACGACATGCACATCGCTCACTATCTAACCCAGGGAGTCGATGTGTGGCTGAACACTCCGCGTCGTCTTAAGGAGGCTTCCGGCACCAGTGGCATGAAGGCTGCGGTCAACGGTATTCTCAATCTCAGCGTACGAGACGGCTGGTGGCATGAGGGTTACAGCGGCACGAACGGTTGGGCAATCGGCGACTCGGTAGACACATACGATCCCGAGGACGAGGACCGGGCAGACGCTGAGTCGCTGTACCGCCTTCTGGAAGAGGAGATTGTGCCCCTGTACTATCGACGGGACAGGGCGGGAGTGCCTCACGAATGGCTTCAGATGGTCAAGGAGTCGATCGGTTCGATCGTGCCCATCTTCTGTGCCCGGCGCATGGTCAAGGAGTACGTCGAGAGAATGTACCTGCCCGCAGGCCGGCAGCGGAGTTGATGGCAAGATGAAGAAGGTACTGGCGGTTATTCTCGCCGGTGGCGAGGGGAGAAGATTGAGCGTGCTGGCAACAGAACGTGCCAAGCCTGCGGTTCCCTTTGCAGGGAAGTATCGCATCATCGATTTTGCCCTCAGCAACTGCGTCAATTCGGGAATCAGCAAGGTGGCTGTAGTACCCCAGTACAATCCTCGCTCGCTGGCACGCCACATCGGTGTCGGAAAACCCTGGGACCTTGACCGTGCGGTAGGTGGCATCACCCTCCTCTACCCTTTCATAAGCACGAATGGAGAGATGCATTGGTACAGGGGTACCGCGGAAGCGGTCTACCAGAACCTGCGCTTCATAGAGGATAGCCGGGTCGACGAGGTTCTCATCCTCTCGGGAGACCACGTGTACACAATGCACTACGAAGAGATGATCAGGTCTCACCGTGAACTCGACGCTCACATAACCATCGGGGTTACAGAGGTGCCGTGGAACGAAGCAGGCCGCTTCGGCACTGTAGTCCTCGAGGACGACAGGGTAGTTGCCTTCGAGGAGAAACCGCAACAGCCAAGAAGCAACCTTGCATCCATGGGCATCTATGTGTTCAGCAAGGATGTGCTCTTCGGAGTTCTGGAGGACGCTCACCGTCGCGGCCTGCAGGATTTCGGCAGCCAGATTATCCCCGATGCAATCGGCAAGTATACGATCCGCGGCTATCGCTATGACGGCTACTGGCGAGATGTAGGAACGATCGAATCCTACTGGCAGACGAACATGGATCTCATTGTTGATCTGCCTCCCTTCAACCTCTACGAACCGGACAACCAGGTAAGAACTCCTTCAGTGGACATGCCGCCGGTGAAGATAGGCCTGACCGCAGCGATCAGCAGGAGCCTCGTCAGCAACGGCTGCATCATAAACGGCAGCGTGCTCAATTCGGTTCTCTCACCCCATGTCTACGTAGAGGAAGGTGCCCGGGGAGTCGACTCCATCGTTTTCGATGACACCGTGATCGCCAGAGACGCTGTCCTGCACCGCGCCATAATCGATAAAGAGTGTTACATCGGCCCCGGTTGTCGCCTCGGTCACGGCGATGACTACCCTCCCAACAGGGACGAGCCCGGTAACCTTAAATGCGGCATCACGGTGATCGGAAAAGGGGCACGCCTCCCCGCCGACCTGGTGGTCGGAAGGAACTGCAGGATAGACCCCGACGTACAGGAGACCGACTTCCCTGACCTCTCGGTTCCCAGCGGCAGTTCGGTGAGCAGGCAGAAGCTCCTGAGAGCCTGACCTGAGCGATGCGAATACTGTTCGTTGCCTCCGAAGCCTATCCCCTGGTCAAGGTGGGAGGGCTGGCAGACGTCACAAGCTCCCTGGCAAGAGCACTCCGCCACATGGGCCACGAGCCGGCCATCATATTGCCGAGATACCGCAGCATCCGGGCCGCCCTTCGGGACACACATGAGACCGGCATCTCAGTCGCTGTTGGTGCCCGGAGCGAGCGAGCCACAGTCAGAGAGACGATGCTCAGCGAAGGGATACCGGCGTACCTGGTAGAGAACGATGAATACTTCGGCACCGAGGATGTATACACACAGGACGAGTTGAGCCGCTTCCTGTTCTTCGCGCTCAGTATACCCGAGGTCATCTCCCGTCTTGACCTGCGGCCCGATGTGATCCATTGCCACGACTGGCATACCGCCCTGGTTCCCGTGCTGCTGAAACAGGCCGGACTGCAGTTGCCCGTCGTATTCACCATCCACAATCTGGCCTACCGGGGCACCTTTGACAGACAGTTTCTGGCACGCAACGGTCTTTCATCGGTCTGGGAGGAGTATGCCCCGCCCGGTGCTCCCCGGCCTGGGCTGAACTTCCTCAGCCAGGGTGTTCTGCAGGCCGACGTCCTGACCACCGTCAGCCCCACGTACGCCTTGGAGATACTGGCGGCCGACCCAGATGACAGCATCGGACACCTGTTGCGGTACCGTCGGCACGACCTTCACGGCATAGTCAACGGTATCGACCACGACGAGTTCAACCCCGCTGCCGATCCCGACCTTAAGTGCAACTACAACGTCACAACAATTAAGAAGAGAGCCATGAACAAACTCGCCCTCCGGAAGAACCACGGACTGCCGCAAGACCCGGATGTCCCTCTGTTGGGAATGGTCTCGCGCCTCGAGGAGCAGAAAGGGATCGACCTGGTGCTACAGGCTATGCCCTCGTTTGTTGCCGAAACAAGAGCGCAACTTGTTATTCTCGGCCGGGGACAGGAGCATTATCACAGCCGGCTCAGCCAGGCCGCTGTCGAGTACCCCGACCGTATCTCAGTGTCTATTGGCCATGACGAGAGAGCCGCCCGGCTTATATACGGAGGCAGCGACATGTTCCTCATGCCGTCGCTTTTCGAGCCCTGTGGATTGGGTCAGCTCATTGCCATGCGGTACGGTTCGGTGCCCGTGGTCCGTCAGACCGGAGGATTAGCTGACACGGTCAAGGATGTGAGTGAACAAGAGGGCAACGGCTTTGTGTTCAGCGATTACAGCGCCGACGCGATGCTGCGGGCGATCAAGAGAGCCGACGGGAGCTTTCGCCACCGTGACGCATGGCAGAAGCTCATCAGGCGAAACATGACGCAGGATTTCTCCTGGAACAAGTCGTCCGCGAGATACGAGGAGATATACCTGCAGGCACTGAAGGCATCTCGTTCCCGCCCATCGTGACGACCCACCATCCACATAGCCCCACCTGTCTAAAAGCCTGATCCGGGCTCCTCGCTTCCTCCGCTCAAAGACTGGAAAACAAGCGCCGATAAGTTGTATCATTCGCCACAGAACACTTCGACCGTGGCGGGACGAGGCCGATGACCCTGCGGATAGACGTGCACCGGCCGGCGGCGTTACATTCTGGAGAAGAGCAGGAGATGGACACCACCGGATCACTCATCCTGATAGCAGACAGCAACCGCAGCAACCTTGAGGCGCTGTCCCAGAGTCTCCAGCAGGCCGGGTATGACACACTTACCGCAGCCAGCCTGGAAGAACTGGATGGTGCTATCCGCCAGGGCGAGAGGATCGCGCTTGCCCTCGTAGATGTCTCCGGCTTCCACCAGGATGTCTGGCAGCGATGCCAGGAACTGAGCATGGCGAAGACACCCTGCCTGGTGATCTGCGCACGCCGAAGCCCCACTCTGCAACGCACGAGCATGGAACACGGTGTGAGCGGGTTGTTGATCAGACCGCTTGACTTCGCCGCTCTACTGGAGAACATACACGGGGTGCTGGGTGACTAGGATATGAGCAGATCCGGACATGACCGAATGCCCCAGTTCCAAGACGATCCTCTCTGGTACAAAGACGCCGTGATCTACGAACTCCATGTCCGCGCCTTCGCGGACAGCCACGCCGATGGTATCGGCGACTTCCTGGGCCTGATAGATAAGCTCGACTATCTGGAAGACCTGGGGATCACTGCACTGTGGCTACTCCCGTTCTACCCCTCACCGCTCAAAGACGACGGCTATGACATCTCCGACTACACCAGCATCCAGCCTAGCTACGGCAACATGCAGGGTTTCAAGAGGTTCGTCGAGGAAGCACACCGTCGAGGCCTCCGCATCATAACGGAGCTGGTCATTAACCACACCTCCGATCAGCACCCGTGGTTCCAGAGGGCCCGGCGAGCGCCGGCCGGAAGCCGCTGGCGGGACTTCTACGTCTGGAGCGACACACCGGACAGATACCAGGAGGCCCGCATCATCTTCAAAGACTCCGAGTCATCCAACTGGGCATGGGACCCCATAGCCAGGGCATACTACTGGCACCGCTTCTACTCGCACCAGCCGGACCTGAACTACGACAACCCGAGTGTCAGGCGGGCGATCTTCAGGGTCATCGACTCGTGGCTGAGATTGGGGGTCGACGGGATGCGGGTCGACGCCGTGCCCTACCTCTACGAGCGTGAAGGCACCAACTGCGAGAACCTACCCGAAACCCATGCCTTCCTGAAGGAACTGCGCGGGCACGTCGACAGAAGGTTCAAGAACCGCATGCTCATCGCAGAGGCCAACCAGTGGCCCGAGGACGCCGCCGCCTATCTTGGGGATGACGAGTTCCACATGGCCTTCCACTTCCCTCTCATGCCCCGTATGTTCATGGCCATCCGAATGGAAGACCACTTCCCCATAATGGACATCCTTCAGCAGACACCGGAGATCCCGGAGACGTGTCAGTGGGCCATCTTCCTGCGCAATCATGACGAACTGACCCTTGAGATGGTCACCGACGAAGAACGGGACTATATGTACCGCACATATGCCCGCGACCCCGCTGCCCGCATAAACCTCGGCATCCGGCGACGCCTGGCGCCGCTTCTCAACCACGATCGCAAGAAGATCGAGTTGATGAACGGCCTGCTCTTCTCGCTGCCGGGAACACCGGTCATCTATTATGGCGATGAGATCGGTATGGGAGACAACTTCTACCTCGGCGACCGCAACGGAGTGCGCACCCCGATGCAATGGAGCCCCGACAGGAACGCCGGGTTCTCACGCGCCAATCCCCAGAGACTCTACCTGCCTCCGATCATTGATCCTGAATATCACTACGAGTCGGTCAACGTAGAAACCCAGCAGAACAACCCCGACTCCCTGCTCTGGTGGATGAAACGCAGTATCGCCCTCAGGAAGAGGTTCACAGCCTTTGGGCGAGGAAGCCTCCAGTTCCTTCAGCCGAACAATCGCAAGGTGCTTGCCTTCCTACGCCGGCACCAGGATCAGACCATACTCGTGGTGGCCAACCTGTCGCACGCCGCACAGCAGACACAGCTCGACCTTTCCCCATTTGCAGGGAGAGCGCCGGTCGAGCTCTTCGGGCGATCGGAGTTCACTCCCGTCTCCGATGGGATGTACCAGTTCACACTGGGACCACACGCCTTCTACTGGCTATCACTGGAGCAAGAACTCACCCGGCCGCTTCGCTTTCGCACACTCCCTGCCGAGGAGGTCCCGACGGTGCCCGTTCTTGCTGAGACCGAAGAAAGACTCTTCAAGAGGGATAACTGGTTCGTCCTGGAGGCGGTCCTCCTCGACTACATCAGGGGCCGGAGATGGTATCGCGGCAGAGCGCGGCAGTCGTGGGGAGCCGAGATACAGGATGTAATCCCCGTACCCTACACCGATGCCACCGCTTATGTCGTTCTTGTAGAGATCGAGTACACGCAGGGCCTGCCGGAGACTTATGTGCTGCCGCTTGCCTCACGTCCTGTAGAGCACAGGGATCAGCTTGAGAACGAAAGCCCGCAGGCTCTTGTTGCTCACCTGAAGCCACGGGGTGAGAGCAACCAAACTGAGAGACTTCTTATAGACGCTATGTTCGACAACACCTTCTGCAGCCATTTACTGCGCGCTATCGCGCGAAGGAGGGTGTTCAAGGGCCAGGCAGGTGATATCGCCGCCGCACGAACCGGGTTTCTTCGCATGTCTTCTTCCACAGCAGACACATCTCTGGAGCCCTGCCCGGTCAAGACGGAGCAGCGTAACACTTCGATAGCATACGGCGAGGGACTGATCCTGAAGCTCTTCCGGAAGATAGAGGATGCGACGAACCCCGAAGTTGAGATGGGCCTCTTCCTTACTCAGAAGGCACACGTTCCTTTCGTATCTCCGGTAGCGGGCACCCTGGAGTACCGCAAAACGAGAGGCAAAGGGACAACCCTGGCAGTGCTCCAGGTCTTCGTACCCAACGAGGGCGATGCCTGGCAGTACACCGTCGATTCGCTGGACCAGTACTTCCAGCAGGTGCTGGTGCATCCCACAGTGCAGGTGCCTCCGTTGTCGAACAGACACGTACTGTCGCTTCTCAAGGAGCCGCCTGCGCTGGCCGAAGAGACCATCGGTCCCTATCTCCTTTCGGCGCAGCTTCTGGGCAGCCGCACCGCCGAACTGCACGTGGCGCTGGCTTCGGCGAGGAATGACCCTGACTTCGCGCCCGAACCGTTCTCAGTAATGTACCAGAACTCGCTCTATCACGCTATGAGAAGCAAGGCAGCCAGGACACTGCAGCTATTGCGCGAGAGCATTGAGCAGCTTC
This sequence comes from Dehalococcoidia bacterium, assembly GCA_003552465.1. Taxonomy (GTDB): domain Bacteria; phylum Chloroflexota; class Dehalococcoidia; order GIF9; family AB-539-J10; genus RBG-13-51-36. The sequence goes on from PULQ01000028.1 coordinate 14,653, forward strand.
CAGAGGAACTCAGGGAAGATGCGCGCCGTGTCCTGGACGCTAAGGACAGCATCCGAGGTCGCTTTCGGCTCCTTCGCGATCGCAAGATGACGGCAGCGCGAATACGGTGCCACGGCGACTACCATCTGGGACAGGTTCTCTACACCGGGAAGGACTTTGTCATTATCGACTTCGAAGGCGACCCGTCCCGGCCCCTGAGCGAGCGACGGATCAAACGTTCACCGATGGCAGATGTCACAGGCATTATACGCTCGTTCCATCACGCAGCCTACAGTACCCTTCTCCACCGATCCGCTCCTGGACTCAGCCCCGAGGATCTGCCCGCGCTGGAACGGTGGGCACAGTTCTGGTACATATGGACGACTTCGGCCTTCCTCTCCTCATATCTGGAGGGAGTCCGTAAGACGCGACTGCTTCCCGACGATGCAGAGCAGATGCGAGTTCTTCTCGATGCCTACCTGCTGGACACAACCATCTCAGAGATAGAATATGCCATGGTTGACAGACCGGAAGGTCTCAGGCCGCCACTCAGCGGCATATTGCAGACCCTGGAGGCGGAGGACTGAACCAGGCCATGTACAGCAGGCAACGTAGCGGAGGGCAAGCCGGGACGGCCGGTCCGGTTCGCGCAGGAGCCGGCGCCATCATATGACACAGCGCAAGGATAGACAGAGCCGGGACAACTCGAGTGACATGGGCACTGCTCAACAGATGCGACATGACTTCAGTCTGCTCAGCGATGACGACCTGTTCCTCTTCAACCAGAGTTCCCATCGCCGGCTTCACGAAAAGCTCGGAGCACACACCGTGACAGTCAATGAAGCAGTGGGTACCTACTTCGCCGTCTGGGCGCCTAATGCCAGGCAGGTCTCCGTAATAGGCAACTTCAACGGCTGGAACAGGTCGGCCCACATCCTTCGTCCCAAGGACCGGTCGGGCATCTGGGAGGGACTCGTGCCGGGGCTCGCATCAGGTGCGATCTACAAGTATCACATCGTCTCCCGTCACCGCGGATATCGAGTGGATAAGGCGGATCCGTTTGCCTTCCATGCCGAGACTCCTCCGAAGACCGCCTCTATAGTATGGGACCTGGAGTATGAATGGAAGGACGCCGCCTGGATGGAGAAGAGACGCCGGTGTAATGCACTGGACGCACCCATCTCCATCTATGAAGTGCACCTGGGCTCGTGGCGGAGGGTGACTGAAGAGGGCAATCGTTCCCTCAGCTACCGCGAGCTCGCTCCCGGGCTGGCCGACTACGTGAAGCAACTGGGATTCACCCATGTCGAGTTCCTGCCGGTGATGGAGCATCCCTTCTTCGGCTCTTGGGGGTATCAGTCAACCGGTTACTTCGCCCCGACCAGCCGCTATGGCACACCGCAGGATCTGATGCATCTGATCGACTACCTGCACCGGAATGACATAGGTGTGATCCTCGACTGGGTGCCTTCGCATTTCCCCAACGACGAGCACGGGCTGGCGTATTTCGACGGAACACACCTCTACGAGCACGGCGACCCCAGGAAAGGCGTCCATCCCGACTGGGACAGCCTGATTTTCAACTACGGCAGACACGAAGTGAGGAGCTTTCTTCTCAGCAGTGCCGTGTTCTGGCTCGACAGGTATCACGCCGACGGCCTGCGTGTCGACGCTGTGGCTTCTATGCTCTACCTGGATTACGGCCGCAAGGAGGGGGAGTGGATACCCAACAAGTACGGAGGGCGTGAGAACCTGGATGCTGTCGGCTTTCTGCGGCAGTTCAACGAAGCGGTCTACCAGGAGCACCCGGATGTCCAGACGATCGCCGAGGAGTCCACGGCCTGGCCCGGGGTATCACGTCCTACCTATCTTGGCGGACTGGGGTTCGGGCTCAAGTGGGACATGGGCTGGATGCACGACACACTTCAGTACATGAGCAGGGACCCTATCTACCGCAAGTATCACCACAAAGACCTGACCTTCCGCATGATATACGCATTCTCCGAGAACTTCGTCATGCCCCTTTCTCACGACGAAGTTGTGCATGGCAAGGGTTCGCTCCTGGCCAAGATGTCCGGAGATGACCGGCAGAAGTTCGCCAACCTGAGACTCCTTCTCGGCCACATGTATGCCCAGCCCGGAAAGAAGCTGATCTTCATGGGCGGGGAGTTCGGACAGTGGCGGGAGTGGGGCCACGACGATTGCCTCGAATGGCATCTCCTCCAATACGCCCCCCATTCGGGTCTCAGGCGCTGGGTGGAGGACCTTAATCGGTTCTACCGGGAGCATCCCTCGCTCTTCCAGTCGGACTGCGACCAGGCCGGCTTTGAGTGGATCGACTGCAATGATGTCGAGCGCAGCGTGGTCAGCCTCTTGCGCAGGGGACGGTCGGAGGATGATCTTCTCGCCATCGCCTGCAACTTCACCCCGACAACGCAGTTCGGCTACCGCATAGGAGTACCACGTTCGGGCCTCTGGAAGGAAGTCATGAACAGCGACGCCGCTGAGTATGGAGGCAGCGGTCAGGGCAATCTGGGAGGCGTTCAAGCAAGACCGGTTCCTTTGCACGACCGACCTTACTCTCTGACCGTGACGATACCGCCGCTGGCGATCGTGTTCTTCGAAAACGAGGGTGACCGGACGCGCGACTCAACCGAGCATGCTGCCGGATCAGATCGTCCCGGTCCCGACACCTGACTAACCGATGGACAGCGCCAACTGCCCTGTGCAGATGAGAGCAACATGAGTCTTCCCAGAGCCAGCGGAATACTCCTGCACCCGACCTCTCTTCCCGGCCGCTACGGATCAGGCGACCTGGGCAGTGAGGCTTACCGCTTCGCTGACCTGCTGTCCGATATGCAGCAACAGCTGTGGCAGGTTCTTCCCCTGGGCCCCACCGGTTACGGCAACTCCCCCTATCAGTGCCTCTCCGTCTTCGCCGGCAACCCGCTGCTCATCAGCCCTGAGAAGCTTCTCGAAGACGGCCTTCTGGAAGGCTCCGATCTGGACGATGCACCGTCCTTCCCCGACAATAGCGTTGACTACGACGCTGTCATCAGGTTCAAGCTCCCCTTACTGAAGAAGTCCTTTAACAGGTTCGTGGCAGAGTCTGGGTCGGCGCAGCAAGAAGAACTGGATGCTTTCTGCCGACAGAATGCCCGGTGGCTCGATGATTACTCCCTGTTCATGGCACTGAAGGAGCACCGGGGGCTGTCCGCCTGGAATACCTGGGAAGAGGACATCAGAGCACGCAGACCGGAGGCCCTCGAACACTGGCACGAGCAACTGGCTCACCAAATCCGGTACCACAAGTATCAGCAGTTCCAGTTCTACAGGCAATGGTGTGAACTCAAGGACTACTGCAACCGGCTCGGGATAAGGATCATCGGGGATATGCCCATATTCGTCGCCCTGGACAGCGCCGAGGTGTGGTCGCGCCCGGACCTGTTCCGCCTTGACGATCACGGCAACCCTACCGTGGTTGCAGGAGTGCCCCCCGACTATTTCAGCGAGACCGGGCAGCTATGGGGGAATCCCATCTACCGCTGGGACAGAATGGCGCATCACGGCTATGCATGGTGGGTCGAGCGCTTTCGTGCCCTCCACACCTTGGTGGACATCGTCAGGGTAGACCATTTCCGCGGCTTCGAGAGCTACTGGGAGGTGCCAGCCACAGACAGCACCGCGTTGAACGGCAGATGGGTTCCCGGGCCCGGTGCCCGACTCTTCCATGCCGTGCAGCAGGCACTCGGAGACCTTCCCGTAATCGCCGAAGACCTGGGGGTGATAACCCCCGAGGTGGATGCGCTTCGAGACGAACTCGGCCTTCCCGGCATGCGGGTGCTCCAGTTCGCCTTCGGCGGCGACGCAAAGGCTGATGAGTACAAGCCTCATAGCTATCCGCGCAACTGCGTCGTCTACACCGGCACACATGACAACAACACGACCGTCGGCTGGTTCAGGGATGTGGGAGCGGAGGATACCACTCAGACAGCCGAGGAGAAGACGCGAGAAAGGGAAACGGCCCTGAAGTACCTTGGTAGCGACGGGCGGGAGATAAACTGGGACTTCATCCGCCTGGCCCTCATGTCGGTGGCCGACACGGCAATCATCCCCATGCAGGACGTTATGGGACTGGGCAGTGAGGCACGGATGAACCTTCCTGGCACGGCGCATGGCAACTGGAGGTGGCGCTTCACCTTAGACATGCCGACCGACGGAGCCAGGGCCAGGCTCGGAGAACTCACGGTCATCTACGGTAGAGCCGGAGATCGACTGCTGTAGATGAGTTCCTCTCTGCGCCGTGCCGCCACATGAGTACGCCGATCAGTACCCGAACCACCCGCGTGTTGGCGACTAGTCGGCCCGGGACCTGGAACTTGCCAGCGCAACGTACACCACGGGAGGCTTTCGTGATGTATCGCGCTTGAGCGTGAAGGTCCTGGGATACTGCTTTATCAGAGACTGCAGTCGCTGGTGACCATACGTGCGTGGATCGAACGCGGGATCCAACTGGCGGAGAACATGGCCGAGTGCCGCCAGGTGAAGCCATTCCTCCTCCTTGGCTGCCAGGTTGAACCCTTCCAGAAGCAGGCCCAGAGGGTCGGGCACATCCGACTTCTCTTCCTTCGCGGTTCGCTTCTTCGTTACTTTGGGCGCAACCAGGTTCTCACAGTAGATGAACTGGTTGCAGGCGTTGATGAAAGCCTCCGGAGTCTTCTTCTCACCCACACCTACGACGGTGAGGCCCTCCTCCCTGATCCTGGTGGCCAGACGAGTGTAGTCGCTGTCGCTGGCAACGATGCAGAACCCTTCGACCGCGTGGCTGTGCAGCAGATCCATGGCATCGATGATCATGGCGCTATCCGTCGAGTTCTTCCCCACCGTATACCGAAACTGCTGCATCGGCTGAATGGCATGCCTGTGAAGCGAACCCTTCCAGCTGTTCATGTTCGTCGTTGTCCAGTCGCCGTATATGCGCTTCACCGTTATCAGCCCCATCTTGCTTACCTCCGCCAGGATCTGAGGAAGGAGAGACGCCTGGGCGTTATCGCCGTCGATCAGGACCGCGACCTTCAGTTGCTCATTCTGTTCTTCCAATGTACCCCCTTCTGGTCATCAAGTTGCCGGCCGACGCGCAGACACGAAGTGCTGGGCTGCCGGCCCTCAAACCAGTTGTTCACCAAATTCTACTCCGCATGTGCCTCAATGACAAGACGGGGCTGGAACGGTCGGGCGTTGACAGTGCGCGCCTATCATCGTATAGTATAGATATTCAAATCACCTGTGAAAAGGGGGCAGAATGAGAACAGCGGCAGGAGTGATAATGGTGGGGTTTGGTGTCTTCATGATCGTCGGGGCGCTCCTCCTTGTACTTGGATGGGAGTGGGGAGTCCCTGCAAGGGTGTGGATACAACTGGCCTTTTCAATACTGCTTGTCGCAGCCGGCATCAGCGTGTTCAGAAGGAAGGCCTATCGGTGGGCCTTGTCAGCGGCTATCGGCATGATCGTTTTCGGGACGATAAATGCCGGCTCGCTGTTGCAGGACCCCGTCTTGCGGCGTGCTGACATTGCTACCCAGCTAGCAATGGCCGCAGTGCCCTGGGCCATCTGGGGTGTTCCCGGCATACTGGCCGTGGTCTTCCTGGTGAAAAGAAAGGCTGAGTTCAGACCCTCCCAGGATGTCTGATTGTTACATAAGGGCCCAGCGCGAGCCCTGTGACTGCCTCAGATGATCGGGTCCAGCAACTGCTTCTCCGGCATGCTCATCTGGAAGCATCCGATCGTCGGCCGACCAGCCTTTTCCCCAGTGCTTCAGCCTCTCGCATTAGAGCCTCGTTGTTCTCTATCTCGCCCGCCCCCTCCGCACTGCCGTAGACCATGCCCACCAGCTTTGATCCTGTATAGCGGTAGGCATCCTGGAATGTCCGTATTGCGTTCACACAGCCGGACCTTACGGCATCGGCATCGCCGTAACTCATGGCGATGGCTATACGCTTCCCGGCAAACGGGTTCTTCGAGTAAGCAGTCAACCCGTAGCATCGATCCATGAATATCTTGGTCTGAGCGGACATGGTGAACCAGTAGACCGGGCTGGCTATAACCCAGGCATCTGATCGTATCAGCTTCAGATAGGTCTTCTGCATGTCGTCGTTGATCGCACATCCGGTGCTGCCGGGTTCCTTGCAGGTGTCACACCCCTTGCAGGGGCTGACATCCAGGTTGTGCAGGAAGATGGTCTCCACATCAGCACCCGCAGACTCCGCCCCTCGTGATATCCTGGCCGCCAGTGCCGCGCTATTACCGTTTCTCCGCGGGCTCCCCAGGATTACCAGCACCTTCTTGGTTTCTGAGTTGTCCTTCAATGTATCTACCTCCTCGATGATGTCAGTGCGGCTGACCCACGAACGCTTCATCCAGGCTCTCTACGCCCGGCATGAGACGCGTTCCGAAAAAGGTACATAGCCCAACCAAGTGTATCACGACCCCATTGCAGATAGACCTTCCGTGCGTCTGCAACCCGACCCAGTATCTGCGGCACATCAGGGTCCTCCGGGTTTTCTCCGGCATACTGGTCGGCCGCGTACGACTGAAGCGTCTCATACCGGTCCCAATCGTCGTTATTGCTGACCATCGTGTACAGAGGGAACAGGCCCTCATCTTCGCCCGTGGTTAAGTTATCCCGGTGTGTGCCAAACATATCTCTCGTGTAACGCTCGGCGGCCAGAAAGGCATCATCCGGTTCTTTGAGCCAGAATGGCTCGCCAACGAGAACGAGGCCGCCGGGTTTGGTCATGGCCTTCAGCGCACTCAGAGTTCCTCGATGTCCCTTGTAGATCCACGAAGCGCCGATACACATCGAAAGGTCGAAGAGACGATCGGTTCTGTACTCTGCTCCATCGATGTTGACGATCTCGATGCGGGCTCCAGGCACCCGCAGCCGCAATCTCCGTTCTGCCTCGGCAGCGAAGTATGGCGAAATGTCGACCCCGACTCCGGACATCCCGTACCGCTCCGCCAATCTCGTTAACATCTCGCCTTTACCGCAGGCAATGTCGAGTACGGCAGACCCCCGACTCAGTTTGAGCAGTCCGAATAGCTCGTCGACCTTGTCAAGGCTCATCGGGTTGCAGACTACGTGGTGCCGGTGGGTGACGTCGTAGAACTTCCAGATATCCATCCTACCTTCCATGGATGATTCTCTCCTCTACCGGTCTTGCCCGCCGGTTTTACTTATGATGTAGAGCGTCTGAGCGAACACAAGCATCATTGCCTGAGTCCAGGTCCGTTTATACTGCTGGTAGAAGATATGCCTTGTCAAGATCACTTGACAAACCGGTGAAATGCAGTAGAATATTTACCTGGACTCTGGCAGAAAGAGAGTATTGCCGGGCGGCTTCGCCCTTATCACAACACGAGACCGCGCCTTCCCGGCCGTTATCAACTCACAAGACTCACGAAGTACCAGATTCTTTCCCGGGGCATGGTTGACCCGGGGAAGATTCGGAGGAGGTGAAGAATGTACCTGGATCCTGGTACCGGAAGCCTGATTATCCAGCTAGCTATAGGAGTCCTGGTCGGCGGGCTGGTGGCTGCCAAGGTGTCCTGGGGACGGGTCGCCGGCTTCTTCAGGAGGCTGTTCCGTGGCAGATCAAGGCACGGCGTCGCTGAGGACTAGCCGGGTCGTCTCCAGTTCATTCCGTGACCCCAGCGGGTTCGTTTTCCAGGAAGGAGACAAACTGTACCGCCAGGTCAATGCTGTCTACAAGGACAGTTATGAACACCTGTTGAACTCGGGGCTCTACGAAAACCTGACCGGCCGCGGGCTGCTGGTTCCACACGAGGAAGCAACCCTGGATCCCCCCAAACCTGATATCGCCTATAAAGTGATAAGGCCGGAACCTATCGACTTCGTCTCCTACCCGTACGAGTGGTGTTTTAGCCAGTTGAAGGATGCCGCCCTGACCCTGCTCACGATACAGAAGACCAGCCTTGAGTTTGGCATGACCCTCAAGGACTGCAGCGCCTACAATGTGCAGTTCACGGATGGAAGGCCGGTGCTCATCGACACGCTCTCCTTTGAGAAACACCGTGAGGGCTATCCCTGGGTTGCCTACCGGCAGTTCTGTCAGCACTTTCTGGCGCCGCTGGCGTTGATGGCCTACAGAGACGTCCGGCTGAACCGGCTGCTTCAGACCTATATCGACGGTGTACCACTGGATCTGACAAGCTCGCTCCTGCCGGCGCGCACCCGCCTTTCCTTCTCGCTACTGTGGCACATCCATCTGCACGCCCGCAGCCAGAAGCGCTTCGCCGGCAGAAAGGTCAGGGCCGACAGGTACAGAATGGGACGACTGTCTCTACTGGGGGTTATCAACAGCCTGGAATCGGCGACAAAGAAGCTGAAGTGGCAACCCAGGGGCACCGACTGGATCGACTACTACGAGGACACAAACTACTCGCGCGAAGCCTTCGAGTGCAAGAAGCGAACAGTGGCCGGGTTTCTGGACCGCATAGCGCCTGCGAACGTCTGGGACCTCGGCGCCAACGTGGGGGTTTTCAGCCGGCTGGCCAGCGAGAGGGGGATACCGATCGTCTCGCTCGATGTCGACCCGGCTGCTGTGGAGAGGAGTTACCTGGATTGCATTGGTAGGCAGGAAGATCATCTTCTGCCCCTAGTGCTCGACCTGACCAATCCGAGCCCCGGGATAGGCTGGGGCAGTGAGGAAAGGATGTCGCTGGTTGATCGCGGGCCAGCAGACACCGTGATAGCGCTGGCGCTGTTGCACCATCTGGCCATAGGGAACAATACTCCGTTCGATAAGATTGCCGGATTCCTGAGCCGCATCGGTAAGAGGCTGATCGTTGAGTTCGTCCCCAAGAGCGACTCACAGGTCCAGAGGCTTCTGTCCACCAGGGACGACATCTTTGGCGATTACACACAGGAAGCCTTCGAGCGCGAGTTCGGGCAGCATTTCACGATTCAGGAGTCCGTTCCTCTTACCGATTCGGTAAGAGTCCTCTACATGATGGAGCGTAAGAACGCATGAAGAAGCGGTTGATCATCCACCCTGCTCTGTTTGCTGTGTTCCCCTTTCTCTTCTTCTACGCCCACAACATACAGGACTTACAGCAGTTGAGAGCCGTCTGGGTAGCCCTGGTGGTTGGAGCATCCGTGGGATTGGCGTTTCTTGCGTGGAGGCTGTTCCGGTTCTTGTTCAAGGACAGGACGAAGGCGGCCCTGGCGGCAACCATCCTCATCTTTATTCTCTTCTTCTACGGGCATCTCTACAGTCTTCTGGAAGACCGGGCGTCCACCATAGCGGGCCACGGGTACCTGATTCCAGCGGTGCTGGTGGCATTCGGACTCTGCGTCTATCTGATCAGGCGCGCCCACAGGGACTTCGGCACCATTACCAGGGCGCTAAACGTGGTAGCCGTAGTGCTGATAGCCATGAATGCCGGCACAGTCATCTCCCACGAGGTCTCGGCCCACCGGGCAGCATCGGCCTGGACATATCTCAGAGAAGATGTGACTCCCCCGGAGGTAGATTTCATGCCCGACATCTACTTCATAATCCTCGATGAGTATGCCCATCACGATACGATCAAAGAGCACTATGGATACGATAACAAGCAGTTTGTCGAGGGCCTGGAGGAAATGGGATTCTTCGTCGCACGCAATAGCACAACACATACCGACAGGACGGCAAGAGCAGTCGCTTCAATCCTCAACATGGAGTATGCCCCGGAGACAGAACCACTGAGGGCCGCCTGGCGGAGGATCAACCAGAACAGAGTGATCGACTACTTTCAGGCCATAGGCTATACATGCATCTATTTCGGTCACTATCATGAGCTGGGCCGGTACGAAATCAACGCCGACGTGTACTTCAACTACTACGAAGATGCCGACTATGAGCCTCTAATGGCTGAGATGGCGAGTTACCTACTCAAGAGTCCCGCATTCGGTCCGTTTCACGACTCCATTGGCGGGGAGCGTTACGAGGAGTTCTATCGAGAGGGGCTCCTTAACACACTCGATCACCTCGGCGAAGTGCATGAAATGGAAGGACCAAAATTTGTGTTCGCCCACATCATGGCACCGCACGTACCATTCGTAGTCGGGCCTGACGGAGAGCACGTCGAGGCGGAGCATTTCTACAACTACGACGACGAGGAGTTCTACCTGGGTCAGTACATATATATCACGCAGGAGATCACCGGGATAATCGATAACCTGTTGGACCAATCCGCTACGGAGCCGGTTATCATCCTCCAGTCCGACCACGGACCCCGGTGGGTTGAGGGGTGGGAGAAGATACTGAACGCTTTCTATTTGCCGGAGAACGACCACGAACTGCTCTGCGATTCCATATCCCCGGTCGACACCTTCCGCCTCATCTTCAATCACTATTTCGACGCCGGTCTTGAGCCTGCGGAAGACGGCAGGGCATAGCCGGTAATTGTCAATCCGCCGGCGATGCGGGTACCGGCGTCGCGGCGATCGCAGCCGGCATGCCGGTTCGGCGCGAGTTCCTTAACCGTTGATGGCGGCATGAGATACTCGCCAGTGTGTCCGGCCGGCGCACGACCTCACTGAAGAATGCCCACAGCGAAGGGCTGTGTGTATGTGATGCCGCCTTCGCCACTCATCTCTGCCCGGATGTACGCCCCGATGTTCGCAGTATTGTGGAAATCCAGAGCGGCTCCCTGGTGGATGACGAAGCCATTCGATATCCAGGACACTTCCTCCCAGCCATCGCCGTCGATGGCAACGATACCCCCTTCGTTATCGACAAGAATGGACCGTATCACCGGAGCGGCCGACCCATAGGAGAAGTAGAAGCTGCCCCTTTCCATTGCAGACCGGATTTCTGCCTCGCAAAGCTCTGGAAGAGGGAAGACGTTGAAAGCACGGCCCAGGTGCCACATTATGTGCAAGTCATCGTTGGCAAAGCCCCAAACCGGCCGCTCCGGCATGAGCATGGTCAGAACTGTGTCCCAGATCTCATGGTCCTGGAGGCGAAGTTTGCCGTTGGCCACCTCCATGCCGATCAAATGGGGGAACTTCGAGAACAACGAAGTGTAGAACTGCGGTGGATTACCATGGTAGCCGGGATGGAAAAACACGGCCAGTCCGTCACTGTCAGCGATGCCGGTCAATATCTCCTCCTCGGTAACATTCGCTGCGCTTCCTATGCCCCCGATGACAGGTAAGTATCGCCTACTGACGATATTGTAATCGCAGAAGTAGCTTCCGATATGGTGCGCGTGGGATATCTCGTTGCCCTGCACCGCCAGCATGCCCAGTTCCTCGGGGTCGCGCCCGTGTTCGTTCCACGGCCAGGTGACAGCATCATGATCGGTTAGTGCCAGGATGTGGTAACCGGCGCGGTGATAGGCATCGATCACCCGTGCCGCGCTATGCAGTCCGTCGCTCTGCCGCGTGTGCGTATGCAGATTGGCCCTATACTGGGCATGCTCCTCCCAATCGACTTCCTGATAAGGGTTAACCAGGATCAGGTCGTTGCGCGCAGCTATGTACACTTCGGCAACCATAGCAGAGACCTGGGGCCCCGTGCCACCGGCAAACGGCAGGTTTGACCCGACCATCACAGCCAGCGCAATCAGCAGTGTGGCTGCTGAAGTCCTCTTCTTCGACGGCCATCGCTTCATTATCTCACCGCGTCAAAACCAACCGCGTCACGTTACCGTATCTGCAAAGCTCAGTCGCCTCTCTCCCGCAGGTGTTGACTCGCCTGTCAAGGAATGGGCACATGATAGCGGTAACATGACATACTTAACATGCTCAATATAGCATGTTAGCGGAAGCATGTCAACATTATGGCCTGGTCCTATGAGTCGCTGGGTCTTTGTCACCAGTCATGGAGCAGGGACTGCTGCAGCGCTACTGTACGCCTGCAGCCTATTCGAACCCGTGCGGAACTCGATGCCATCGCGGAGCGATTCGACTCCCGAGGTAGGAACAGCCTGCAACAGCCGGCCAGTCGATGGGCTCTCTGGATCTCACGGCAGTCCCGGTCCGAATCCACTGTTGTCCCGAACGTACCTGCCTCATGCTGACACGGTCGGCGAATCGTGCAGTTCGTTGCGCACACCCGCCAGCCTACGAGTTCATGTGAACTGCTGGATGTGATCAGAGAGGAACTGAGCCACCCGGGCCATGTCGAACGGCCATGCGTAGGTCACCTCTATGTCTGGATGCAGGCCACGGAACCGGTCGATCGCAGCGGGTATGTCCTTCTCGGCGTGGTCACCGCCGCGTGTCATCATGGTTGTAGCTACGAAGATCCTGCTGGCACTCATGTCGGCAGCGATCTGTAACGCCTCATCGATGCTGGGAGCACAGAACTCGTTATGCCCTACGATCACCTCGTAACCTGACGCCCGGCTGAGATGAGAGGCCAACTCTTGGGACGCTGAATAGAAGGGGTCGTTCCCCTCGTTGCGCGGCCAGTTTCTCATCCTGTCCTCCAGCAACGAGAGGCGCTCCTGCGCGGATCCGCTGATCCTCCCCGTCTCGCTCGCTGCGTGCAGCCTGAAGAACTCGGCAAGCTCCTGCCTCGGGAAGTCCGCGGGAGGCATACCGTGCACGGCGAGGACTATCACCGTCTTCACGATGGGTACTATAGCATATCCCGCTCAGCCACAGGTTGTCAGGGCACCGGAGCTAGACCATCGGCACAGGCAGAATGTGTGCAAGAGAGGCGCTTCCCTCGGCGTGGTAGAATGGCCCCTGTGAACCCGGGCTCCAGGAAGGCGAAATGGTCAGGATCAGCACCATCCTGAGGAGAGACCATCGGCATGAGCCACTGGCGGTGCTCCGTAAGAGACGGCCGCATGAGCAATGAAAGTGGTGTGAACTACGGCGCCCTGTGGAAGTGGGCACGCTCCAGTCCGCGACGTATTGTCTTCCTGCTACGGACATCCTCCCGCCACTGGCTCGCCCAGCGCCGTCACAGAAGGCAACTGCGCCGCATCGATGGTTCTGTGCCTTCGATCCTCGCCGTCAGCCCGACGATGCGCTGCAACTACAACCGCAAGGGATGCTACTCGCGCGGCAGACCCGAAGGCAATGAACTCTCGACAGACGAACTCAACTCCCTGTTCTCAGACGCAGAGAACCTTGGTGTCCACTCGGTTGTGCTGACCGGCGGAGAGCCCCTGCTCAGGGACGACACTCTCCACCTGATATCCGGGCATCCGGGCCTGCTCTTCTTCCTCATCACCAACGGCTCGTTGATGACTCCCGAAATCGCCCGTCGCATGGCACGCACCAGAAACCTCGTCACGCTGGTCAGCATCGAAGGCTTCGCCGCTGATACAGACGGGCGGCGTCACCCCGGTGCCCACGACACAGCCATGCTGGCCATCGACCGACTTCGCGCAGCCCGTGCAGTCTACGGTTTCGTCGCGACATACAGCGCTGCCAACTCAGCTCAACTTGCCACCGATGCCTTCATCGACCGGCTGGTTGATGTCGGCTGCGCCGTCGGCTTCTTCACTGAATACGTTCCCTGCGGCCAGGGCCCAAGGCCCGAATGGGTTCTGGATGAAACCACGCGTACCATGTTCCGCGAGCGGGTTCTAGAGTTCAGGCACAGCAAACCCATCGTGCTCAGCCTGTTCCCCGACGACGAGTATGGCAGGGAGAACCGGTGTGCGGGAGCAGGGCGAACATCGCTGCACATAAACTCCCAGGGCGGCATAGAACCCTGTCCCTTTGTACCTGTGTCGCGGGACAGCATACGCAACGGAGGGCTCATCGCCGCGTGCCGGTCGCCCTTCCTTCGCGCTATCCTCGAGGAACCCGGCCTGCTCCGCAGAGACTGCTATGCCTGCGCCCTGTTCGAGCACCGTAGCGAACTCGATGCCATCGCCGGGCGATTCGACAGCGATCATGATGTAACAAATCGCCCCTGCCGTCGTTCTATGTGTTAGAGACTAACGAAGAAAGGAGATAAGATCTGTGCGAAGTGTATCTAAGACGGTAGTGATTGCATTGGCGCTTGCAGCGGTTCTGATAATCTCGATTAGCGCTGTGGCGGCCGCGGCGCCGGGCAACCAGGACTGCCCGAATGACAACGTCTGCGTGTACGGCGGGGAGGGACCGGCCGACGGCACCGGCCTCCAGAGACATGAACGGGCCAACACGGCGATGAGTCACCAGTACCAGCTCAACAACCAGTTCAACTCGAACGGCAACGGCAATGCCCACCAGCACTCCAGGGCCTACCGCTATGGCCATGGACTGCCGACCGGCTGACAATAGCAGGTAGTATTCCACTGTGGAGGGGCGGGGACTCCAGTGGGTCCCCGCTCCTTCTTCTGCTGTAGCGAGAACTCGTCTCGGTGTTGACTCTCGAATTCTGCTACGCCTGCGCCCTGTTCGAGCACCGTACTGAACTCGATGCCATCGCCGGGCGATCCGACTCCCGGGGCCGGAAGCGGCCCTGATAACCCGCTCATCAACAGAGCCCTCGAGTGCCAGGGCGGCCATGTTCCGATACTCCCGTATCCCGCCCGCACCCCGTGGAGGGTGAGCAATCCGATGAATCGTTCAGTTGTCTCAGCAATGCCGGAGAGCAAACTTGACAGTATAGTTGTCTGATGTATAATAGTGAAGTAAGACCCACGAGAACTGACGTGTCATCCGTTGATTAGGTTGGAGGTGAGTCAGATATGGTGAATCGTTTTCAGTCAAAATGGGTGATGCTGCTCGTTGGAGGGGTCGTTGCATCTCTGGCTACGTTGGGGTTGATCTCGCTATTGAGCACGATACCTCGTAGCGTGACGCCGTATGTTGTTGAAGGTTATTCCACCGGCACGAACTATGATGGCACGGCAATAGGAGTGTCAAAGGAGCCTGGAGGACCGGGGGAAGGATATGTCATTGCCGGAGCATGGTGGCGGGAGTTGGACGGGCCGTGGCACAACTTCGGAGTGCCGCCAAGCCTGGCTCAACCGAACACAGGCCAGAAAGTGCGGCTTGGAGTAATCTCTGTCAAACCGACGGAAGGTGAGCCGGGCGGCCCTGTCGTAGCGTGGATAGAAGTCTTGGAAGTCCCTCGCGAGTAGCAGACCTCTGGGGATCTAGTTCCAGGCATTGATGGCATTGCTCGGTTCTTCTGAAGCTAGATGCAGCCGGACGACAGGCACCTAGCGTTTCTTCGCAGACAGGTCGCTTATCCGAGACCTGCAGCATAGGCTGGTTGGCCCTGACACCAGACGTCAGGCATAGCCTGAGACTCACGATAACGAGTTGTGTGCACTCGCTTGCCTCGCCGACACAAGGCGAGGAACTCACGGAGAGGCCTATAGAGCATTAGCTCGCCCGCCCGCACCGATCCGTTGGTTATCCTAAGCCAACTGACGACACGGAAACAGACCCTGTCAAATGTGCTCTGCCGTGTTGCCTGGCTGATCAGTTAGACCACTGGATTGCCCGACAGTTCAGCGCCGTGGTAGAGTGGATGATGGTATCGACCGCTGGACTTGGTCTGTAGCCCCTCTCGGCGCTCTGTTAGGAGGTGTACAGCATGCAGAGGAGGATTCGGAAGATGGTTGACGCATACGCCGAGGAGGTAAAGGCGAAAGCTCCCATCGAATCGGAGGCAGTGGAGCGGGCGTTCCGACGGGTCGAGCGTCACAAGCTGGTAGAACACTACTTTGACTACCACGAGGAGCGCGAAGGGTTCAAGGAGGTGTCGGTCAACCCGACCA
>PULQ01000061.1 GCA_003552465.1 Dehalococcoidia bacterium
ATAGAAACGCTGTACCTTCCTCTGCTCGACATTCAGAAGTGTGTTCGGTGTGAGAATGTATATCCCCTCATAGGGCGTCAACACGCCAGGATAAGCACGGGCCCAGGGAACCCGCCAGCGTGGGTCCTTCTTGATCGATACCATCTGCCTGGATTCGGTGGCGTTCAGCAGATCGGCGATTATCTTGCAGTGTGAGGCTATCATAACCGGGCCATGAAGCGAGTAGAAGGCACTGCGGGTACCGAACGCGTCGGTCATGAACCTGGTGCTCTCAGCGCGGTGATAGATGAGGACGAACCTGCCGGATAGGTGGTCGATGTAGTCGAGCATTGTCTCTTCGGAGCAGCCTAGTCGGGCGAGGCAGTGCGCGACAACAGCACGACCATCGGCGCTCCAGTGAAGAACATCAACAGCTTTGCCCAGCAATGCTACCCAAGTATCACCTTCTTGGGAGAATGCCCAGGGGTTTTCAGGGTCAAAGGAGATGAAGCAGTCTCCGATGCCCTTCTTCGTCCATGCGGCAATCGGCGGCTCCAGGTCCGCCTCGGAGAACAGGTAGCCTCTCTTATAGAGCAGGTGGCTGTAGTCCATCTCTCCTCAGTAACTCGACCAACGTCCGGCGGATAGGTCTGGCTCGTCAGCCCGGAGTTCAGCCGCTAGTAGGCGTGCCCGATGTCCTGCCAATGCCCCCATACCTGAATCCCACGGCATTCATCTTCTCCTGCGAGAGAGCATTGCGGCCGTCGAAAACGACATAGGGTTCCTTCATCGTCTCTTTGATGGTGGCCCAGTCGGCAGCGATGAACTGTGGCCACTCGGTGATCAGGACGACGGCATTGGCGCCGGCGGCCGCTGAGTAGACATCCCCCGCAAAGGTAACTCCTGTGGGGAGCAGGAAGCGGCATTTCTCCATGGCCGCTGGGTCGTAGACCCGCAACCTGGCGCCCGCCTCATGAAGCAGGTGGGCGATGTCCAGGGAGGGCGCCTCCCTGGTATCATCCGTGCCGGGCTTGAACGCTAATCCCAGCAGGGCGATTTCCTTACCTTCGAGGCTGCCCATGAGCTGCCTTAGCTTGTGAACCGCAAGCACGCGTTGCCTGGTGTTCACCTCGATGGTCGACTTGAGGAGCCGGAAGTCATAGCCGTGGTTCAGCGCAGCAAAGTCGAGGGCCCGGGTGTCTTTGGGGAAGCAGGAACCGCCGTAGCCCAGGCCCGCACGCAGGAAGTCGGGACCGATGCGCGGGTCCAGTCCCATGCCACTGGCCACATCGTCCACGGTGGCGCCAACCGCCTCACAGAGATTGGCGATCTCGTTAATGAACGAGATCTTGGTGGCCAGGAAGGCATTGGCGGCATACTTTATCGTCTCGGCGCTGGTGATGTCGGTCACCAGCACGGGAGCATCAATGCCAGCGTAGAGTTCCGATGTCAAGGCTGCCGCCCGCTCGGTCTGAGCGCCGATGACAATACGGCTGGGATGATACCAGTCTTCAATTGCCAGTCCTTCCCGCAGAAACTCAGGATTGGAAACATAGGCAATGGGTGTGTCCTTGAGGTAGCGCTCGATGAGCCTGGCACCTGTGCCCGGCGGGACGGTGCTCTTCATGACCAGGACCAGGGGCGACCGAGCGGCTGCTTTGACGTCGTGGACGACGCGATAGATGAAGGAAAGGTCGGCGCTTCCCGTAAGCAAGCAGGGTGTCCCGACGGCGATCATGGCCACGTCGGCGTCGAGATGAGACGGTAGTGAGGACGAGAAGCCCAGTGTGCCCGCCGACAGGCCCTGCCCTAGCAGCCGGTCGATGCCCTTCTCCAGGATGGGACTCTGCCCCCTCTTCAGGAGCTTCAGCTTGGCATCGTCTCTCTCGACGCAGGTCACCTGGTGGCCTGAACCGGCCAAACAGCAGGCTGCCACAAGACCCACATAGCCGGCGCCGATTACCGTGATCTTCATCTCGCAGGTGTTCCGACCTTCAGGTTTTGGGGAGCCCGAGTTCGCTGCCTCGTTGATGTCCGGCATCCTGCCATTGTATCAGCTTATCCTTGTGCGTTCTCCGGCGCCAGAAACTGGTCTATTCGTGCAGCATGCTTACTGTAGCCGAAGTTGCGTTCCACGTAAGCCCAGGCCCTTTCTACCCGGGATTGGTAATACTCATCATCGTTCATAAGGCGATCGATAGCCTCCCTTACCTCACCCGGTTCCGCGTAAACGGCAGCTTCCTGAAACAGTTGGCGGTATACAGGAGGAAGGATGGCAGGCACCCCCACGGCCATGGCTTCAAGAATTACCCGCCCAAAAGACTCTACCCAGTATGGGTGAGTGTAGTAGACAAAAACATCCAGGGTTGCCAGGAAGTCTTTCGGATGCATAGCGCCGAAATCCAGAACACGCCAGTTTTTGGGCAGCCGTCCGAGAACCTGACGGGGAGCATCCGCGCCGCCAAGCACATGTACCTCGTATTCGGCGGAGTCAGGGTAGATGGCAAGCGATTCCTCGCGGTCGGCAGGCCATTTACGCCACTCATCCCGGGAGTGCCTGCCTATGCGGGTTGTCCGCCCACGTGACGGACGGGAGGCGCGCCGCCACTCGTTGACGTCAATGATGTTTACCCAGTGCTCGTCGGCCAGGCTGATTGCTGCGATGTCAGCAGCGTGGTGTCTAAAAAGCGTTTCCCTGACCAGCGGGCCTATTGTGTACCACGTGCCCGCCTGCCCGAAGTAACCTCTTAGGTGTTCTACACAGCATCTTATATCATAGAGTTGCCTGCCCCCAGGCCCATAGTCGGCATAGGGCGTCTGGTTCACGATCACAATCACCTGTCCGGCGTCGACGTCGGGCAGATAACGCTGCCTCTCTTGGAGCACGGGAGGATGCCTCAGGACAAGCAGGTCGCAGGACACCTCTTCGCCGTAGACAAGGATCTGTACACGGTCCCCATCGATAAGCTCCCTTACTCTGGGGTTGATCGGTCTCTGCAGGCCTACGTCGTAACGAGGCATCTGGAGCAGGCCTGTGCGCAGCCCAGTCGCTCTCTGCGCTTTTATCTCTTCCATGTTGGACAGGGTACTGCCTCCCGGCAGACGAAAATCTGACGCCAGGATCACCTCGAAATGCCGGTGGGCACCGCGCTTGACCTCCCGTTCGGGCCACATGGGCTCAGGAGCGGGGAAAGGCCGTGTGTGCTGCGGGAACTCAAAACGGAGGTCGTTTGCGATCGGGTGGAAGTGAGTATAGCTTTCCCGGTATTCCTTTCTTGCTCCAGCCAATCTCCCGTAATAACCGAATGCATCATGTGCGGTCAGACAGGCGTCCGACTGCACTGCAAGGGCCAGCGGGCCGGTCGTGAGATGCTTGACGGCCTTGTTGCCAAAAACTCTCCTTGCACGTTCTATGAACTCGCCATCGCCAGCGAATCGCACGGAGTCCCAGTAGCCGAGGGAATCCACCGCCGACTGGCGGCGAAACATGAAGGATGCCATGTTGACCTGTATATAGAAACCCGGGTTGCCCCGGCGGTAGAATCTTGGCCCGGGAGTAACGCGGGCCAACTGCGAAGTGTTGGCCACAACTGATGGACTATCCATGAGATGCACAGCCTGCCTCTCTATTCTCTGCGGGTGGGCCCAGTCATCGGCATCGTGACAGGTTATGAACTCGCCCGTGGCTGCCTGAAGCCCGAGATTCCGCGCAACATAAGTTCCCCTGTTTGACTCCGATCTAATCAACCGCACCCTGGAATCCTGTTCTTCATACTTCTCGACGAGTGCTGCGGTAGCATCCTGGCTGCAATCGTCCACGACCACCACCTCCAGGTTGGCCCAAGTCTGGGCAAGTATGGAGTCCAGGGCCATCTGTATTGAGCCTTCGGCGTTATAGGCAGGCATGATGACAGTGACCCTGGGGCCTGTACCGCTCTCGGTCTTGCTCCTGCGCGCGCTGTGAACAGACCTCAGCCGATGCAGTGGAGGAAGCGCGGTTGAGTCATCCAGGACAACCAGCGACAATCGGTGAAGTGCCAGCGCCTTGTTGAGCCACGTGATTCGATCAGGCAATGAAGACTCAAGATTGGCGGCAGCAAGATAAAGATCGGCATTAGGCCCCAGCCGCATCGCCCGCGACAAGGCGCGTTTCGCCTCCTCCCTCGCTCCTACGGCATCCAGGCTCTCGGCCTCCAGAACGGCAGCCCGTCGCAGACGCACCGGACTATCCTCGCCTCTGCGTGCTGTGGATAGGAGATCAAGACACCTGTGCGCACCCTCCTCGCTGTACTGGTCAGCATACCAGGCGCAGAGCTCCCAGGCTGCCTGCCTTTGCAGCCGTGGCCGTGAGTCATCCTGGGCCAGTCTGTGCAAATCGGCAAGTGCCCGCTCACAGAAGCCCAGATTCCATAGCCGTAGCGCCAGCCGATCCACCAATGCGGATGGTTTCCCATTGCGAACTATCGGTCTTCTGCCGCCGCTCACGTGCCTGGATGTAAGCAGCCTTTCGATGTAGCGCTGCTGCCCTGGAGTGAGCAGTCTCCTTATGAGCTCGATTTGACCCGGGGTCAACCGCTCTACGAGACGCCATCCGACAGCATACAGCAATCTTCGTGTGAACAAAGCTCTAGCACCTTCGTCGTTCTCTTATCACCCCGCCTCTACATAGACGTTCTCGCGTCAGGAAGACACAGAATCCCTCTCATCACGGCTGTGGGCTGTAGCGCGCAATCAGCTCAGCCAACATAACGACGCCGTTCTTACATCGCTCCGCCTCCCACAGTATCTCCGACAGCATGTCAATCACCGCGGAATATGCTACCACGCCCGATGAATCGGTATCAGCACACAATATGCGGGATGTAGTCATCAGTGAAGGCGATTATCCGTGACGTTTGCATCATCTCATCATCGGCGATCTTCCAGGTATGCGTATCCTTAGATGATCGTCTAATCTGAGCAAAATTGAACCTGTCGACTGAGAATATCAGGAACCCGTTTTCCCGACAGTCTATCAGGAAACGCGTGTCTTCGCCGGGAGCTTTGTCAGTCATAAAACTGACCTTGTCAAAGACACACCGGCAGGCAATGATGGTCGGTCCCGCAACATGTTTAGCAAATCGGTGTTCGTTGCCGGGAAATCTGAGCGCCAGTGCCCTATTCTCCTCAAAGTAGACGTGATAAGTAGACTTACCCACAACTGCGGCACCTGAGTAAACAAAGGCATTTATCATGTCTTCGAGATAGGCGGGTGCGTAGTAGTCATCATCGTCGAATTTGGCAATATGCTCAAACCTGGCTTTGTCAACGCCGGAGTTGAGACATGTACCCAGGCCGTGTTCCTCATCCATCCGGTACACGGTTGCATTGTCATGTTTCTCAGCTTCTTCCATCCATTCGTCCATATCCAGAGAGTTGTTGTTCAGCACGACGATCAGTTCCTTATCCTCGTACTGCTGCCTGTCATAGTTACCAAAGATGTTCTGCATATAGTCAGGCTTGTTCGTGCAGGTGATAATCGAGACGCCCTTCCTTTTCTGCCCGGGCGTCCGGTGGGCTCCGACCAGCCTTTGCAGCAGGTAGTTCGACCTCTCGTCATAGGTGGGTTCTGCCATGGCTTTTCGTAGACCTAGATGTATCAGCCTATCCCGCAATTCGCGGTCTGTGAAAAGTTCCACTGACTCGCCTCGCGCTGCCCTAGCCCTTTGAGGCTTCTGCTGATCGCCCAGGACTTCTTGAGTCTTGCCAGTCTGTGTATGCCGCTTGCTTGACCGATAATCACGGTAGATGCGCCATAGCCGGAGCGGTAGCGCGATTGTGGTTCTCGAAGGCCGCACCGCCGTCACCATTGCCCGGCCCACCCGGAATGTGACTGAGTTCCGTAGCGCCCTGTTCTTCTCTTGGAGTTCGTCTCTTTCCTTCTCCAAGCCTTCGATTCTCACCTGAAGCCGTTGCTTGTCGTTCTCCCGGTCTTCGATTGCGCCCTGAAGCTCTTGCTTCTCGTTCTCGAGGCGTTCGGTTTCGCCCTGAAGCTCTTGCTTCTTGTTCTCGAGGCGTTCGGTTTTGCCCTGAAGCTTCTCTATCCGGCCCTTATGTGCTAGCAGTTCCTCGTATTTCTCCTTCTCCTTCCGCTCGAACTCCGATTCGGACAGTTCCTGAATCCTCCTGTGCCATCGTTCATCAAGGACCTGGCTTGCATCAAGGACACCAGTGCTGCTCGCATCCCGTGGTTCGCCGCAGAAACAGATACGCCCACCGACAATGTCTAGTTCATTCAGTGTGAAGAAGGGAGAAACGAGGTCGACAAAACGGTAAAGGTAGAATGTGTGTTTGTGGTCAGGATGGACGAGCAGGCCGAAGGGCGTTGTGATGATCACTGTGCCGTCGGTTCTGCACACCCGACGTGCCAGGTCGAGAAACGCCTCCGGCTCCGGGACATGCTCAAGCAGTTGCCCCATGATCACGGTGTCGAAGCCGTTCTGTTCGAACTCGTACCGGAGGGCGTCGCCAAGTAGGAATTGCACCCGCTCGCGCGTGCTATCACTTTCGGCGGCAAGTTCTTTCCTAGCATAGTCGATCGAATTCTCATCCACATCGATGCCGGTGACATACTTGCCCATCCGCGCGAGGAGGATGGACACGATCCCCTGGCTGCATCCGACGTCGAGGATGGTTGACCCCCGCACGCGCCGGCAGATCCAGGCTATGCGCTCACGTGCTGCGGTATGAGCTTCAGCACTCAAGAGCTTGCCGTGGAAGACTTCGTTTATCCTGTCAGCGGTTGCCACAGACTACGCCTCGACTCCGGGTTCTCTCTTCACGGACCTCACCTCAGGCAGGCCCACAGACTCCGTCCTGCACATAATATACGACACTTATTATAGGCAAAGAGTATCGCCCATTACAAACTAACCAGGCTTCTGTAGACACCGCGCAGTGCCTGCTCCTCTTTCTCCCAGCTGTATTTGGTGAGTGCGGCGTGCAGGGCGTTGCGCCCGAGCCGTTCCCTGAGGTCCCGGTCAGTGCTGAGGGTGGCGATGGCCTCCTTGAGGGCTTCCTTGTTATGCTCCACTGTAAGGCCCACGTCCTCCTGCTCGGTCAGGTCGCCCGAGTAGGTCCCTTTCGTGCAGACGATGGGCCGTCCACAGACCATTGCTTCAAACTGCTTGTTGGCGAGGCTGTTGCGGTTGTTGAGGTCGTGGGGATCCAGCATGAGAAAGACGGCATCGGCCCTGAAGGTCATCGGTATGACATCGTGTATGGGCACCTTGCCGACGAACGAGGCGTTCCGGGCGGAGGCACATCTGTGCTCGATGGCCCGTACCTGCTCAGGAGGACCGACACCCCCGATTATGCAGCGGACTCCCTCCATTGCCTCCACCGCATCGATGAGCATCTGTATGGGCCGTCCTTTGTGGAGCACCCCGATATAGAGGACAGTGAAGACATCGTTCCCGGGCAGACGATAGTCACGGCCCTGAAGAGGTTTGCAGTTCATGACCAGCGTGATAGGCCTGCCGGTTATGGAGGCCAGGTACTTCCTCTGCGCCTCATCGACGCTTATGACGTGATCGACGCTACGGACAAGCCTTTTCTCCAGCCAGAGGAAGCGGGAGGCGACCCAGTATGGCAGTTGTCTGGCTACCATATAACCGTAGATCTCGTGGGCGTCGTAGATGAGGGGGAGTTTCGTTTTCCGTTTGAGGGCCACGCCGGTGAGCAGGGTATCGAGGTCGTGGCAGTGTATGACGGAGAATCCCTCCCTCCTATGGAGTTTGAGCGCGCTGCGATACATCTGCCACTGGGACAGGACCAGCAGGTTCACGCCATTGCAGATGAGTGCGAAGCGGTGCAGGGGCCCGGGGCCCGTGAGGGGCGGCAGCGGCCGGACTCTCTCAACGCTTATGCCGTCTACCACAGCATTAGGGGGATGCTCCCGCTCGCGATCGCGGGCCAGCACGGTGACCTTGTAGCCGGCCTTGAGCAATGATTGGGCCTCCGCATAGACCCGGGGATCATGCGTGAAGGCATTGGACAGGAGCATGAGCACGTTCATGTCAGGGCTATTATAGCAGCGAATAGCGAATGGTCACTGGCGCCCGGTGATCAGTGAAAGGTAAACCTGACTACTGAGGTCCGCCCCGCCGACTTATGCCTCGTAGCGACAGAGAAGCTGGGCGCACCACCGCCCCGAATGCAGTACGAGGCCCCGACTCTATCGAGGTGCAGAAGAAGGCGGCAATCTAGCCTCGTGCGCGACGAACGCACGCCCGGGCCCGAGCCCCTCGAGTCTGCTGCGTTTGCGGGGTTCGGTGGGTCTACTCGCCAAGCCGGACTATGTTGTCGCCCCTCAGCCCCCTGGTCACTCCGCGGGTATCGAAGACCAGCTTGGCACGGGCCACCATCAGGCCTGCCCTGGTTTGAGAGGCAACTCCGCGGCTCTTCCATTGCCGACGAGGTTGCGGTGGGCACCGCGGAGACTGCTCGTCCTCCGCCATGATCCCCTCTTTGTCGGCGCCCACCAGGATGTTCCAGCGCTTCTGCGCGTTCCACGGGTTAGAGGCGCAAGC
>PULQ01000032.1 GCA_003552465.1 Dehalococcoidia bacterium
GATTGGGAAACATCCATACTGGGCTTCGGCATCATGCGAATGCCGGTGCTGAACAATGAACCGGGAAACGTGGACGAGCCCGAGGCGATCAGGATGATACGATACGCCCTGGACCACGGCGTCAACTACATCGATACGGCGTACCCTTACCACGCCGGGCAGAGTGAAGTGATTGTGGGCAAGGCACTCAAGGACGGATACCGCAAGAAGGCGAAGGTGGCGACCAAGCTGCCCGTGTGGCTGGTGCAGGACTACGAGGGTTTCGACCGCTATCTTGATGAGCAGCTTGAGCGCCTCCAGATGGAGAAGGTTGATTTCTATCTTCTTCACGGGTTGAACAGCAGGAGCTGGCCCAGGATTCGGGACCTGGGAGTTCTACGCTGGGCTGAGGAGGCGATGGCCCACGGGCGCTTCGATTATCTGGGGTTCTCTTTCCACGATGACTTTGAGACCTTCCGGGAGATTGTCGATGATTATGACAACTGGACCTTCGCCCAGGTGCAGTACAACTATATGGACGTGGACTACCAGGCCGGCCGCCGCGGCGTGGAGTATGCCGCCAATAAGGGGTTGGGGGTGGTCGTGATGGAGCCGGTGCGCGGTGGGCGCCTCGCTAAGCCACCGGCGTGCGTGGCCGAGGTGTGGGAAGGCGCCGCTGAGAAGCGCACTCCTGCCGAATGGGCGCTACTGTGGGTCTGGAACCATCCGGAGGTCTCAGTAGCCTTGAGCGGCATGAGCACCATGGCGCAGGTCGTGGAAAACATCGCTGTCGCCGACCACGCGAAGCCCGGCATACCTGCTCCGGAGGATATGGCAGTGATCGACCGGGTCCGCGAGTGCTACGAAGCATTGGCCCCTGTTCCCTGCACCACCTGTGGATACTGCATACCCTGTGCCAGCGGTGTGGAAATCCCTCGAATCCTGGAGTTGTACAACGATGCGGTTATGTACGATGCCCCCCGTACTGCCCAGTTCGGCTACCGCGGACTCAAGGAGGAGCAGCGCGGTGACCAATGCACGAAGTGCGGGGAGTGCATGGAGGCCTGTCCTCAGGGAATAGACCTCCCCGACTGGATCGAGAAAGCTCATGAACTCCTGGCCCCGAGGGAAGAAGCCCAAAGCTAGTCCGGTCTCACCCCACCGCGGACTGCAGCTTTCCCCCATCGCGCACAGGCCAGTCACATCGCCCGGCCATCGCCAGTTCCAGTGACACCACAGCAATCAACTCTGCTCCAGATCAGAAACCCCTCCCACCAAACACCGGAGCGTAACCACCGCAGGCCCGGCGGAAGTTAACAGGGTTTTAACAATCATGTGCTACTCTTGATAAGGATGGTGCAGGTGTTACGATGGCTAGCTACAAACATGTCAGAGGGTCACGCCCGCCGGATCTCGTGAATAAGAGGCATGGAGGTTATGTATGAAGAGGAAGCTGATAGTTGCACCGCTGGTGGCCATTGTGTTCCTGTTGTCGGTGCCGGCCGGTCCTGTCCTTGCCGATGGAGCCCTGTTCATAGGGGAGGAAATGCGATGGCTCGACCTCTATCAGTCCAATCAGCAGGCCCTGATACTGTACGACAGCAGCGCCGTCAATGCCACTCAGCACCTGGTCCTCTCGGTCAGCTTTGAGGGCGAGGCCGAGGAGGTCGCCTGGGTGATTCCGGTGCCGGGCAAGCCTGAGATATCTCTTTCAGACTCCGAGGTTTTCCGTGAGTTGTCCGACTTCACCGTACCGCCGATTCCCAAGCGCCCCTGGTGGGCTATCGGGTGTGGCCTGGGTGACATCGGGCCCCCCTCCGATGGAGTAGACGTCATAGATGAGAAGGTAGTGGGTCCTTATGCCACGGCCACTTTGTCGGCGACGGATCCGACCGCGTTGGTGGACTGGCTGAACACTAACGGCTACCACTTCCCGGATGAGGGAGAGCCAATCATCGCGGAGTATATTGACAAGGAGTGGTATTTCGTAGCCACCAGGATCAACGCGGTAGATACCGCTACGGGCATTGCTCTGGAGGAGGGGCTTATTGAGCCTATAGTATTGAGCTTTCCAACAGACGAGATCGTATATCCGCTACGCATAACCTCTCTGAGCGCAAAGTCGCCTCAGGTCCTTCTGTACATTCTTGCCGACGAGGTAGTGGCGCCCGAGCAGTACCCGTGGCGCACCGGCTACGGCTACTGGAGAGATAACGCGTTCACCTTGGAGTTCGGTGATAAGGTGTCGATTAAGGATCTTTCTGACTATGAGGTGATAACCGGCCTCATCTCCACCTATCTGGCCGATGACGAGTTCTACCTCACGAAGTTGAGAGGGCGGATCATGGCCGACCGGATGGTAGATATCGAGTTCGCCGCAGCGCCTGAATACAGGCTGAGGCAGAGCTTGAGCAGCACCGGTTTCCTCCCCGGAACCAACATTGACGGAGGGGACATCGTCTTCCTCATGGTCATCGTCTTGCCGGTGCTTGGCCTTTACCTCTGGCGGAGACGTCGTGCAGGGGTGTCGGGAGCGAGTCCGTGAGGCAGTGTCGAAGCGCATAGGCGCGCATCACCGCCGATCAATCTCGATACCACGGGAGTTTCCCGGTGAAGATGGCTGTTTGCCGGAAGCAGTGTTACACAGGAGTGATCGTGCTCCTGGTTGCGTTGGCCATGATCGTTACGGGCTGTCCCCTTCTTCCTGATCCTCCGCATCCTCCGCCCTATACTACTCATCCGGGGCCTTCGCTCGACCTGGAGATAAGAACCTGGTATGACCTTGATGCGATCAGAGACAATCTGGCTGGCCATCACCGTCTGATGAATGACCTTGATGCCACCACAGCGGGTTACGAAGAGCTGGCCGGCCGGAGGGCCAATGAGGGTACGGGCTGGAAGCCGATCATCAGTGAGAACTACGGCTTCTCCGGCAGTCTTGATGGTCAGGGATACGAGATCAGGGATCTGTTTATCGATCGCCCCGATGAGGACAATGTGGGGCTCTTTGCCCTGAGTGGTGGACTCATCAAGGATGTAGGCGTGGTGAACATCGATGTGACCGGTCGGAAGGGGGTAGGGAGTCTCGTTGGGATGAGTCTGGGGGAGGGTAGCATAGGCAACTCCTATTCAGCCGGCAGCGTCGCTGGCAATCAACGTGTGGGCGGGCTGATCGGCCATAATCTCCGAGATCATACTGTGACGAACTCATTCTCCACTGGCAGCGTCGTTGGGCATTGGGAGGTTGGTGGCCTGGTGGGAGCCAACTATGAGGGCATTGTGGCCCACTCTTACTCCGCCGGCAACGTGACGGGCGAAGGAGACGTTGGTGGTCTGGTGGGAGCAAACAGGGGAGTTCTAAGCAACTGCTACGCAGCGGGCAGCGTGACCGGCAAGTGGTGGGTCGGCGGGCTGGTCGGAGTCAACCGGGGCATTGTCGAGAACTCTCATTCGGTGGGCAGTGTCGCCGGCGTGTTGGATGTTGGCGGTCTTATAGGGACCGGTGAACCGGGCGCCACCCTAAGCAACTCCTTCTGGGATGTGGAGGCTTCGGGGATAGCCGATAGTGATGGCGGGACGGGCAAGACCACCGCAGAGATGATGAGTATCGCCACCCTCACAGACACCGCCACGGAGGGGCTGGGTGAGCCGTGGGATGTGGTTGCCGTCGCTCCCGGCGAAACCAACTCCGACCATATCTGGAACATCGTCGATGGACAGACCTCCCCCTTCCTGAGCTGGCAGTCTGTTCCCTGACACATTCGGAGCCTGGATCGCCCGGTCAGTGCAGAGCACCTCTGCACATGGACTGCCCGATCTGAGACTGTTGCCCCGCCTGCTGCGGCGTACGGAACAGCGGGATCAGTGTAGTATCACGAGAACTCTGAAAGGCTTAGCCTGTCCCCTGTGCTGTGCGACCGCTCTCTCCGGCCCTGTCTCGTCTGCCAGAGGAGTTCAGTCCGACTGAAGCGAACGGGTCATCCCCACGAACACGAACCGGGTGGCAAACCCCAGGGCCTCGCATGCCTGCAGCAGCGCGGTGTTCGCCGACCCAACAAAAAGCGTGACCCGCTCGGCCCCGGCCCGCGCAGCCCGCGCCAGACCGCGCTCCAGTAGAGGTTTCTCCAGCCCCCGGTCTCGATGCTCGGGAATCACAGCGACTATCAGACCGACCGCCTCGAGAGGCGATTCCTGAAGATAGAGGAAGAACCCCACCCACGCACCCCGGTGGATGATCGCCAGTCGCTCATCATCGGCGGGCCGCACAAAGAACCCCACCGTCCGCTCCAGCAAACCCGGCATACGACTGGCCCCGGCCAGTTCTCTCGCCTGCGGCTCACGACATGCTTCCCGAATCGCCAGCGTTCTACGGTCGTAGCGAGAGTGCCGCATGAGCGTATAGCCTTCGGGCATCGGGGACTGCTCTGCAACTACCGTATGCTCGATGAGCATGCGGTGCGTACGCTCGAAGTCTCGAAAGCCCAATGAGCTATATAGCCCGTAGGCGGGCCTGTTGTCCTCCCGCATGTGGAGCACTGCCCGCACCGCGCCGGCATTGCGGGCGCGTTCGCACATAGCCTCAACCAGACCCCTGCCGTAGCCCCGGCGTCGATGGTCACCGCTCACCATGACCATGCCTATATACCAGGTGGGGCCGCGGGGCTCGGCCATCACCAGCCCAACCGGGCAGTCACCGACCAGTCCCACCAACGCCATCGTCGGCGGCCGGGGGAACCTGCGCTGAACCGGGTAGATCAGGGTCATCATCCGCGCCCGTCGTGTCGCCTGACGGACATCGGAGCCGAAGACGGCCTGCTCAGCGGAGAATGCCTCCTGGCTAATGGCCACCAGAGGCTTCGCATCGCGGAACCGGGGTTCACGGATGGTGAGGCGATCAGCTTGCTCCATACGTGGCAACGATAACAGAGCACCCTGGCTACGGTCAAAATCCCTGTTTTTCCTATCGGATAATCAGTGCCCCCACCTATACTCACACAGCGCCGGGTCGCGAGTCTGGTGGCACTGAAAGCAGAGATCCAGATTTCAAGCACATCATAGCGATCGGGCCCAGCATGAGGCAGGCATCACAGGACGAGATCGCACAACAAAATAGCGAGAAGTGGTTTTATCTATCTCCTAAGGATGAGCTATAATCGTCGTGGGGACATAGGTGCGCGAACCTTGATTCCAGGCAGGACGCTGTGGCGATCATAGGATGTACTGCCAGGCTGTTGAGCGAGCTTGGAGCCAACCGATCGACCGAACCGGGTCAATCCACCAGCTTGTGGGACTGGCACGCCAACCTGTTATGGATAGAACGCAGAAAGTGGGTGCTCTTTACCAACGATCAGACCCTGTACTCCTTCTTCGTCCGACTCGTGAAAAGACCACTGCCTCCGGACTTTGCGCAGCTGTTCAGGTTGGGCCTGTTCAAGAGCCTGATGGGCGAACGACTTGACGAGCCGCTAGTCGAGTATGCAATGAGAAACCATCAAACAGTCGTGATTGCAAAGACGAGCAATCGTAGCGTCCTGGGATCGATGAACGATCTGGCTTTCCAGACCAGGTGCCTGGTTGAGACCATGGGTGGACTGGCCCGTGCCGATTTGTCCGAAGTCAACCGGGAGCTGAATCGCGTTCCGATGAGCGCGATAGAGTACCGTTCTGGCATCGATGAACTGAGGCGAAGGCTGGCCGATGCGTGCGATTAGGGTCACCGCTACAGCGAACCCACGGGCTTCGAGAAGAGACGGGATGACAGTGTCACAATCGGGCGGTCCGTGCACCCTTGCCAAACAATAGCCTGGCCTGTTCAACTCAGACAGTAGCAGGTCGAGCGGCTTGACAGATGCCCGGCCACGACAATAGACTTCAAGCTGCAGTGCTGCCAGTCCGATAGGGACTGCCCCGCATTGCAGAAGATAACCAGCTGAAGGAGTGATCACGAGTATGTTCACAAGAAGGATGCTGATATGCGTAATCACAGGTGCTCTGCTGGGTGTTGTCTGTATCATCGGCTCCCAGGTGAGATCAGGATTCGAGATGGATGCTGTCTATCTCTTCAGTTTCTGGTTCAACCGCTTACTCATGGGAGTAGTCATTGGCCTGGCCTGGAACAAGCTGAACACCAGGCAGACGCTTGCTCGTGGAGCGGTTCTGGGCCTGCTTGTGTCTTTCGCTTTCTACAGTTCCACAGGCTTTGTAGATCACATCGGGTTCATAGCAGGGATTGTGTACGGGGTTATCATTGAGTACGTAGCATTGAGATTGGGGGAACGATACAAGCAGTCGTGATAGCACCGCTGTTATCTCCCCGGTCTTCAGGTACGCGTGCATCCGTTCGTGGCTGCCAGACCTGGCAGACCAAAGTGAAGGTACACTGTGCCGGCGGGCTAACCTTTTGAAATCGGTCAGGCATGGACATTCCATTCTCAAGATGGCATCCCGCGATCGAACAGCGGATATCGCGCAGGCGTTTCGACCCTGATCTACCGATATCACCGGAGATCCTCGGAGACCTGGACACAGTCTGTCAGAAGTTCGCTCCGTTCTCCTGCGCCCGGTCAGTCCTCGTGACTGATCCGACAGAGAGCGCTTTCAGAGGCTTCCTCGGAGGCTACGGCAAGGTTACGGGCGCTCCAGCTTTCATCGCATTTGTGGGGAACGTGGATGATCCTCATGTTCAGGAGAAGGTTGGCTATACAGGCGAGGGGATAATACTTGAGGCAACGGCTTTGGGGTTGAGTACATGCTGGCTCGGGTGGTTCAACGAAGAGCCGGTGACATCCATCGTGGAACTGCACGGTGAAGAAAAGGTGCTGGCCATAACTCCGGTTGGCTATGCGATGATGGCCAAAGACTGGCAGGAGAGATCGATGACGGGACTTGTACGATCACACAATCGGCGGCCACTCTCTGAACTGGTCCACGGCCTGCCGGAAGAGAGGTGGCCCGACTGGGTGCGGACATCTCTTGAGGCTGCCAGGCTCGCGCCTTCTGCTGTGAACCGGCAGCCATGGAGCTTTGAAGTGCAGGAGGACAGCGTGCTGGTTTCGGTAAGGACCAGAGGACCGGATTTCAGGGTTACCAGGCGTCTCGATTGCGGTATTGCGATGATGCATGTTGAAGTAGCTGCTGGAGCATGCGGCTGCACGGGACAATGGGAGTTCTTGCAGCATCCACAGGTCGCCAGATTCAGGGTTAGCTCCCGGGACTCCTATCCTGAACTGATAAGTCACAATAGGCGATGTCAGCCCGGATGAGCGGACCGCTCGCCTCACCGGTCGCGCATGGGCGCGGCCAACAGCCGCTCCGGCGGGGCACCCGACGATCGTCCCGCTTGTTCTAACACTCCTTACGAAAGGGCTCAACCTGACAGGATTGGAAAGCCCGGCTATACTACGAGTCCGGCAATGGTCGGTGGGGCAAACATGATCGAGGAATCTCGTATCCGGCCGCTGAACAGAAATGAGCCTGTAAAGGGGGGCTACGTCCTCTACTGGATGCAGGCTTCACAGCGAGCAGAGGACAATCACGCGCTGGAGGTCGCCATCAAACAGGCGAATGAAAGGAAGCAGCCCCTCATAGTCTATTTCGGCCTTACCGATGCCTTTCCCGAAGCCAATGCCAGGCATTACCATTTCATGCTTGAAGGCCTGAAGTGCGTCCAGGAAGACCTTAAAGACAGAGGTGCCTGCATGGCCATTGAACGGGTCTCTCCGCAGATCGGGGTCCTGAAGTTCGCGGAGGAGGCTTCACTCGTAGTGTGTGACTGTGGGTACCTGAGGATACAGAAGCAGTGGCGGCAGCATGTTGCGGACAGTATCCAGTGTCCGTTACTGCAGGTGGAGAGCGACGTGCTGGTCCCCGTTGAAACTGCTTCAGGCAAAGAAGAGTATTCTGCGGCCACATTGCGGCGAAAACTGCTGAGGGCAGTAGGTGATTATCTTGTTCCCCTCGCCGAAGAAACCCTGGTAACAGATTCACCGCGGGCTGAATTCCAGAGTTACGATGTTACCAACGTCGCTGAGGTCATATCGAACCTTGATGTCGACCATTCCATAAAGCCTGTGACGGCATTTCACGGCGGTACGAGAGAAGCGAAGAGGCGACTCCAGGAGTTCATCAGTGAGAAATTGGACAGGTACGAGCATTCAAGAAATGATCCCAACGAGGACTGTCTCTCCAATCTAAGCCCGTACCTTCACTTCGGACAGATATCCCCGTTGTACATCCATCTACAGGTGAACCCGCACGTCGGCCCGGGCAGAGATGCTTTTCTCGACGAACTGATTGTGCGCCGGGAACTGAGCATGAACTTCGCCCATTACAACCGGCATTATGACTCCTTCGCCGGGCTTCCTGACTGGGCAAGGTCTACTCTGCGGGAACATGAGCATGACCCGCGAGAATATCTATATACACTGGAACAACTGGAAGAGGCCGATACGCATGATCCGTACTGGAATGCCGCCC
>PULQ01000124.1 GCA_003552465.1 Dehalococcoidia bacterium
ATACGCCAACCAGCAATGTAGTACGAGGCTTTAGCCTCGTGCACGCCGGGGCGCGACCCTCAAGGGTCGCACTACACAGATACGCCAACCAGCAATGTAGTACGAGGCTTTAGCCTCGTGCTATGGGACGGCCCAATTTTCCATTTGAAGGCGGTTTCCTCTATAATAGTAGCCGAGATGAAATCACTCTCGCGCTTGGCCGTCGCTCTGGTCCTCGGCCTCATGATCATGTCCCTGCTGCCGCTGCCTGTGCAGGGGCAGACACAGTGTCCCGACACCTACATACAGCTCTCTTCTCATCATGGAGTTCCCGGCGACATCATCACCATCACCGGCAATGATTTCGAATTGGATAGCTGGGTCGACATCTACTTCGAAGGTATCTGGATAGATGAGGTCTACAACACCGCAATGCGTTTTGAGGTCGACATCGAGGTTCCCGAGATCCCCAGGGGGGGCTACACGATACGGGCGGAGACCGAGAGAGACTATGAGGAGGCGAACTTCAGCGTCAGGCCCGGAGTGAGCATTAGCCCTGAGAGCGGGGCGACCGGAACAATGCTTACCGTCACAGGACGGGGATTCGGCGCCAATGAAACCGACATTGAGGTCAGACGCGGCCTTTAC
Source organism: Dehalococcoidia bacterium (assembly GCA_003552465.1). Classification (GTDB taxonomy): domain Bacteria; phylum Chloroflexota; class Dehalococcoidia; order GIF9; family AB-539-J10; genus RBG-13-51-36. The sequence goes on from PULQ01000124.1 coordinate 628, forward strand.
GAGACGGTTGACGATGGCATTTCAGCCAATCCGGACGGCACCTGGGAGACCAGTTTTGAGCTTCCCTCCTGGACGAGGGGCAGACACGAGATACGGGCCCGCGGTTCCCAGACCGTCCTCATCGGCAGCGTCAGGCACGCCGTCTTCGAGGTGAAGCCCGGCATAACACTGGATGAGACATCCGGCGCCGTGGGTCAGAGCATAGCCGTAAGCGGCACCGGGTTCGCCGCCGACGAGCAAAACATCAGGGTGGTGGTCGATAGGATGCTGGTAGCCACAGTGCCCACCAGCATCCAGGCCGACGAGACAGGCCGCTGGAATGCGACGTTCACGGTGCCCGAGATGCCCGCCGGCGAGTACACCGTCACCGCCGAGGGCGCCCGTACCCGGAGGAGAGACATCGACGAGGTCCCGTTCGAGATAAGACCCGTGATGACGCTCTCGCCGGATGAGGGGCACGTGGGCACGAACGTGACCGCCACCGGATACGGCTTTGCACCCAACAAGCAGATCACTATCCTATACGACGGCAGCGAGGTCGATGCCCCTGCAACTGTCACCGATGAAGAGGGAGGCTTCAGCGTGGTCTTTGCCGTGCCCGAGAGCCGGTTCGGCGAGCGCACCGTACAGGCAACTGTTGCCGATGACCCCGAGTCGACGAACGCTTCCGCCATCTTCGTGATGGAATCCGATCCCCCTCCCATACCCGAGCTGTCTTCGCCCGCCGACGGAGGAAGGGTGGGTTTCTTCCGCCGGGCGACGCCGACCTTTGAGTGGGAGGAGGTGTTCGACGATAGCGGCGTCTACTATAACATGAAGGCGTCTACCAACCCCGACTTCGAGCCAGACTCCATACTCATCTCGCAAACCGGCCTCACCGAGACGAGCTATACGCCGGACGAGCCGCTGTCCAACGGCATCTACTACTGGACGGTGCAGGCGGTGGACGGGGCGCAGAACGAGAGCGGATGTAGCGAGGCACAACGCATGCGTGTGGGACGCCTGCCCATGTGGGGCTTCATCGTGATCTTCTCCTTCGTCGGCCTGCTCCTCATACTCCGCACCTATTTCATCCTGGTAAGGCCCCGCCTCTACGAGTAACCCCCCGCCCCAGCATCCCCTCTCCTCCCTATTGACATTCACGGTCCTATGCATTATCTTATGTGTTGTGTTCAGGAAGCGTTGAACTGCCGCTCGTAGATGGTCACTTGGGCGACAGGGAGCCAATAGTGAAACCGACCTGGAGATGGTCGGTCTTTTCTTCGCCGACCCGGGTGAGAGTTGTCGGATACACGAGCGGGTGTATCCTGCAAGTGAGACTGACCCGGGGCGTCGGGGATATTGAACACGACAAAGAATACTCAGTGAGGTGAGTTTAATGAAAAGAAGAATACTCAGCATCCTATTTGTGGCCGGACTGGGCCTAATGATGTGGCCCTGCACCGCGGGCACCATCGCTGCCAACTCGTCCCCTAACTACGGGTTCGTCCCCAACTCGGGCGAGGCCTCCGTCTCCAGGGTGGACCTGGTAAACATGACTGAGGTGGCGCGCTACTATACCGCGCCGCGCCTGGGCGATGAGGTGGACCTTGAAGGCAACCCGGACCCTGGAAACCCAAACGCAGTGCCCCCGGTTGAGTGGCGTACCTCGCGCATCGCACTCGACTCCGGCGGCAATGCCTGGGTACTCAACACCGGTGCCGACGGCACGGACCTGCAGGGCTCAGTCGTCAGGGTTCAGGCCGATACCACCGGCCTCACCGACACGCACGCCTACCCGGATCCCCTGTTACCGTTCGGCACTGACGAAGCCGTACAGGTCTTTCTCGTGGGCGCCCCCGGGGACATGCCCCGCGCCATTGCCATCGACAGCGAGGGTTACATCTGGGTCGGCTTCTACAGCGGTGCTCAGTTGATGAAGTACGAGTACAACGTGGTGGCCGGGACTCTAGAGCCGGTGGCCGGACCCTTCTTCCCGGACGTAAGCCCTGACAACGTCATCCGCTACTACGACATGCAGTTCGCACCGGACGGGACGTTGTTTATCTCCAGTCGTGATTCCACCCCCACGCACACCCCCAGGGAGGAGGGTATCTGGACCTTCAATCCTGACACTGTGGTGTTCACCCACGAGACGAGCTTCAACCCGTACGCAGTGCTCATCGCTGAGGATGGCACGGTGTATGCCACGTCTTACGATGACCAGCTTCATATCCGCGACGAGGAAACAGACGACTGGTCCTCTGCCGAGATCACGGGTTCTAGCCAGAACCGCGGCATGGAGTTCGACGACCAGGGCCGGATATGGATAGCCAGCACGGTTGGTACCACCGAAGGCGACATAGTGTATTCCTACGATATCGATTCAGGCACCTCTGGCCCGACTTACCCCCTGACCTCAGGCACGACACCTGTGGGTATGGGCAGAGATGCCGCCGGCAACATATGGACGATCTGTCGTAGCGACGCCATGGACGAGGGCTGGATTGAGGGGTTCGATCCCGTGACGCAGGACCCGGTTGGAGCGATTGAGGTTGGGTTCCGGCCCTACGCCTACCGTGACTTCGTGTGTCCTCTTACGATCTACCGGATCTGCGGCTACAAGTACCTGGCGGGTACGACAGAGGGCTTGGAGGGCTGGACAATCATTCTGGAGAAGAAGGACCCTACCTCCGGTGAGTTTGAGCAACACGGGGACCCCGTGCTGACCGATGAGCACGGGCGGTACTGCTTCCAGGATCTTGAGCCGGGAGAATACAGGATAACGGAGACGCTCGAGTGGGGTTGGAGACAGGTGGAGCCTCCCGACCCCGGTTACCACCAGATCGAACTGCCGGCCTATGACAGTCATCCCGAAGACGGGCTGTTTTACAACTTCGAAAACGAGCGCATCACTATACCCCCCGTGGGCGGCACCGGTCACCTCGTGAACAGGCTGGTACTGCTCGCGCCGTGGCTGGCGCTGGCCGCAATGATCGCCGGCGCTGCCGTCTTCGCCAGGCGCCGCCTGACGCAGGGATAGGCTGGTGTGACTGCGCGCTCCCGCAAGGGGAACGGCAACAACGAGCCATAGGGGGCGGGGTGACACCCCGCCCCCCTTCTTCTATCTCTGCCCCCTGACTCTAACTCTCTCCCCCAGGGGAGAGAGGACTTGTCGGATGAGAGTGACGGGGCGCGACCCTGAAGGGTCGCACTACAGAGGCCTACGGGGTCATCATGTAGTACGAGGCTTTAGCCTCGTGCAAGCCGGGGCGCGACCCTGAAGGGTCGCACTACAGGGACAACCGCGTGTCAGGGACTCATGATGAAAGATTCGCCGCCGCCCGACACTTACTTTTCGGGGCTATCTTCGTTTATAATAGGGGGAACGATGAGCAACACGAGGATCAGAAGGAGGAACAGATGAAGTTACTGTGTCGACTGACGATCATCCTTGCCCTCTGCCTCATGGCCGTTCCCTCGCTGCCGCTGCCCGCGGCTGCGGAGACATATCCCCCCGTGATCGGACTCTCGCCCAATCAGGGGATCCCCGGAGACACAGTCACAGTCACAGGGAACAACTTCACCGCAGGTGAATGGGTTCGTGTCTACTACTATTTAGACGGTGAACCAGTGACGGAGGTGGGTGAGCCTCAGGTCGAACCAGATAGAAGCTTCGGATTTGAGTTCGCAGTGCCCGACAGTTACTCCGGCACGCATTCCGTGCGGGCCTACATAGCTGACAGCCTTCAAGCAATAACCACTTTCGAAGTGCAGCGAGGTCTTACGGTCGCCCCCGAAGAGGGACAGGTGGGCGATACCGTCACCGTGACAGGCCGGGGATACGGCACGTATGATATCCGGCTATACTTCGGCCCTCAGCGCGTACTGGAAGACGTGACTATCGAAGCAGACGGTACCGGCCGATGGGAGCACGATTTCGAGATTCCCCCATCAGTCAGGGGAAGCCACGATATAGACACCACACCCCCCGCCGCCAGAGACGCAACCTTCACGGTGGGCCCGGGAGTACGGCTGGAGCCGGATTCCGGCAGCCCGGGTCAGACGATTGCGATGACGGGAGGGGGATTCGGCGCCGGCGAGAGGAACATCACGATACTGTTCGACGGGGAGGAACTCGAGACCGGCATCGAGGCCGGAAACAGGGGACAATGGGAGGAATCGTTCGACGTGCCTGAGATGCCGGCCGGCGAGTACGAGGTCACAGCCGAGGGACCCCAGACCAAGGACGCACCGGGACGCACCTTTGAGATAGTGCCGGGTATCGAGATTTCGCCCAACGAAGGACACGTGGGCATCAACGTGACCGCCACCGGCCGCGGCTTCGCCGCCAGCATCAATGTCACTATCCTCTACGAAGAGCAAGAGGTGGCAACGACGTTCACGAACGAACAGGGCAGTTTCGAGGTGATGTTCCCCGTTCCCGAAAGCAGATTCGGCGAGCGGGAAGTCACCGCCGAGGACGGCGAAGGCAACAAGACGGAGGTCCCCGCTATCTTCACCATGGAATCAGTCCCGCCGAGTACGCCCGAACTATACTATCCGATCGACGGGCAGAGGGTGGGATTCGCACGCAGCGTGCGGCCTGCCTTCGAGTGGGAGGAGGTGTTCGACCTCAGCGGAGTCTACTACAGCCTGCAGATATCGACCAGCGCCAACGTCACCGATAAAGGATACTTCGTCGACCCCGTTCTGACATGGGAGGGCCTGACCGGAAACTACACTCTCGAGAGGGACGAGGGCCTGCCGCATGGCACGTACTACTGGATCGTGCAGGCGGTGGACGGAGCCCAGAACGAGAGCGGATGGAGCGATCCGGAGTCCTTCCGTGCCGGACGCTTGCCACTGTGGGCGTTGATTGTTATTATAGTCATCGTCGTATTGGGCGCCGGCGGCGCCGGCTACTATTTCAAGACAAGAAGACGAATGTATGACTAGGGCGAGGGGTGCCAAGAGGAGCCTCGGAGCCGCCGAACTATAAGGAGGAGCATAATGAAGCTGACAGTTATCGGACTGGGACAATGCGGGAGCCGGATCGCCGACCATTTCGCAAGGCTGAACATGAAGGCGCGTACCCAGCGCAAGGCAACCATCGCACCCACAGTCATCGCCGTCAACACCGACCAGGCAGACCTGACGGGGTTGAAGTACATCAAGAACGACTTCTCTCACCGGGTGCTCCTGGGGCTGCGCCAGACCCTCGGGCACGGGGTGGGCAAGATCAACGAGATGGGCGCCCAGCTGGCCAAGCAGGACGGCGACAAGGTACTGGAGGCTGTGAAATCCAGCCCCCAGTTCTACGAGACGCATGCCTTCCTCATTGTGGCCGGCGCCGCCGGAGGCACAGGCTCCGGGGCCCTGCCCGTTATATGTAAGGCGGTCAAGGAGAGGTACATCAGTAAGCCGGTCTATGCCCTGGCGGTTCTGCCCTTCGAACATGAGCAGACCACCGAGTCACGCAGCGTGTACAATACGGCGACCTGCCTGAAGTCCACCTACGATATCGTGGACGCCGTCTTCCTGGCCGACAACCAGAGATATGTGAGGAAGGACGCCAGCCTCATCAGTAACGTCGATAGCATAAACAGGATGATCGTAGAGCCCTTCTACGACCTGATGTGCGCCGGGGAGGTGACCAAGTCGAAGCACGTCGGTGCCCGAACGATAGACGCGGGCGACATCATCGCCAGCCTGGAGGGATGGACGACCATCGGACTGGGCAGGCACGAGCTTCCTTCGTTCCGCTTCCCGTGGGAGGTGAGAAAGCGAACCTTCCGCGAGAAGGCACTGGAGAGCTTCCGCGGCACACAGGCCCTGGACGCCACCATAACCGACCTCTCGCTCACCTGTAGCCCCAAGGACGCCGGCAAGGCCATCTATATCATCTCCGGACCCGAGAAAGAGCTCAACATGGACATGGTCAAGAGCGTGGCCGACTACGTGAAGGAGCTGGCGCCGAACTCGTTGATCAGGGGCGGCGACTTCCCGGGGGAGAAGCACTTCGTCGATGTTACCCTGATTCTGTCAGAGCTGGCGTTCGTGCCCAGAATCAAGGACCTCTACGAGCAGGCTACGAAGTACGCCCATGAGCACCAGGGGCAGATCGAAGAGACCAAGAAGAGGATCGACTCCCTGGCCGAGATCGGCAAGGACCTGCCCTCGCTGGGATAGTCTTCGGGGCGTACTTTACCACGTGTCTGCGAGGAGCCCCGACGTGTCGGGACGTCGAAGTAATCACGTTGCACAGGATCCTGCGTCATACCCCCCTGTGTCCCCCTTGCCTCAAGGGGGGAAAGCTACCCATGTGCCCGATCCAGAGTGTAACCTATGTCCCCGGTTGCATAGACCGTAGGGGAGGGCCCTGTCCCGACGCAGTCGGCGTTCGATGTATCGGCGCCTCGTGCATGAGGAGTCGCGACCCCCGACTTCGGTCGGGGCAGGCTCTGGAGAGTCGCACTACAGAGGCCCGCGGGCAGGCCGATCTCGGAGAGCACCTTCTGGACGGCTTCCTCGACCGTTTTATCCCCTTCCCTGGCAATCTGGTATCGCGTCTTCACAAGGCGGGCGATGATGTTGGCCGCCTCGAAGTGCAGGTCGGTCCGCTCCGGCTGTTGTTCCAGCAGGGACCTCAGCTTCACCCTGAGCAGAGCGATCTCGTCGTCAAGGCCTTCGACGTCGAAGGCCTCCTCCAACCCGACCCTCTCGGCCTCGTTCAGAGCGCAGCGGTAGAAGCCGCGCGGACTACTCTTCGGTGCGTCGTTCTTGTCTGCTGCCATGACAGTTTCCGGCTTGCCGTGATCCCCCGGTGCCTGCGGGGCGTGATCTCCGCTTTGGAGCGGGCTTCGCCCGCTTTCGGCCACCGGATCTGCCGCGCACGCGCGCCGCACCGGCAACTCTGCCATGTCTGTCTTCCGGGTATTTCAGCCGGGCCTTGACCAGGCCGTAGACCAGGACATAAGCCGCCAGTTCGTAGTTCCGCCTCTGGAGGGCCACCGACAACAGGTTCACCGGCACATGATAGCACAAATGTTCTATCAGGGCAAGGGGATTCTGTCCTTCAGGAGGCCGTCTGAATGAGAGATGCTATGACCCAGCCCAGCAACCCGCACACCGGAAAGGTGAGCACCCATGCCCACACGATGTTCCGGGTTATCCCCCACCTCACTGCCGAGAGTCGCCTCATCGCGCCGACCCCCATTACCGCGGCCGTGGCGCAGTGCGTGCTGCTCACGGGAATCCCGAGGCGTGACGCGACCTCGATGACAGTCGCAGCCGAGAAGTCGGTGGCGAAGCCGTGTATGGGCTGAAGAGCGGTGATCCTGAATCCTACCGTCCTGATAACCCTCCACCCTCCGACGGCGGTGCCCAGGCTTATCGACAGCGAGGATATGACTATGACCCACCACAGGCCGCGACCGATGACGATCTGGTCCCACACTCCCGCCGCCTGCTCGAGCTCCCCTATGCGGGTGTAGTAGATGACCAGGGCCATGGCCATGATACCGATGGGCATCTGGCCGTTGTTCTTGCCGAGGCTGTAGGCCAGGAAGGCGGTGGTTGCCCATTGCAGGCGACTGAAAACCACCCGTATCCTTGATGGAATGCTGCGCCTGAATGTCCACAGCAGGGCAACCGCCAGCGCGAAGCCGCCGACGAAGCCGAGGGCAGGGGCCGTCACCACCGATGCCAGCACCGGGTTCATCACCTGCCACTGCACCGCATCTGTGCCGGCCATAGCTATGCCCGCTCCGGCAAGACCGGCAACCAGGCTGTGGGTGGAACTGACGGGCAGGCCCCGGCGAGTGGCGATGGTGCCCCAGATGATCACCGCGCCCAGACCGGCGAACAACGTCTGGTATGCGATCGCCTCAGGAACCAGTATACCTCTCCCGATGGTCTTGGCCACCTCGAGACCCGTGGCGGCACCGGCGAACGTGAACAGCGCAGCCAGTACTATGGCCTTTGCCGGGGAGAGAGCGCGGGAGCCGATGGAAGCTGCGACGCTATTGGCAGCATCGTTGAAACCGTTAACAACTCCAAATCCTAAGGCTGCCGCGATTACCAGAACCAGCAGAGCAAGTTCAGGCATGCTTCAACACTATGCCCTCGAGCACATTGGCCACGTCCTCGGCACGGTCCGTGGCGTTCTCCAGGTGCTCGTATATCCCCCGCCACTTGATCACGTCACAGGTGTTCAGATCACAGGCGTCGAACAGCTCGGCCAGACCGGCGTTCTTCACATCGTCGGCCTGCTTTTCCAGGCTGTTGATCTGAACACATTGCTTGAGGATCCAGGGATACTGGTCGCCACGGCGAAGACGGGGCATCACCTCGTGCAGCTTGTAGACTATTCTGGCCACGATGCGGGCCAGCTCGCGGGCGCGTTCCGTGGGCTGATCAATTCTGTAGAGATAGGCCGTCCTGCCCGCCGCTTCGATGAAATCCATCACATCGTCAATGCTGTGGGCAAGCAGTGTGATATCCTCCCTGTCGATGGGCGTGACAAAGGTGCGATGAACCCTCTGGATTATCTCGTGGGTTATGGCATCGCCCTGATGCTCGAAGTCTTTGAGTTCCTTTGCCTTCGTCTCGACGTCCTCGTAGTTCTCGAAGAGGTCAAGCAACTTCTCGGCAGCGACAACCAGGTTGCTAGTATCCTGCTCGAACAGGTCGTAAAACCCCATGTCCTTGGGAATCAGGCCGAACCTAGCCAACGTGCTCCTCCATCAACGTAATAGCCAAGCCCCCAATACTACTCCACTGCCCACCGCATTATAGCACACGGCCGTAAGACACAGCCCCGTACTCAGCCCTGCGCTTAACCCGCTGCGCCGACAATTCGCTCAGGTGCTAACCTTTCTCCCCCTTCCACCACTCCTTAAGTCTGTCCGCAATCTGCCGTTCATAACCCTGGCCGCTGGGACGGTAGTAGCGTTTCCCCTTGAGTGAAGGAGGAAGGTTTTCCTGCCTTACGAAGTGGCCGGGATGGTCATGCGCATACTCGTAGCCCTTCCCGTACCCCTCCCGGCGCATCAGGTCGGTCACGGGATTGCGCAGGTGGAGCGGTACCGGGTCGTTGCGGGTCTGCTCTATGTCCCGCTTCACACTCGAATACGCCCGGTACAGCGAGTTGCTCTTGGGAGCGGTGGACAGGTAGACCACCGCCTGGGCCAGCGCCAGGTTGCCCTCGGGCAACCCGATGAAATGCACCGCCTGCTGGGCGGATACGGCTATCACCAGCGCCTGGGGATCGGCCACGCCGACGTCTTCGGAAGCGAAGCGGACCAGGCGGCGGGCGATGTAGAGAGGGTCCTCGCCGGCCTCAAGCATACGCCCCAGCCAGTACAGGGAGGCATCGGGATCGGAGCCCCTTAGCGACTTGTGCAGGGCCGAGATCAGGTCGTAGTGCTGGTCGCCGCTCTTATCGTAGAGCAGGGCCCGCTGCTGCAACGCCTGTTCGACGGTCGACAGGTCGATTGAGCGTGAGCCATCGTCGCCGGGCGGAACGGCAGACGACGCCATTTCCAGGGCATTCAAGGCCACCCGGGCATCTCCGTTGGAGGCGGTCACCAGGTGCGACAGCGCCTCTTCACTCATGTTGATACCGAGATCTCCCAGCCCCTTCTCCCGGTCGCTGATGGCCCGCTCGACGATGAGGCGGATATCGTCGTCCGTCAACTGGTTCAGCCGGAAGACCCGGGAGCGGGACAGGAGCGGTGCGATAACCTCGAAGGAGGGGTTCTCGGTGGTCGCTCCGATGAACGTGACGGTGCCGCTTTCGACGAAGGGAAGAACGGCATCCTGCTGCGCCTTGTTGAAGCGGTGGATCTCGTCGACAAAGAGGATCGTCCTCTGTCCCGACTGCTTTAGCCTCTTACCCGCTGCCTCGACGACCTTGCGCAGGTCGGCGACGCCGGCACTCACAGCGCTAAGAGAAGCGAACTGTGCCCTGGTGATGCTGGCGATTATGTGGGCAAGCGTCGTCTTGCCGCTGCCCGGCGGTCCCCAGAAGACCATCGAGGGCAGCCGGTCTGCCTCGATACACTTGCGGAACACCTGCCCCGGAGCAACCAGGTGTTCCTGCCCGACGAACTCGTCGAAGCTGCTCGGCCGCATCCTTGCCGCCAGCGGCATGTTGTCGGCCAGCTGCTTATCTCCCGGTTGCTCGGGCTCGTCGAACAAACTCATCTTCTCCATCACAACAGTCGGTCGACTCCATCGTAGGTCCTCTCCGAACGCCTGGCTATCTTACCAACGACCACCAATTCGTCCTTATCGAATACTGCGTATACTACGCGCCAATCACCTACACGAATCCGGTAGATGGGCCCTGTAATCTTCCTCGCACCCCTCGGGCGAGGATTGAGCGAGAGACCTCGCAGAGCGACGGCTATCCGATTGAAGTACCCACCCCGTATGTCCCCCAGTTCACGCTGTGCCCGGTCGCTAAGCTCGACCCGGTACATCGGTACTCTTCCTCGACAGGTACTCTTCCAACTCTACCGCCGACCCGGGTTGGCTCCGGTATCGGGCCAGCTCATGCTCCATGTCCTCTAAGTCCTCAATGTCCTCTCCATAGACAATATCGACAGCACGACGAATCAGTTCAGCGACCGACGTATCCTGCTCAAAAGCCAGCCTCTTCAGTCCCTTGTGTGTCTCTTCGCCGATGTATATCATGGTCTTCTTCATTCTCGGCCTCCTGTATGTATGGAATTATGCCATATATATGTCAACATGTCAAGCGCTACCTGAATCTTCGTACCTGGAAGCGATAGAGGTCCACCGGTTCTTCAGGCGGAATTCCCGCCTTGAGCCGGCAGATGGCTATCTGCTCTGCAGCGCTTTCGACACCCTCGAGATCGGGCAGCAGAAGCCCCTTTTTGCGACCGCTTTCCACGATAACGCCGTATTCGACGGGATCCAGTTCGCTGATATCGTCGACCGGCTCAGGCCGTCCGAGTATGTCCACGCTGTACTCCAGGTCATCGAGTTCAGACTCATCCACCTGCGGAAAACGGGGGTCTCTGGTGGCCGAGCTCACGGCGTTGGCCATGATCTCCTCGGCGACGTTCTCTTTCGTCGGCTCGAAGGTGCCTATGCAGCCCCTGAGCTGTCCGTGTTTGTGCAGCGACACGAAGACACCGGCCCGCTCTCGCATATCCGGGGTCAACTCGCCGAGCTCAGGCATCGTGCCGTCACGGACATAGCTTTCCACGGTCTCCCTGGCCAGCCTGACCACAGGATGAAGCTCCTCTTCTGTCATGATCACCTCCTGGCTTCCGCCCGCTCCTCCGGCTTCCTTCCGACGGCGGATGAGACGGCACAGGTTCAGCCACCCGACGTATCGGCCCACCCGACAGACCGGTCGGCTGCGAGCCGGGTCTTCCTTCGACCTTCCCATACGTATCCCTTTTGCCCGAATTCCCCGGAGGCACATTCAGCGTGTGCGGAAGTTGAGTTCCGCCCCGCAGTATGCGCACCTGGACCCGTCCAGCCCAACTATGCGTGTATCATAGCCCATGCGACGAACAACGGTCTTCTCGCAGTCATAACATACCGTGCTTTCACGCTCATGCCCGGGCACATTGCCCAGGTAGACAAACCTGAGCCCCGCCTCCCTGCCTATCCTGTACGCCCTCTCCAGCGTTGAAAGAGGAGTGGCCGACAGATGAGTGACCTCGTACAGGGGATGGAAACGGGTCACGTGCCAGGGAGTGAGTTCACCCAGTGCGTCGTGGATCCAGCCGGCGATCCCCGCCAGCTGCTCATCGTCGTCATTCATCGTGGGGATGATATTGGTGACCACTTCCACGTGCATGCCCCATTTGTCCCTGGCCCGCCCGGTCACATCCAGGATCCCACGCCAGTTCGAGATCCCGGTCAACTCCCGGTAAAATCCGTCGCGAAAGCCCTTCACATCAACCCTCCAGGCATCGAGCCAGGGCCCTATTGCGTCCAGACACTCAGGAGTAGCGTAGCCGTTGGTGACATAGGAGGTGTAAATCCCCTGCTCCTTTGCCAGCCTGGCCGAATCGAGCGTGTACTCAAGCCAGATGACCGGTTCATTGTAGGTCCAGGAGATTCCCTGGCACCCGTATTTCGTGGTTAGTTCTATTGACTGCTCAGGGCTCACCTGCTGAGAGCCGGGTGGAATATCGGCGCAGGAGATCTGCCAGTTCTGGCATCCTTTGCAGCGAAAGTTACAGCCCCAGGATCCCAGGGATAAGGCAGAGGTGCCCGGGAAGAAGTGAAACAGGGGCTTCTTCTCAATGTGGTCGGCCGCCATCGAGGAGACCTCGGCGTAGTTCATGGCATACAGCACGCCTTCCCGGTTGGTGCGCATGCGGCAGACGCCGAGCTTGCCGGGATTGATGAGGCATCGCCACTGGCAGACGTGGCATCTCACCCTGTCCCCGGCGAGCCTTTCATAGAGCATCGCCTCCCTTTCCATCCCTTACGATTATATCACCGGGCCGGGCCCGGGGATAATCCCCCTCACATTATCACGCGTGGCCGGGCTACGGGAATCGAGGAAAGCGATCGCTGGACCCGTGACGCACAGCCCGCGGGATGGGCGAGCGATCACGCCCGCGATCCGTCGACAGTCACCCTCGTCAGATCGGGGATGCCGACGGGATTGACTTCATAGCCCTTTATACTGGCCCTGACAAGGACATGATTGATGCCGTGCCACAACGGCAGGCACGGGGCATCCTCAACCACGATCCGTTCGGCCTCCCGGTACAGGGCAAGGCGCACGTCGGCGTCCTGCTCTACGGCTGCCCGGTCCAGCAACTCGTCCAGGACAGGATTACTGTACTCGAAGATGTTGTTCTCCGCTCCCGTGCGAAAGAGGATGTCGAGGAAGTTGTGGGGGTCGGGGTAGTCGGCGATCCAGCCGAGCAGGAACATCTCGTCCTTCTCTTTCTTCAGGTTGTAGACGAAGGGCTCGGGTTCCATCTGCCTGACCGAGACCTCGACGCCCAGGTTCTGCTGCCACTCCTGGATGATGGCGCCGAGGAACTCAGGAATGTAGTTGCCGTATCCGGACACAGTCACAGTGATGGGCGGTAGATTGGAGACATCTGCATAGCTCGAAGCGGAGATGAGATCCCTGGCCTTCTCCACATCATAGTCCAGACCTGCCAGTCCTTCGTCATAGCCGGGCATACCCGGTGGAAGGATTCCCTTAGCTTCGCCCACCATGTCCCGCAGTATCAGCCGGCTGATCCGCTCTCTGTTCACCGCGTGGCAGAAAGCAAGGCGAACACTGACGTCGTCAAAGGGAGGTCGGGCGGTGTTGAAGCCGAGGTAGTAGAGGCTCAACTCGGGGGTTACGGCCAGTTCCGGGTAGAAAGGCCCGGCCTGATCACGAACCCTGTGAATGTAGGGTCCGTAGACGGACACGACATCGATGTGCCCCAGTTCGTACATGGCCATGGGCGGACCGCTTAGATAGTAGACGACAAGCTCCACGCCGGCGGGGTCGCCGTAGTAGTCGTCATTACGCTCGAGGATCAGCCACTGCCCCGCCGTCCATTCCCTTAACTTGAACGGCCCGGTTCCAACCGGCTTACGCCACCAGCCCGTGCCCGACGCCACGTTCGTGCTATCAACCACGAAGGCGGTGGGATAAGCCAGCTTGCTCAGAAAGTACGGCCGGGGTGCGTCGATGGTCACCCGCAGGATATAGTCGCCGACTACCTCCACGCCGGAAATCTCATCTACGTGTCCATCAATCATCTCGCTGACACCCAGGATATCACCCAGGTATGTAAGCGCTGTATCTGACCCGGTTTCCGGGTGGCAGGCCCGCTCCCACGAGTACTTCACGTCGGCAGCCCTCACCTCCCGCCCGGAGTGGAACCTCACTCCCTCGCGCAGGTAGAAGGTGAACTCGGTTCCATCCGGGCTCTCCTCCCATCGCTCGGCGATGTCGGGCACTACGTTCAGTTCGTGGTCGAGTCGAACCAGGCCGGAGAAGATATGCACCACGTAGGTGTATGAGGAGAAGTCCTTAGCAATGGCCGGGTCGAGTGTTATCGGGCCGGTGTCCCACAGATTGAGCCTGTCGACATCAGGTTGCGCGAAAGGACATCCGCTGAACAGCGCCAGGAACAGGGCAAGGATCAGGACGATGGCTGCTGCGCCTGCCCTTCTCTTAGAACAACGTCTGTGCTTCACTGCATTTCTCAACTTCTATGCTTCTCCACAGACACGAGTTCACCACCCCCTACCACACGATGATGATCCTGGTTATCGTATCATCGAAGTCAGGAACAGCCATACCCTGACCCAGGGGCGGTTTCGCAGTCTGATGATAACGTCTGCCGATCTCAGGTTCGACCTCCCAGTCGAACTGCGGCTCTACAAAGACCATGCCCCTGTCGGTAGTCTCGAACGCAACTATGGCGTGTCCGCCTCCCCCCAGGAACTCGATGATGACGTAGGCGCAGCGTATCCCCTCCCTGGCAGCATTGGCCTTCATGTCGGCAGCGAAATCGACACACGTATACTGACTCTCCATGTACTCCTGCCCGCTGGTGCCGTCTCGATCAAGGAACTCGATGACCTGCCGATAACTCGGATCTCTCAGGACGTAGCCGTAACCGGTGGTCAGCCTGAAGTAGTTCTCTTCGAGGTCGAACAGAGCGGCTTCCAGCGATTCAACGAGATCCCTAGAAGCGATGAGTTCGGCTTCGACGCCGGTCAGGCCGGTATGCGCCGTCGCCAGCTCAGCTTCCAGAGCCCTCAGTTCTGCCTGCGTCTCACCGAGTCTGTTTGACAGAGAGGCGGTGACCAGAAGGGACGCAACGGCCACCACCGCCAGCAGGGCTATGGCAACCCAGAACCTGCCATGAGAGGGTCTTTCCAGCATCACGCGGAACCTCCGAACATCGACTCCAGTGCCGAGAACAGCCGGGCCGGGCTCTCCGCATTCTGCGCCAGCACCTCGAAGGGACACAGACCCGTGCCGTCCTTGTTGGAGATGTGAGGAACGACATCTGTGCTACTTGCAGGCACCCCATGCATACTCAGGATCTCCAGCGCACCGCGGCTCGCCGTGCCCGCATGCACCGAGGCTATCCCGGCGTGAACGCACAGCATGGCTACCGCTGAGCCTACCACCCGATCGGCCATAGCACCATCATGCAGCCTGTCTGCCATGGTCTTCACAGCCTTGAAAAAGGGAGCCACTCCCCGCTCTCTGGAACTGAGGATGGTGTGCCCGTCCTTCACCACCACCAGGTTCCACTTCTCCTCTTCAAGTAGAGAGCGGGCGAGTTCCCTGTCCTCCATGTTACTCCGCATCGTCTTATCTCACCGCGCAGGCAGACACGGTGCACCGCCGCTTTGAACGCGCCCATGACAACGCCCGTTGCGTGCAGTTCCCTGCGCTACCCGGTCAGCCGGCATTTCTGCTCTGCTCCTTCAGTTCGTACTCCATCGTGCCCATGCCGAGAACCTGGGCAACCCGCACCTGATCCAAACTATCCGCATCGTTGATCCTGCCCAGTATGTCGGGATAGCTTGAGTGCGCGAACTCGCCAACGGGCTTGCTCTGAGCGATCAGGTCCAGTGAGGCCCTGTCGATCGCCACGGCATCGTGTGAGGCCAGGATTCCGATATCGGCCACTACCGGCAGGCCCGATGCGGCAACGCAGTCACACAAAGGTGTCACGTCCTGCACGAAGTTGATGTAGGCCGACCTTGAATGGAACTGGCCGGCCACGCCGGCAGCCGCATGCGCCACACTGACGGCAAACTCATCTCTCGCCTGAGGCGGTAGTGTGAACACCCCCTGTTTGCAGAGAAAGAAGCAGCGGTTGCAGCTCATGCATGCCTCTTCGTCGCGTTCCGCCGTCTCACCGACCAGGGCCATCGCTCCGTAGCTGCAGACATCTACACATTCTGCACAACCATTGCATCCCGAGACATCCATGAGAGCACGGGCCGCCCTGTGCTGAGCGGCTTTCGATTCCTTGGTGACGCAGCCCATGGCGAGGTTCTTGATCGCACCGCCGAAGCCGGCCAGGAAATGCCCTTTGACATGAGAGAGGACTATCATCGAGTCTGCATCGAGGAGTCTTCCTGCTATCTTGACTTTGTCGAAGGGACCCTCGGTCATGCGCCCCGGGATGCCCACCCATTCGCCATCATGGCCCTCCTCGCCGTCGGCTATGACGATGGGCGCACCCAACGACTCCTCGGTGAAGCCGTTGAAGGCGGCTGTGGCCAGGTGCTGCGTGGCGGTGAACCGCCTTCCTGGATAGAGCGTGGTGGTATCGGTGACAAACGGTCTGCCGCCGGCTTCCTTGATCAGGTCGCACACACGGCGCACGAGCGGCGGACGGAGGTGACCGGTGTTGCCGTACTCACCCATGTGAGTCTTCACAGCAACCGAGTCACCGGACGACACGACATCCGCCACCCGGGAGAAGAGCACCTTCAGTTCCTTGAGATAGCCTCTGCTCCTGCTGTACGGGTAGAAGAAAACCTCGCTGCATTCGCTAGACCCCATGTTGATCGCTCCTTTCATGTGCCTTCGTGGCCTTCAGTTGACAGGCGGGCACACCGCCCGTCCTCTCGGACGGTGCGCTTCTCCCTGAACGTCGCTTATCTTTCACCTTTCGTTCGGTCTAGAGGAGACTCCTGGCCTTCAGGCTCAGGTGGCTGTCATCGCAGACTATGATATGGTCGAGCACGTCGATGCCGATGATCTCTCCGGCCTTAACCAGGCGCCCGGTAAGCTCGATGTCCTCCCTGGAGGGCTCCGGGTCACCGGACGGGTGATTGTGGGCGAAGATCACCGAGGAGGCACAATAGGAGATCGCCTCCCTGAAGACCTCTCTGGGATGAACAACGCTGGTATCCAGGCTGCCGACCGAAATGGAACAGACGTCTATCAGCCTGTTTCTCGTGTCCAGGCAGAGCAACAAGAAGTGCTCCTTCTTCTTGCGCTTCAGCCGACTTCTCACCTGGACGGCCACATCCTCGGGGGACTTGATTACAGGTCTGGGTTCCTCCCCCACTTTACCATCCAGCCGTCTGCTGAACTCAAGCGCAGCCTTGATCTGAGCGGCCTTGGCCGGCCCGATCCCTTTCACTTCCTTCAACTCCTGAATCGAGGCCTCCGCCACCCCTCTCAGGTTGCCGAATCGACTGATCAGTTTCTGGCTGATCACCATCACAGACTCGCCCCTGGTCCCCCGTCCCAGCATCAGGGCCAGGACCTCCTGGGCAGATAGAGCCTCGCTCCCCAGCTTAAGAAGTCTCTCCCTGGGACGTTCGCTAAGAGGTAGATCGTGAACGGTGAAGGAATCCTTCACGGTGAACCCTCCTCCGGCACTCCCGAGGTCATTCCGCGCCGGATACGTCTGCCCAGGAGTACAACCGCTGTCGTGACCAGCACTCCTGCCAGTACTGCTGACAGCGTGATGACGGCAGCAACGGGTCTGTCGCCCTCAGTGGACAATGCCCTGTTACCCAGCGTTGCCCGCCAGCTGGCATCGAGTCCGGCTATATCAAAGCCGTAGACCTCGATCAGGGCCTCATCGTAGCCGGCGCCCTCCTTCAGAACGTCGAGCAGGTCGAGCATGAGATCTCTGCCGTAGCTATCCAGCAGATATGCGACCAGGCTGTAGCTCTGGGCGTAGGACAGGTAAGCCAGATCGGTCACCGCCGAAAAGGGACTGCACAGGCTGAGCACCGATATCAGGGCATCTTCAGCGACCGCCCTGTTAAGGCGGGACCGGAAGTGGGGCTCCAGTTCGCCCTCATTGTACATGGCCAGCCCTTCATCAAGCCAGGTGGGAAGCCGCCCGTAGGGACCGAAGGTCGCCTGGTGAACCACGAGATGGGTCAGTTCGTGAACCAGAGCTCTCCTTCCCCACTCTCGCCTGGCGGGAGAAATCCCGATCGCGATAGTACTGAACTCGGTGTAGGCAACACCACCGGTCCATTCCTGAGGGAATATCATGGCTCCCCTGAGATCATCGGAAGAGGCGTATATGTAGATAGTGATCGGCTTCTCGGGATAGGTGCCGATCTTATCGGCCAGTCGAAGAAGACCCTCCTCACATACATCCATCAACTCCCGGGCGAAGGCATCGTCGCCCTGGTACCAGAACAGAGTGACCTCACCGGCATACCCGTTGCCGCTGTCTGGTTGAGGGATTCCCCCTGTCAGGCTGCGCCAGGCATAACGGTCGTCATCGAAGCTCATCACCTGCGGAGAAGTCTCGTGCCGGCTCCCCTCAGCATCCTCGATCACCCACCAGTAACTGACCTTCGCCCCTGGAGGCAGGCTCGCCCTCGTCATGTCCCATGTCCAGGCTGCCTCCACCATGGCTCCCGGCGTGAAATCAGCCCAGCCCTCGCTGATCCCCTCTGCATACCTCATCTTATCGACAACGTAACGGAGACGAACATCGACTATATCAATTTCACTCTGAGCCTGCAGGGTGAACTCGGCCTCCACCGGAAAGTCCTTCTCCACACCGCTGGCTACAACGACGATCCCGTTTCCGTTGTTCTGAAACGGATATGACGCATGACCCTGCACGTCACACACACGGGCGCCGCTCTGCGCCCCCACCAACGATGGTAACAACAGCAGCAGTACGACCAGCAGTGCGAGTTCTCTTCTCACTGTTTCGTCCCTATTCTGGACCTGAGATAGGCTGTGATGAACCCGTCGAGTTCGCCGTCGAGAACGGCCTCAGGATCGTGAACTTCGTAATCGGTGCGCAGGTCCTTCACCATCTTATACGGATGAAGGACGTAGCTGCGGATCTGACTCCCCCAACCGGCGTCGATGCGCTCACCCTTGATCCTGGCCCTCTCATCAGCCCTTTCCTTCTGATCGAGTTCGAAAAGGCGCGAGTAGAGTATCTTCAGGGCAGCCTCCTTGTTCTGGTGCTGGGAGCGCTGGCTCTGACATGTGGCCACCAATCCCGTGGGCAGATGGGTTACCCTCACCGCACTGCTCGTCTTCTGCATGTGCTGGCCGCCGGGGCCGCTCGACCTGAACGTGTCTACCTTCAGGTCCTCCGGGGCTATTCTTATGTCCACGGCCTCTTCGGCTTCAGGCAAAACCTCGACCAGCACGAACGACGTGTGGCGGGCATGGTCGGAGTCGAACGGCGACAACCGCACCAACCTGTGCACGCCGTGCTCACCCTTCAGATAGCCGTAGACGTAATCCCCCTTGATCTCGACGATGGCGCTCTTGACTCCGACCTCTTCGCCCGGTGATACGTCCAGTACATCCGCCTGGTAACCGTGCCTCTCCGCCCACCGCAGGTACATCCTGAGTAGCATATCCGCCCAGTCCTGGGACTCCGTACCGCCGGCGCCGGCGTGAAGGGCAAGCATGGCGTTGCGCGTGTCATGTTCACCAACGAAGAGTTGTTCTCCTTCCAGCCTGTCGAACTCCGCGCCCAGCCTCTTCACCTCCAGCTGAAGCTCTTCCCTGAGAGAGTCGTCCGCCTCTTCCTCGGCCAGGACGACCATCTCCCGCAACTCTCCCGCCTGCTTCTCCAGATCACGCCAGGAGTTGATCAGGTTCTTCTTGACCGCGAGCTTGCGCATGATGGCCTTGGCCCTGGCCGGATCCTGCCAGAAATCGGGCTGTGCCGCCTCGGCCTCTATCTTCGCAACTTCGTCTTCCCTGGCCGGGAGGTCAAAGATGCACCATTATGTCCGAGATTCTGCGGAGTAGGCTGTCCAGATGTTCTCTATCTTCCTGCATTGTGCTCCATTAGCTCACCGGAACTCATATACTGCCTGATCCGTGATGGAAACTCAACCGGTTACCATGATCACATTGCCTCAAGGTGAGGCTTCTCAAGATCACAGTCTACCCGAGGCAGCCAG
Organism: Dehalococcoidia bacterium; assembly: GCA_003552465.1. GTDB lineage: Bacteria > Chloroflexota > Dehalococcoidia > GIF9 > AB-539-J10 > RBG-13-51-36. The sequence goes on from PULQ01000124.1 coordinate 20,509, forward strand.
GTGGGCCAGTCGGGTAGGTTCAGGCAGCCTGTGACCACGGCAGCATTTTAGCACCCACTGCAGGGACGATGCCAAATCGATGTTGTGGCCAACAGATACATACACGGGCTTCACGCCAGACCTGGTCCTCAGGGCGACACCTATAGTTTCACCTCTGTCCACCAGTTCAGAATAGGAGCCATGTTCGTCACTCAGATCATCATGACTGCCGCAGAGGATCGACTTCGCGCAGCCAATCGTAGGCCTGTCCAGGAACAGCCCGAGATGTGCGGCCAGCCCCAGTCTCCTGGGATGGGCGATGCCCTGGCCGTCAACCAGTACCAGATCGGGATCGTTCAACAGTTTCTCACAGGCAGCCAGTATCAAGGGACCCTCGCGGAAGGACAGCAGGCCGGGAACGTAGGGAAACGCTACCTCCCCCTCGACTATCCCCACTTCAACCGTCTCGAACTCAGGATACGCAATAACTACGACTGCCGCTCGTGCCTGTCCACCAGCACGGGCAACCGAGATGTCGACACCGGCGATGAGCCCGGGATCTACCAACCGGCAATCGGTCACCACCTTCGCTGCCAGGCCCAGCTGTATCTCCCTGGCCTGTGCCACGCTCACATCCCACCCGTGCAGTCTTCTGATCTGCATAAGCCTGATTATAGAGTATTCAGCCTCAATCAAGAACCGCCCGGCCGGCTGCCACATGAGAAACCGGCCTGCGGTCCCTCCAGACCGATTGCTTATGATGAACCACCCTGCTATAATCGCAGCCTGCCCGACCGCCGGTCGCGGATACGACTGCCGGCCGGACCATAGGAACCGCCTATGCAAGGACCGTCTGCAGAGCCCGTCCGTTCAAGTTCCGAGGAGATTCGTTATGCCTGAAGAAGTCACAAGCAATGTAGGATCGATCGAGGCCGAGGCCGAGAGGATACTCGAAGAGGCGAGGAACAGAGCCAGAGACATCATGGCTGAAGCAAGAGAGGAGTCCAGGAAGATACTCTCGTCTGAGCTGCCCCTGAACGAGGCCAAGGATGAATGCGTCAGGATCGTTAACGAGGCCAGAGCCGAGGCCGACAGGATAACCAGTGAATCGGATAAGAAAGCCGGGCAGATCCGCTCAGACGCCGACAGAAAGGTCAAAGAGATCACAGATCTCATAGTTAACGCCGTAGCGGGCAGAAGTTAACATGGCAGCCCTAGTCGTCAATACACCCGACCCCATGACCAGAGTCAGGGTATTGACAACCAGAGACCATTCCACACAGACCCTCAAGACCCTGCACACTGCCGGCGTGCTTCATGCTGAGAAGAGCGATGAACTGAGGCCGGTCGATAGGGAGTCCCTCGATCGCGAGAGGAAAGAGGTCAGCGAGCTGCTGACAGCGCTCAATGGTGCACTGGCGTACATACCGGAGGAAGTGCATGTCGCCCTTGCCGAGGATGTCGAGGTCATATATGTCAGGCCACTGGCTGAGATAGACCACGAAGTCAGGACTCTGTGCAGCAAGCTCGCCAACATGCACCAGAGGGTCACCAGGCTCAGTGATGACGTTGATGAACTGAAAGCACTCACGACACACCTGGGGTCGCTCGAAACCGTAGCCGATATCAGGTTGACGGACCTGAGTTTCTCCGGACGCTATCTTGTCTCCCGGGTCTTCGTCGTTCCGACCCAGGCCCATGAAGCCGCATACAACCAGATCAGCCAATACCTGCTCGATAGCATCGCGATGCAGCGGGAAGAAGAGACCACCTTCTACGTGATCGCCAGGGCTAAACACCAGGCCACCATAGAGTCAGCCGTCAAGGGCGCCGGCGGCAAAGCCCTCGACATACCGGCAGAGAACCTGACGGTGCGGGAGTTCATGCAGGTGGCGAGCGACAGGATACAGAGCCTGGAAGAAGAGATAGCGAAGCTCAAGGCTGAGATCGAGGAGAAGACCGGCGAGAACTCTCAGCAACTCGTCCTCTTCCGTGAGGCCCTGTCAGCAGAGGCGGACAGGCTGGCAGTACTGGAGAAGGCCTCTGAGGCCAACTACGTCACCATGATCGAGGGGTGGGTTCCCGAGGCTAACACTGAGGCGATGACCGAACAACTCAGGGAAGAGGTTGGACTGGTCTACGTAGACACGAGGAAACCGGAAGAGTCCGAGGAGCCACCCACCAAGCTGAAGAACGTGTCCGGTGTCAGGCCATTCGAAGTCATCGTCAACCTGTTCGGTACCCCCAGGTACAGGGAATGGGACCCTACTCCGATCACGGCCTACTCATTTGCCGTGTTCTTCGGCCTGATGCTCTGTGATGTTTTCTACGCCATCGGGATCATACTGGCGGCCCGGTTTCTGATACGCCGGTTTGTAGATGATCCGTACTCCGAAGGCTACAGGCTGTTCCAGAGAGTGCTTTACATAAGCGGAGCCGTGGCACTGGTTCTCGGCCTGCTGGCGGGCAACTACCTCGGGGACATCTACTATCTGCTCTTCGGAGCGGAGACCGCTGCCTTCTTCGTGGGTCCGGTCAGGGACATGCTGACCGACCCGATTTCCTTTATCATCCTCTCCATCGGGTTAGGAGTGGTTCACGTCAATACGGCTCACGTGATGGGGTTGATCGTGGGGGCAAGGAAGAAGGACAGGGGCACAGTTGTCAACAAGATCGGCCTCCTCACGCTCCAGATCTGCGGTATACCGATCATTCTCCAGTGGTTGTTCAACATCACGCTGCCGGTGCCGCCGGTTGTTTACTCCGCATTCATGTACGGTACGGGCGCCAGCCTGGTAGCCATTGTGGTAGGGTCCTTCATGCAGAGAGGCGGTCTGGGCGGCATCTTCTGGATCTTCGATCTCACCGGTCTACTGGGCGACATCATGTCGTATGCCAGGCTGGCCGGAGTCGGCCTGGCCACGTTCTACCTGGCGGCGAGCTTCAACATGCTGGCCCAGCTGTTCTCCGCCATGATACCCGGCGTGATTGGCATCATCATTGGCGTAGTAATAGCAATCGCGGTACTCCTCGTCGGGCATCTTATCAACCTGGCCCTGAGCGGTATCGGCTGCTTCGTACACTCGCTCAGGCTCTGTTTCGTGGAGTTTCTATCCAAGTTCTACGAAGGCGGAGGCGAGGAGTATAGCCCGCTCCGCATAAGGACACGACCCGTACTCGTCAGGCAATAGTAGGCATAGAACAGGAGGTAAAGAGAGATGATTGATCCAGGTGCGTTAGCTAGTATCGGTGGTGCTGTGGCGTTGATTGCCGGTCTCATCGGTTCGGCAATGGGTATCGCCACCGCTGCATCGGGGGGGTTGGCTACGTTGGCTGAAGACCCCCGACAGTTCAGGAACGTGCTGATACTGGCATCCCTTCCCATGACACAATCCTTCTACGGGCTGATAGTGCTGATCCTCGTGATAACGAGCGTGCTGCCCAACATGCCCGCCGAGGGGAGCGCAGGTGCTGTTGCCCTTGGTGTCACGCTGATAGCCGCCTTCGCCTTCGGCTTCTCGGCCGTGTACCAGGGTAAAGTGTGCGCGTCGGGTATCGCCATGCTCCCGAAGACCGGTGGGAAGATACTTACCAGCTCCATGATGCTTGCTGTGTTCGTCGAGCTTATCGCTGTTCTTGCGCTGGTCTTCACGATAATGGGTTACACGCTGCTCGGCCTTATGTAGAGGTGCTCTATGGGAATGGAGAAAATCAAGGACGCCATAATCTCCAAGGTCGAGTCCGAGGCCAGGGAGATAACGGATGAGGCCACGAAGAAGGCACAGGAAGAGATTGAGAAGGCCAGGAGCCAGCGGCAGGCCAGGTTCGAAGAGGAGAAGGGCAGAATCGTGGCAGAGGTGAAGGACGAGGCCGCCAGGACACTGGCTCAAGCCTCTATCAAGGCCCGCCAGCAACTTTCAAGCACCAGGGCCGACATAATAGCCGGGATAGTCGACGGAGCGCGAAGCGAGCTGTCGAAGCTATCAGCCGAGGACAAGCATCTGCTCAAGCTGATCAAAGAGGCCAGCGACGGACTGGGTGGAGCCAGCGGCAGGCTTTATGTCGCGTCTAAGGATGTCGATGCCGTAAAGAAGCTGCTGGAAGGCAACAAGGATTTGGCTGACAGGATAATCGAGGTCAAGGAGACGGACTGCCTCGGAGGGGTGATAGCCGAGGACAAGGAAGGGAAGCTGAGGATAGACAACACCTACGAGACCCGGCTCGAGATGCTCCTGCCGAGGATCCTGCCGGAGATCAGCAAGAAGCTTTTCGAGTCCTCCTGAAGGTATACCGTGCCCAGTGTGAAGTACGCGTTCATCTCGGCCTATCTGAAAGGGCAGGAGGCCAGGTTGATTACATCCGCACATATGGACAGCCTGCAGGGAGCGGACACGATCCAGGACGCCCTGGCAGCCGTCCGGGAAACGGATATCGGGATCTATCTTGAGGACCTGCCGCTCAGCAGTTTCGACGATGTTGATGACTCCCTGTGGAGATACCTGGCACAGCGTCTCGCCTACATAGAGTGGCTCAGACTTACGCCGCGGGATGTACTTAAGCTATTGAAGGCATATGTTACCAGGTATGACATCGTCAACATCAAGGCCGCACTGGAGGGCGTCTCCGCCGCCAGAAAGGCAAGGATGATGCCCATCGGCATCATTCACAGCAACGGGTTGCTCGATGACCTATCAGAGGCACAGGACACAGATGAGATCACCCGGGTGCTGGTCAAGTGCGGGCTCGAGGATTACGTAGCCGCCGTGGAGCAGTACAATCCGGACCAGCCAGCCGGGTCGAAGATTCCAGTACAGGCGGGGCTACAGGGCCGGTACTACAGGAACCTGTTAAACACGGCCCGGTCTGTGAAGGACGGCCATATCCTTGTGCAGGCCTTCGGACTGATCATAGACCTTGCCAATCTGCAGATCGCCTGGAGGGCCGTGATCGCCGGGCTGGAAACCCACGTGGCGGATCTGGTAATCGCAGGCGGCTATCAACTCACGGACAACTCCGTCCGCGAAATGCTCTCCCTCAAGATGGCGGAAATGCCTGCCCTTCTGCAGAACACCAGGTACTCGGCTATCGCAGAGGAGGTCATGGCCGATTATGACAGGACCGGGAGTATCACGTCTGTAGACGAGATCATTGACAAGCACAGGTTCGTGATTCTGAAGGAGATACTGGCGCCCAGAGTGATGTCCCCCCTTGTGTTGCTGTGGTACCTGATCCTTAAGGAAGTGGAGATACGAAATCTGCGGCTCGCTGTCAAAGCGATCGCGGACGGTCTTACCCTGACGGAAGTGAAGGATTACCTGGTGCTATGACATGACGACACCAGAACAGCTGGACATAGCAGTCATAGGAGATGAGGAACTGGTCAATGCCCTCAGGCTGGCCGGTTGCAGCAGATATTACAAGATTGGGGACAAGGACGACGCCCGTGAAGATGTCAGGAAAGCTCTGAACGAGTTGCTGTCCGACCGTGAGGTCGGAATGGTGATGCTGATGGAGGATTATGTCCGGCACGTTGAGGACCTGCTGGCTCAAGCCAGAAAGGGCAGAGCGATCACCCCGGTCGTAGTTGAAGTGCCCTCCAAGTTTGGCACCAGGTATCAGGACGTGAGGGACTACTACCGGAAGTCTATCAGAGAATCCGTGGGGTTTGATGTTGAGATTTGAGACCATAGAAAGAGCAGGAGGCTGAAGATATGGGCAAAATATGGAGAGTTTCAGGCCCTCTGGTCATCGCCGACGAGATGAGGGGATCCCAGGTATACGAGGTCGTTGAGATTGGAGACGACGGCATCGTCGGTGAGATAGTAGGACTCGAGGGTGACAGGGCGATCATCCAGGCGCACGAGGATACGCTCGGCTTGAAGGCCGGTGAGACGGTGGCGGGAACGGGACGGATTCTCAGTGTGGAGCTGGGTCCCGGCCTCGTGGGCTCCATCTACGATGGTCTTCAGAACTCACTCATTGCCCTGGGCGAGAACACCGGCCCCTTCATCAAGCGAGGGATCAAAGCGGAACCGCTCCCCCGCGACAAGAAGTGGCAGTTCACACCCGAGGTCAAAGCAGGAGACTCCGTCGGCCAGGGGGATGTACTGGGCATAGTCCCCGAGACTGAGCTAATCGAGCACAAGATCATGGTGCCCATAGGAGTCAGGGGAACCGTCAAGGAGATACGTAGCGGAGACTACACCGTTGAAGAACCGATAGCCTGGATCGAGCGAAACGGCCAGACAACGGAACTCACGATGATGCAGAAGTGGCCGGTGAGAAAGCCCAGGCCGTACAAGGAGCGGTTCGATCCTTCGGGCTTGCTCAGTACCGGGATGCGGATTCTCGATTACATGTTTCCTCTCGCTCTGGGGGGCAAGGCATCCATTCCCGGTGGCTTCGGCACCGGAAAGACCGTCACCCTGCAGCAGCTGGCACGATGGGCCCAGACTCACTTGAACATATATGTCGGCTGTGGAGAGAGAGGCAACGAGATGGCCGACGTCCTCTCCAGCTTCAGAGAACTGAAGGATCCCAAGACAGGGCGACTTCTAATGGAGAAGGAGATCTTCCTGGCAAACACTTCTAACATGCCCGTAGTCGCAAGAGAGGCGAGCATCTTTGTCGGCATCACCATGGCCGAGTACTTCCGGGACATGGGTTACGACATCCTGCTGGTTGCCGACTCAACCTCCCGCTGGGCTGAGGCAATGAGGGAGATGAGCGGAAGGCTTGAGGAGATGCCCGGAGAAGAGGGCTTCCCCTCATATATGGGTTCTCGCCTGTCCTCCTTCTACGAGAGAGCCGGAATGGTTGAATGCCTCGGTAGCCCGGAGAGAAAGGGCTCCGTTACGGTGGCCGGCGCTGTCAGCCCCCCGGGAGCGGATTTCAGCGAACCGGTGACCCAGAACACGCTCAGGATCATAGATGCCCTGTTTGCCCTGGAGGTTTCCCTGGCCAACAAGAGGCATTTTCCGGCCATAAGCTGGCTCACCAGCTACAGCCTTTATGTGGACGCAGTTAAGGACTGGTGGAACGAGTATGATCCAGGATGGGAGGATACCAGAGCGAGTGCCCTGAAGCTCCTTCAGCAGGAAGCTGAGCTTGAGGAGATCGTGAGACTGGTGGGGCCCGAAGCTCTGCCGGAAGCAGACAAGCTGCTGCTCCTTGTCTGCAGGATGATACGCGAGGACTTTCTGCAGCAGAGCGCCTACCATGAGATAGACACCTATTGCATGCCGACGAAGGCGGGGCTCATGCTGAAGACTATCATGAAGTTCTATGATCTGGCACAGGAGATGCTAGATGAGGGATCGGGCATCGAGAGCGTACGCTCATCCCCGATGGTGTACAGGATATCACGCATGAAGGACATACCCAACGAGAACGCAGAAGAGAAAGTGAACGAACTGTGGCAAGAGATGGAAGAAAGCATGGTGGCCGGCAAGCGGGTTTCCTGATAGAAGGAGGGCTCCTATGGATTTGTCATCACTGTACGTAAGAGAGTCAAGAGCGATTAACAGGGCTAAGGGAGCCTTGCTCGTAGCAGAGAGCATTCCCGGCGTGATGTTCAACGAGATTGTCGACGTTCAACTGGGCAACGGCGAGATCAAGAGCGGCCAGGCAATCGACATCAGCAAGGAAGCGACCGTGATCCAGGTGTTCGGGGGCGTCAGCGAAGTGGACCTGGTCGGTAGCAGGATAAGGTGCAAAGGCGAGACTCTGAAGCTTCCCGTGTCGGCCGACATTCTGGGAAGGATCTTCAACGGTATGGGCGATCCTATAGATGGAGGCCGCCCACTGATCCCCGATGAATACCTTGACATCAACGGCGAGCCCATTAACCCGGCCAGCCGTCAGCCGCCGGCGGAGTTCATCGAAACCGGGATCTCAGCGATAGACGGCTTGAACGCATTGGTCAGGGGACAGAAACTGCCCATATTCAGTGGCTCCGGGCTGCCGCACAACCGAATCGTATCTCAGATAATCAGGCAGGCAGCGGTGAAGGGCAAGGAGGAGAAGTTTGCCCTGGTGTTTGCCGCCATCGGAATCAGCTATGATGATGCCTCGTTTTTCATGAGGGATCTGGAGAGGACGGGCGCACTGGAGCGGACAGTAGCTTTCATCAACACCGCGTCGGATCCCGTTATCGAGCGAATATCGACGCCCAGGCTGGCCCTGACTGCTGCCGAGTACCTGGCATGGAGACAGAACATGCACGTGCTGGTGATACTGACCGACATGACCAACTACTGCGAGGCCCTCCGGGAACTCTCCTCCATGCGCGAGGAGATACCTTCCAGAAGGGGATACCCCGGCTACATGTACACCGACCTGGCCACGATGTATGAGAGGGCAGGGAGGATATCGGACATGGAAGGTTCTGTAACCATCATGCCCATCCTGACCATGCCCGACGATGACGTGACCCATCCTATACCGGATCTCACAGGATACATAACCGAAGGGCAGATCGTTCTCTCCCGAAATCTGGAGAGAAAGGGCGTGTACCCTCCGATAGATGTGTTCCCATCACTCTCGAGGATGATGAAAGAGGGTATAGGACCCGATAAGACAAGGGAGGACCATAACAACGTCTTCATGCAGTCCTACGCTGCCTACGCTGAGGGATGCTACCTCAGGGAGATCTCCACCATCATAGGTGCCGAGGCACTCGGTGACAGAGACAAGATCTACCTGACCAACGCAGACGAGTTCGAGAAGAGGTTCATATCCCAGGGCGAGTGGGAGAAG
>PULQ01000081.1 GCA_003552465.1 Dehalococcoidia bacterium
CGGGAGACGACGGGTCGGCAGAGGGGATAGTAGCGGACGCGGCACCTATTCAGGGCGCGGGTGTAAAGGGCAGAAGTCCCGCTCTGGGGGTGGGGTTCGCCTGGGCTTCGAGGGCGGACAGTTACCCCTGATAGAGCGACTACCGCGAAAGAGAGGATTCACCAACGTTTTCCGGGTGGAGTACAGCATTGTCAATGTGGGCAAGCTGGGCGTGTTTTCGTCCGGAGCCGAGGTAGGTCCCGCCGAGCTTCTGAAGGCGGGCCTGATAGACGCTGTCGATCGCCCGATCAAAGTACTCGGTCACGGCGATATCCGGCATCCGTTGGTGGTCACAGCTCACAAGTTCTCTTCATCGGCGGCCGAGAAGATCTCCGCAGCCGGGGGAAAGACGAAACAGGCTTAGCATGCAGCGCAAAGGAACCCAGCCTCGTCTGGTTCAGGCAATGAAGGACATATGGGCATTGCCTGATCTGAGGCGTAAGATCCTCTTCACCCTGGGCATTCTTGCCATTTTCCGCTTCCTGTCTCATGTCCCTCTCCCTCTGCCCGGCATACAGGAAGCCCTGAGAGAGTTCTTCCAGGAGCAACTGCTTTTCGGGATGGTCGACCTCTTTAGTGGCGGCGCGATGTCGAGTTTCAGCATCGTCGCGACCGGTATCTTCCCGTATATCACTGCATCAATTATCATGCAGTTGCTAGTTCCGGTAATCCCCAGGCTGCAAGCAATATCTCAGGAAGGAGATGTCGGTCGCCAGAGGATCAACCGGATCACCCACATGCTGACCGTGCCCCTGGCCGGCCTTCAGGGCTATGGCATGCTCACCATACTGCGTGTCCAGGGTATCACCGCTCCGTATGAGCCTCTCGACCCTCTCACAATAACCACCATCATAGCAACCATGGTGGCCGGCACCATCTTCCTTGTATGGCTGGGTGAACTGATCACGGAGCGTGGAATAGGAAACGGCATATCGATAATAATCTTCGGGGGAATAGTGGCCAGTCTGCCGGAGATGATAGGCCGGGCGTTCATCGCCGCCCGGGATCCAGAAGGGTTGACGGTGTTTCTCATACTCAGCGCAGCCACTCTGGTGCTGATAGTGATATTTGTCGAGGCCCATCGGCGTATTCCCGTGCAGTATGCTCGTAGTAGTTTTCGGGCCGGTCGCATGTATCGCCAGTCGGGATCAACCTATATACCGCTGAGAGTCAACACAGCCGGTATGATACCGATAATCTTCGCCGTGGCCATAATGCAGTTCCCGGCGACCATCGCCAGCTTCTTTATGGGGCCTGCGGACGATCCCAATTTCTGGAATCGAGTGGCCGAGATATTCCAGGCCGACACATTCCTATACCAGGGGGCCTACTTCCTTTTGGTTATCGGTTTTGCCTTCTTCTATACCTTGACCATATTCGAGCAGATGAACCTGTCTCAGACTCTGCAGCGACAGAGCGGCTTCATACACGGTGTCAGGCCGGGCAAGGCGACATCGGACTACCTGAACAGGGTGATAAGACGGATCACATTCGGCGGAGCCCTGTTCCTAGCGATTGTGGCGATAATGCCTTTTGTTGCCTCTCAGATAGCCGGTGTCGAAGTGCTGGTTCTGCAGAGTACCGCCATGCTCATCGCGGTCGGCGTGGCACTGGATACTATGAAGCAACTGGAAGCTCAACTGACCATGCGCCGCTACGAGGGTTTCCTGAAGTAATGCACATCATCATTCTAGGAGCTCCCGGTGCAGGGAAGGGAACCCAGGCAGACATCATCTCCAAGGAACTCGAATTACCCCATGTGTCTTCCGGGGATTTGTTTCGTCGAGAACTTGAGGAAGAGTCAGAGATCGGTCTCGCGGCTAAGAGCTATATGGAGAAGGGGCTGCTCGTTCCTGATGACATCACCATAAGGATGATCCTTGAGCGGCTTTCGGAGACGGACTGCGTCCAGGGTTGTGTGCTGGATGGATTTCCCCGTAATCTGGATCAGGCCCGAGTGATGGATGAGGCTCTTGACCGCCTTAACAGACGCATAGACAGGGCGATATACATCGAGGTGCCTGAGGCGGAACTCATTAGGCGCCTTAGCGGCAGGTGGCTTTGCCGCGTCTGCCAGACACCCTATCATGAGGTCAGCTCACCGCCCGGTAAGCCAGGTACGTGCGACAGATGTGGTGGCGCGCTCTATCAGCGTCCCGATGACAGAGAGGAGACAATCAGGGAGAGGTTGGGTGTTTTCTTTGCTGAGACTGCGCCCCTGCTTGAGCACTATGAGCAGCAGGGCAAGCTGATCAGAGTGAACGGCAACCTGGGGATAGATGAGGTGGCAGGCGAGATAGTCTCTTCACTCCGTGCACAGAGGTCGTACGGGTGAACAGCACGCAACGTGCAAGGTGACAGCAACCCCGAACAGCGGTAGAATAGACCAGATGGTAGTGATAAAATCTGATGAGGAGATCGCCACCATGCGGAAAGGTGGCAGAATCCTCGAAGGCGTTCTTGACAGACTTAGAATGGAGATAAAGCCCGGAGTTGAGACCGGCCAGTTAGACAGGATAGTGGCCGAAGAGACGGAGAAGCGGGGGGCAGTCCCTTCGTTTAAGAACTACCGTGGCTTTCCAGCAAACCTGTGTGTGTCGATAAACGATGAGATAGTGCATGGCATCCCCGGTGAGCGCATTTTGGAGGAGGGAGACATCGTATCCCTGGATGTCGGGGTCAAGCTTGACGGCCTCCATACCGATGCCGCAGTAACCATCGGTGTTGGGCGGATCAGCAAGGATGCTGAGGAACTGATCTCGGTAACAGAGGGCAGCCTGAGAGAGGGCATAGCTCGTGTGACTGGTGGGGGGTCGATCGACGACATCTCCTCCGCGATCCAACACTATGTGGAATCAAGGGGCTTCTCTGTAGTCAGGGAGTACAGCGGGCACGGAGTAGGTCGAGATCTTCATGAAGAGCCCGAGATACCGAATTTTCCGACCGGTAGGCGGGTCCGTCTACGTCGCGGGATGACCCTGGCGATCGAGCCGATGGTCAACGCCGGAGACTGGCATACCAGGGTCGCAGATAACAGATGGACAGTCCTCACCGCCGACGGCAGCCTGTCGGCGCATTTTGAGCACACCGTTGCCGTAGACGATGACCGGGCTGAGATACTCGCATAGGAGCACAGGCAGAGAGATGGCGAAGCGGGAACGCATAGAGGTTGAGGGTAAGGTCACGACTGTCTTGCCCAACACCATGTTCCGGGTGGAACTGGCTAACGGGCATCAGGTACTGGCCCACATCTCTGGCAAGATGAGGAAACACTATATCAAGATCCTGCCTGGTGACAGAGTGCTGGTTGAGCTGTCTCCCTATGATCTGAGCCGGGGCAGGGTCACCTATCGCCTTAAGTAGTTTGACAGGCAGCTTGAGAAAGCGTATGATAACGAGGTTTGCCTGCGTGGTGACATCAGATGAAAGTACGAGCTTCGGTAAAGCCGATCTGTAGGAAGTGCAAGGTTGTGAGGCGCAACCGTGTGGTCAGGATCATCTGCGAGAATCCGAAGCATAAACAGAGGCAGGGGTAGGATGAGCGTAGCTGCGGATGGAGGTCGTGGTTTTCGACGCCTGTATGTAGCCGTCATCGATCCCGGCCGGGAAATCCGAGTGTATCGAGAAGCCAGTCCACAAGGACACGAGAGTTAGAGGTAGGCAATGGCACGTATTGCAGGAGTAGATCTGCCCAAGGGCAAACCGGTGGGAGTAGCACTTCAGCGCATCTACGGCATCGGTGATACGACAAGCCAGCGAATCCTGGCTGAAACCGATGTTGCGGCGGACATCAGGGTCAAGGATCTGAGTGAAGAGCAGGTTGGCCGGATTCGGGATGTCATTGACAAGCAGCACAGGGTTGAGGGCGATCTCAGACGGGAGATCCAGTCGGATATCAAGCGGCTTATCGAGATCAGCTGCTATAGAGGCACCAGGCACCGCATGAAACTACCTGTTCATGGACAGAGAACGCGCACTAATGCCCGGACTAAGAGAGGACCGAAAAAGACAGTGGCGGGTCGCGGACAGCGACGCGGCGTGGCCAAGAAGTAAGGAGCATCTTCTGATCAATGCCTAAGAAGAAGAGAACTCGCAGGATCCAGAGAAAGGTCAGTGAAGGTAAGGCGTATATACAGTCCACCTTCAACAACACCAGCATCGCCATCACCGACATGCAGGGAAATGTCATCGCGTGGGGTAGTTCGGGCAGTGCAGGGTTTAAAGGCTCTCGAAAGGGGACTGCCTATGCTGCCCAACTGGCTGCCAGGGATGCTGCGCATCGAGCTGCCGGTGACGGAATGCGCCGTGTCGAGGTATACGTCAAAGGCCCGGGGAGTGGGCGCGAGGCAGCGATTCGAGCTCTGCAGGCCTCCGGTATTACGGTGACCTCCATTAGAGACGTGACTCCCATTCCTCATAATGGCTGTCGGCCGCGAGGAAGGAGAAGAGTCTAGGATGGCGCGCTACACGGGTCCGGTGTGTCGACTATGTCGCCGTTTTGAGGAGAAGCTGATGCTAAAGGGCGAGAGGTGTGCTACGCCCAAGTGCCCTGTTGAGAAGAGGAGTGCTGCTCCTACCAGGCGCTCCAGGCCACGGGGAGGCCGTAACGTGATCTCGGATCGAGGGCTCCAGTTGCGAGAGAAACAGAAGGTCCGCTTCAGCTATGGTGTTCTTGAGCGGCAGTTCCGGAGGTTCTACGCCGAGGCGAAGAAGGGCTCTAGTACACACGGGGAGAACCTTCTTGTGTTGCTGGAGAGGCGACTGGATAACGCGGTCTATCGCCTGGGGTTTGCGGATTCTCGTGCTCAGGCCAGGCAGGTGGTCTGTCATGGCCACATAGTCGTCAATGGACGGAAGACCGATATTCCATCGTTCATCGTCAAGATAGGCGACACTATCAAGTGGCGCGATGCCAGTACGAATAACGAGTACTACAAGAGGATAGCCGAGGAGGTTGAGGACAGGTTGGTTCCCAGCTGGCTGAGTCTCGACAAAGAGAGCATGACCGGTACGGTGATGAGTGTGCCGACCAGGGAAGATGTGGAAGCACGCTTTGACGAGAAAACGGTTGTCGAATACTACTCAAGGTAAGCGATGTCAGGATTGTCGATTCCCGCGGTAACTTGTGTTGAGGGCACGGGCACGCATGGTCGCTTCATAGCTGAGCCTCTGGAGCCGGGTTTCGGCACCACGCTGGGCAATACACTGCGACGGGTGCTGCTGAGCTCGTTGCCCGGTGCTGCGGTAACATGGGTCAGAATCGAGGGAATTCAGCATGAGTTCTCTCCCATTCCTCATGTCAAAGAGGACGCTATGGAGTTCCTCATGAACATCAAGCAACTCAGGCTTTTCCCTCTCTCTCACGAGGCCGCTCAACTTGTTCTGGATGTACAGGGTGAGGGAAAGATCACCGCCGGAGACATCAAGCCATCGGCCGATTTCCGCATTGCGAACCCCGAACTCTATCTGGCGGCTCTTGACTCTGCGTCAGCTAAGCTCTACGTTGAACTGAACGTCGAGCCGGGTAGAGGCTATGTGCCCGCCAGGTCAACTGACGGTTTGCCGGTGGGAGCACTAACCATCGATGCCATTTTCACCCCGGTGAGGAAGGTCAACTTCCATGTAGAGTCTATACGGCCCGGTGAGGAAGATAGCCCGGAGCGACTCGTGCTGGAGATATGGACCGATGCCACGATCTCTCCCTGGGAGGCACTCAGCCAGAGCGCCACGATCCTCATTAATCAGTTCTGCGCCTTCAGGGATGTCGAGGTTCCGATGGTCAAAGACCTCTCCATCCTGCCGGAGCAATACGATACTCCTCTGGAAGAGCTGAATCTATCGACTCGCTCCTACAACAGCCTGAAGAGAGCGGGGATTTTCACGCTCGGCCAGTTGATTGAGAAAGGCAGAGAGGGCTTACCTCCCTTGCCCGGTCTGGGCGCGAAGTCTCGAGCAGAGGTGGAAGAGCTGATGGCAAACGCGGGATCGCCTCCTCTGAAGAGGAAAGAATGAGACACAGGGTAGCAGGCAAGAAACTGGGCAGGCGGACTGAGCACAGGCTGGCTCTGTATCGGAATCAGGTGACAGCGTTGCTGGCCCACGAGAGCATCATGACTACTGAGGCCAAAGCCAAGGAAGTTCGTAGCCTGGCCGAGAAGATGATCACACTGGGCAAGGAAGGTACGCTTGCCTCACGGCGTGAGGCCCTGGCCTTTGTCACCGACAAGAGTGTGGTTGACAAGCTGTTTACTGAGATCGCCCCCGGCTATGCTGATCGTGCCGGGGGTTATACAAGGATGCTGAAACTGGGTCCCCGCGCGGGCGATAGTGCGCCGATGGTTCGAATTGAGCTGGTCAAGTAAGTACGTCTTGCTCGTAGAATATGACGGCACGCTATATCATGGCTTTCAGTGGCAGGTCGCCCTGCCCACCGTTCAGGATGAGCTTGAGAAGGCGATAGGGCGCGTTTTCGGGAAGGCTAGCCGCGTTATGGCAGCCAGCAGAACCGATGCTGGTGTGCATGCCATGGGACAGGTGGTCAGCTTCTGGACGGGATCTGAGTTGGACAAGATGGCATTGGTTAGAGCACTCAATCACTATCTGCCTGAGGATATTGCGGTTAAGGCATCCTACAGGGTGAGCGCCGAGTTCAATGTTCGGGGCAGCGCTGTAAGTCGGGAGTACTGCTATCGCATACTGAGCGGCACCACGCGATCGCCGTTGAGTCGCAGGTTCTCGTTGTTTGTGCCCAGGCCGCTCAATGTGGAACTCATGAATGAGGCCTGCGAGCTTCTGGGGGGAGAGCAGGACTATGCGTCGTTCGCCAGCTCCCTGGATGACGGTAAGACGACAATCCGCAACGTGCATGAGGCGGGCGTCGTGAGGAAGGGTGAGGTCACCGTGTTCCGGATCGTGGCCAGTTCCTTTTTGCCTCACCAGGTGCGAAGCACCGTGGGGCTTCTTCTAAGGTTAGGGCGAGGCATGATTGGTATTCGGGACTTTCGTGATATAATGCAGGCGAGGCGGGTAGGGCTGGCCGGTCCGGTTGCTCCGGCCCGAGGGGTGTGCCTCATGAAGGTCAACTATGCTACGCCTCTGGGAAGCGAGTTATGAAGACCTATAGTCCGAAAGCAAGAGAGATACGACGGGAATGGTGGATGATCGATGCCACAGATATGACTCTGGGTAGGATCGCCACGCAGGCAGCCTGTATACTGAGGGGCAAGCACAAGCCCATGTATGCGCCTCACATCGATACGGGTGACTATGTTGTCATAGTCAATGCTGCCAGGGTCAGGGTGACCGGCAAGAAGGCCAAGCAGAAGATCTACTACAGACACTCCGGATATCCGGGAGGCCTGAAGAGCCCGACCTACGAGGAACTCTTCGCCAAGAACCCTGGCCGAGTGATTGAACTGGCGGTCAAGGGCATGTTGCCTCACAACAGCCTCGGTAGAGACATGTTCAGAAAGCTGAGGGTCTATGCCGGTGAGGAGCATCCTCACGAGGCTCAAGCTGCTCTCTTCCGCACCGGTGCTGAGGCCATCACTCATAGCCAGCGCAACACTGCAGAGGGGGAGGAGAGGTCTCAGGCTGTTCAGGACTCACCCGAAGGCGGTGAAATCGATTCGAAGGAGAAGGCATAACTCATGAGCGAGGAAAGCTACGTGTGGGGAACGGGCAAGCGCAAGTGTGCGATAGCGCAGGTCAGGCTTTTCCCGGGTCAGGGCGAGATCACGGTGAACGAGAAGCCCTACCAGGAGGCGTTCACCCGCCTTGAGCATCAGCATAAGATCGAACAGCCTTTTGTGTCAACCGATACGGTGGGCAGGTTTCGAGTGACGGCGAAGGTGAGCGGCGGCGGTCTCAGCAGTCAGGCCGAGGCGGTCCGTCACGGCATTGCCCGGGCCCTGGTTAAGGAGAATGATCTGTTCAGACCTTTGCTACGTAAGGATGGCCTGCTCACCCGGGACGCCCGGATCAAAGAACGCAAGAAGTACGGGCTGAAGCGGGCTCGCAAGGCGCCGCAGTACACCAAGCGCTGATACGGCTTAGAGTCGATCCGGCTTTCGCTACGCCCGGGAGTTCACATCGTTGCCCGGGAGAACACAAACAGCTATAATAGGTCTTGTTTGCTGGGGATTAGTCTAGCGGTAGGACGACTGACTCTGGATCAGTTAGGCCAGGTTCGAATCCTGGATCCCCAGCCAGCGTGGCGCATTCGTCTAGAGGCCTAGGACACCTCCCTCTCAAGGAGGAGATCACGGGTTCGAATCCCGTATGCGCTACCAA
>PULQ01000092.1 GCA_003552465.1 Dehalococcoidia bacterium
AACTGGTTCAACTCACCGGCTCCCCTGAGGGCGCGCCGCTGGTTTTGGCCGTGTATCAGGAAGTGCTGGAGCGCGGGGCCCATCCCTGGCTCCGAGTTGGGCTCGAGGCGGTAGACAAACTATTGTACACCTATGCCGGCGATGCCCGACTTGATTACATGCCCCCATTTGTGAAGGAGGTCATTGACGAGATCGATGCTGACACCGGGATCTGGACTGAGGTGAACACCAACTGGCTCACCAATGCTGACCCTGACAAGCGGTGCCGCCGGGGTCTGGCAGTGGGTCCTCTTTCCCAGCGATTCCTGGAATGGGCGGCCAAAGAAGAAGTGCTCTGGACTGTAGTACTACACCCTACCGAGAGCGCCGCTCAGGATGCCGGGATGTCGCTCCGCGAGTTCGAGGATTTCGTCTACAAGGCCAGCCTAGTCCAGGAAACGGACCCGATCAAGGCTTGGCGGGCGATCTCCGAGGAACACCAGCGGGCTGTCGATTGGTTGAGCAGGGCACGCGAAATCCGTGTTCTGGGCCTGGAAACCGACCTGAACCTGGAGGTTGCAGGCCGGAGGTGGCGGAACTGCGACGGGCATGAGAACTTCCCCGATGGGGAGATCTTCACCGGACCGATTGAGCAGAGCATCAACGGGCAGATAAGGTACACCTTTCCTGCCTGCGCCCACGGTCGCGAGGTCGAGGATGTCCGGCTCGAGTTCAAGAACGGCAGGGTCGTCAAGGCCACGGCTGCCAAGGAAGAGCAGTTCCTGCTGCAGATGCTGGACACGGATGAAGGTGCCCGCTACGTGGGGGAGTTCGCCTTCGGGACCAATCCGGGGATCCAGCGGTTCACCAACAATCTGTGTTTCGACGAGAAGATCAGAGGGACAATCCACTTGGCTTTGGGACGAGGCTTACCCGGGACCGGGAGCAAGAACAGCTCCGCCATCCACTGGGATATGGTCTGTGATCTCCGGAAGGGTGGAGAGGTCTGGGTGGATGGGAGCCTCTTCCTCAAGGACGGCAGGATCTTAGTCTGAGGCCCGGCGTTCGTCGTAGTCTCCGTGATGAGCCATCTACCATCGTGATTGCCAGCGACAGGCACGATAACGTGGTCGGTCTGAACCCTCGGATTCTGCTCTCATTCTCAGAAGGAGCCATAATCATGGTCATACCAATTCATGTGAGGTGCTAGGTGAAATGGTGAAAGAACACTCGCGTGCAGACTGTCACGACATGGTGGGGGAATTGGTCGGAGCGCCAGCGGAGGAGTATGGAGTCAATCACCGTATGAGCCGATCGGGCCGCAGCACAGAGGAAGGTGACAGACGAGTTGCGGCCGCCTCAAACTGTATCCTAATGCGCGCAGTGACGAACACCTCACTTCCAATATCCGGTTGACACTGAACAACGCGGATCGTTCAACGCAGACGGCAGCAAGTCGAGCGGCTTGACAGGTGGTCGGCCACGAAAATAGACTTCAAGCTGGAAACGCTGAAGCAGTGCACACGGTCTGGGCAGTTCAAAGGGAGGATCCCGGGTTGAAAGAGTGATGCTCGGGCAGAATCAAGCTGCCGCCCCTCGCGCTTCGAGTCGGCGACCTTCAGATCCTGCGGTGTGGGTCTACCGGGCCCCCGGAAGTAAGGAATCATGGTGAACATCAGGCGTCTGGTCATGGGTGTGGATGAGCCTGTCCTTGTGGATGTGCTCAACGCAGCCCACATAGACAGTTCCGATTGGAGAGCCATCACGCTGGAAGAGTTCTTGCAGACCGAGCAGGCTCCCGGGTTCGACTTCGGTGCAAGGTTCATCGCGGAGCTTGACGGGAGACCCGTCGGGCTGGTGCAGGCTAGCGTGGAGAGGGAAGGCGAGGATGAGATGGGCGTCATTCGTTTCGGCGTCGTCCCTGAGTTTCGCGGCCAAGGAGTTGAGCAACTACTGGTAGAAACAGGCCTGAGGGAGCTTCAGACTTCCGGCACGAAGACCGCACGTGTGTGGGTCGAGGGGCACAGGAAGGATCAGATGGAGCTGCTGGAAAGACTGGGCTTCAGGGTCATTCGCGTGTACAGCACTATGGTGATGGACCTGACTGACGTCTCGCACAACATCGGAGAGAACAGCCAGGTGCTCATCAGACCGCTGGACAAAAGCTCCGAACAGGACATAGAGCTCGTCAATCGGCTCTATAACGAATGCTTCGGAGAACACTTCGGTTACCGTCCCGATACCTTGGAAGAAACACGTCATCAGATACTGGACAGCACATTCGTTGGACGGAAAGAGTTCTTCTTCGCTATGCTGGACAGTGAGAGCGTCGGATACTTGGGTTTCGGCATAGATGAGAAGTACAATCAGGAGAAGAACGTGAAGGCCGGAGAGATCCTTACCATTGGAGTGTTGCCGGGCTATAGAAGAAGAGGCATAGGAACCAGGCTGGTCATACACTGCCTTGAGACACTCAGGACCAGAGGCATGACCAGAGCCGAAGTCGGAGTGGACGATGACAACCCAACAGAAGCCGTAGGGCTCTACGAGAGAGTGGGATTCACAGTCGCCACCAAAGATTCGATCTACGAAAGAGAGCTATCTTTCTTAGAGTGACTCTGAGTGGAAGCGGGGACACGTCCATCTTTCGGTAACAGCGCATACTTCTTCATGGTCGATCACCTGTGCCTTACTCGAGAGCGCCAGGGGCAATGCAGTGAAAAATGGACGTGCCCCTATTCTGTCTTGACACTCCGTAGCGCGCCGCTATACAGTAGATGCCGCGCGGAGAACCGCGGAGACGGGGAGTAGTGACGGGGACAGGCTGCTGGAGAAAGAGCACCTGATGAGGTTCAATGGGATTTGCCTTGTATCCCGAGATGTCAGACGACTGCGGGAGTTCTACGAGAGCGCCTTGCAGGTCGAGGCGGAGGGAAACGATGTCCACGTCAAGCTTGAGACGGCAGGTGCCGTTCTCTCCGTTTTCTCCGAGTCGGGCATGGAAGGAATGGCTCCGGGTTCGATGAAGGACTACGGTCACGGCGGTTTCACGATCGAGTTCGAAGTTGAGAACGTAGACGACGAATACCGGAGGCTGAAGAGCATGGATGTCCCTATAGTTAAGATGCCCACTACACAGCCGTGGGGACGTCGCTCGGTCTGGTTTCGAGATCCCGACGGCAATATTCTCAACTTCTACCAGGATCTGTCCCGCTAACGGGTAACCGCCGGTGCCCCGGTTGATTATCCGACTGCAACACGAATTGCGAGAAAGAGAGGTACATGACATGGACCAGCAACTGATCGCGATGTGCGGTGCCTACTGCGGAACCTGCGAGTGGAGGCCGAGGACCGATTGTCCGGGATGCCTCGCTCTTAAGGGCAAGATGTTCTGGGGCACGTGCGATGTCGCAACATGTGCTGTCGACAAGGGCCTTGAACACTGCGGCCTCTGCTCCGAAGTGCCCTGCGCCACCCTCCAGGGCCTCTTCGATGACACCGAGCACGGCGACAACGGCGAGCGCCTGGCTAATCTGCAGGCATGGGCCCGAGGGGAGCAGACCTACAGGGAGATCACGCCAAAGAAGAGCGACTGATTCTTGCGCGCATCGGGTTAGCCGAGAGGCGCCGGCCGGGACCGGTGCCGGATCCGCGTCCAGGGGAGGAAGAGATGATAACCAACGCGACTATCGAAACACTGATGAACCGGAAATCGGTAAGGAAGTACACCGACCGTAAGCTGAGCAGGCAGGAGTTGGAGACAATCGTGCGGGCCGGGCAGCAGGCACCTTTTGCTTCCCAGCTTTGCAGTGTCATCTACAGCACAGAGAGACCGGTAGCGTTCGACGCTGCGATATGGTTTGTCATCTGCGTTGACGTTCATAAGCTGGAGAGGTTCATGAAGGTACGGGGATGGGACATCGTGACCAACGACCTGACACTGCTGCTGCTGGGAATGCAGGACGCTGCATACATGGCACAGAATATGGTCATAGCCGCCGAGAGCCTTGGCATCGGATCCTGCTTCCTGGGGGCGGTGAGTTCCAGCGCACCGAGAATCAGGGCACTAAGCGAGAAACTTGAACTGCCCGAGCGGGTCCTGCCCATGGTCGAACTGGTTATGGGTTACCCTGATGAAGACTTTCCTCCCCGCCCGAGATACCCGCTCTCCTTCACTCTGTTTGAGGGCAGATACCCAGAGTTGGGTGACGACGACGTGAAGGAAGCGATGAAGGTGATGGACGACGGATACCTGGAACAGGGATACTACAGGAAGCAGAACGTGAAGATACAGGTCGAAGGTGGGAGAAGCGACGACTATACCTTCGACAACTACAGCTGGACCGAGCACATCTCAAGAAAGTGGGGGCAGTGGGCAGCGTCACCCGATGAACTGCTGGATGCTCTTTCAGAGCGCGGGTTTTCGCTATCCAGAGAAGGGCTATAGGAGGCGGAGCGGTGAGGCTCAACGAGGCAAGATGATCACAGTCCGTGAACCGAGGAGAGACGAGAGACGAAGGCAAGATCATCGGAGTTGTCATCCTCGAAAGCAGGTTCATCGGCAAGAACCGGGACCAGCTCCAGCTCAAATTCCTCCACGTCAGCCGGGATTATCGGAGGAGAGGACTGGGCAGGCGGTTGTTCAAGTTGGCCAGGACCAAAGCCCGCCAGTTGGGCGCCCGACGGATGTATGTCTCGTCCACCCCATCGGAGAATACGGTGAGATTCTACATGCGGATGGGCGCAGTGGTTACGAAGGAGCCTGATCCTGATCTACTGGAGCTAGAGCCTGGAGATATCCACATGGAGTGCCCGACTTAGATGTTCGGTTGGAGGACAGTACAATGAGTGTCGAGCTTCGGCGCTACAACAGATCGAACGACTATGACCTCATCGATGCGTTTCTAATCGCGCATCACCGACCCGGCAACATGGACGGCAACTGGCTGGAACCCGAATGGGAGTATATGCACTTCCCCCCCGGCCTGGACGGCTCATCGCTCGAGAAGATCGGAATATGGGAGGAGGATGATGGCAAGATGGTGGCAGTTGCCCATTATGAACTACGTCTAGGCGAGGCCTTCTTCGAGTTCCATCCGTACTATCGTCACCTGCGCGTACCCATGCTGGACTATGCGGAAGCCAATCTGACAACGATATCAAAGAGCACCGGCCGCAGATACCTGTGTGCCTACGTCAACGACTTCGACACCGAGTTCCGAACCCTGGTTGAATCCCGGGGCTACAAAGACGATCCCGAGGGCGCGCGCCCGCTTTATCGCTTCGACATTATTGGTCCATTCCCACCCATCACGATCCCCGACGGATTTCGACTGACGAGCCTGGCCGACGAATGCGACTGGGCAAGGGTCCATCGCGTTATGTGGAGAGGCTTCGACCACGGCGATGACGTTCCCACGAACGACGAGGAGCTCGACAGCCGTCGCCGCATGTTCGACACTCCCAAGGCCCGACGCGACCTGAAGATAGCAGTCGTCGCGCCGGACGGGGAGTTCGTCTCCTTCTGCGGCATGTTCTACGAACCCACGCACCGGTATGCACTTGTCGAGCCGGTGGCCACCGATCCCGGGTATCGCCGCCTGGGACTGGGGAAAGCCGCCGTGCTGGAAGGCATCAGGCGTTGTGGGGCACTGGGCGCAACAGCGGCCTATGTCCGGACCGATCTACAGTTCTACCAGGCCATAGGCTTCACAAAAGCCTACAACACCGAATGCTGGGTGAAGTATTTTGACTGAGCGACGAGCAAAGCCGGTGGCTTCCCCGGCAGGTCTGCAAGCGGACTGGACCACACTCCCGGTTAGCGAGCCCCGGGAGCTTCCGCATTCAGAAACCGGGAAATGCCGGCCGGTTATCTACTATGGATCGACAGGTAGGGTGCGTTCGCCCGGAGCCCTTGGTGAGGGTGCAGATAACGGCAGTGCTGACGAGGGTGAACATCCCCGTTGACTGGGTGATGGCCATCGGCGATAATGACAGCGACGTGCCGGTGTTCGACATTGCTGGTCCCGGACAGCCAGGGGTAACGGCGCCGCTGATCTGACATGCCCCGGCGGTATCACAACTGGAGTAGCATATGAAGATAGGGAAGACGTTCCATGCCAGGACTCGATCCGAGTGGCGTGCCTGGCTCGAGAAGAACTATGATGCAGAGTCAGAAGCCTGGCTCGTCTTCTACAAGAAACACACCGGACAGACCTGCATCGCCTACGATGACGCCGTCGAAGAGGCTCTGTGTTTCGGATGGATCGACGGTGTCCTCCAGAGAGTTGACGATGAGACATACGCACGGAGGTTCTCTCCACGCAGGGAAGGCAGCAACTGGTCGGCGCTCAACAAGAGACGTGCTATGACCATGCTCCAGCAGGGCAAGATGACCGAGGCAGGAGCAGCGAAGCTGAGCTTCTCGGATTTCCACGACGACTACGGCAGGACTCTCGAACGTAAAGCCGAAGACCTCCCCATCCCCGAGTACTTCGAGCAGGCCCTGACCGGCAACCGGCAGGCGCATGAGAACTTCACGAAGCTCGCTCCCTCGTATCGCAAAAGGTATCTGCTCTGGATAGCGGACGCCCGGACCGATGAGACGCGAAACAGGAGAGTGGCAGAGGCGATCCGGCTACTGGAGGAGAACAAGAAGCCGGGCATGAAGTGAGGACGGCAGGAACACACACTCAGTGCAGAGAGCGAACCTTTCAGGTGATAGCCGGCACGGCTTCATACTGCGGTGAAGTCGTCCTCTGCCGCCGGACCGCGACCGGGTCCTGTTCGGCATGACCCGTGAGGAGTTCGATGCCGCCGAGGAAAGGAGACAAACTGATGCTGAGGCCTGATGCTGCCCCTCCCTGTGGATGGCACTGTCACGATTGCTCACATTCAGGCCAGGACTGCCACGGATGCCGGCAGACCCGAGGAAGACCTTTCTGGTCATCTCCTTCTGACATCGAGGTATGTCCAGTCTACCTGTGTTGCGTGGAGCAAGAAGGTCTCGAGCACTGCGGCCTTTGTCCCCGTCTTCCTTGCGAAGTTTTCCTGGGTTGGCGGGACCCGGATATGTCTGACGAGGCATTCGAGCAGTCCATGGTTGAGCGTGTGGCCTCCCTTCGCAGTAGGGCTGAAAAGGAGGGCAGGGCTCTGGATGCCTCTTCCCGTGCTCATCAGATCGCGGCTGAGATCCACGAGCAGTTCCAGGCTTTACCCGTCAGGAACGCCCCGAGCGTGAACGCCGTAAGACGCGCACTTTCGCGGAGTCTTCGGGGGGAGGACGGACGTCTCGTTCTGGAGGTCGCGAGGACGCTTCGCGTCCGATACGGCTACCGGGCCGTTCCTTATGAGTTGATACTGGCGCACCCGGGGGCTTTCAGGATGCTTGATGAGAAAGTGTTGGAGGAACTGGGCCACAGCCTGGATAGCTGGGGGGCTGTGGACACCTTTGGACGAATCCTTTCGGGCCCGGCATGGCGCGACGGGCTGATCCAGGACGAGGTGATCATCAAGTGGGCACACAGCCGTGACAGGTGGTGGCGGCGAGCGGCCCTGGTCAGCACCGTGGCTCTCAATATGAGGTCGTATGGCGGCAGAGGAGATACTGCCCGCACGCTGAAGATCTGCGAGTTGCTTGCTGACGATCACGACGATATGGTCGAGAAGGCCCTGTCGTGGGCACTGCGTGAACTCGTGATACACGACGCGATAGCGGTAGAGGACTTCATCACCGGATATGAAGCGGTGCTGGGATCACGAGTGAAGCGCGAAGTGCGCAACAAGCTGAGGACCGGGCTTAAGTCCCCGAGGAGAAGGGCGACCTAGTTGGTCTGCGCCTTGTCGTACAACCTGTCAGCGAAGAGCAGCAGAGCAGATGCAGGATGATGCCAGAGCAATAACCATCGAGGAGTACAACCCTCAGTGGCCGCGAATCTTTTGCGATCTGGCCTGCAGGATCAGGAATGCGATGGGCCCGGCTGCCATCCGCATCGACCACATCGGCTCGACCTCCGTCCCCGGGCTTGCCGCGAAGCCCATCATCGATATTCAGATTTCCGTGGCATCGTTCGAGCCGATAGATCCATACCTGCGGCCCCTGGAGCAGTTAGGGTTTGAGCACCGCGACAAGAATCCCGAACTCACGAAGCGCTACTTCAAGGAGCCCCGGGGCGTGGACGCACGCACCCATATCCATGTTCGTCTCGCAGGATCGTTCTCGGAGCAGCTCAATCTTCTGTTTCGGGACTACATGCGATGTCATGCAGACGATGCTCGTGCATATGCTGAACTGAAGCGC
>PULQ01000020.1 GCA_003552465.1 Dehalococcoidia bacterium
TGGCCAGTTCCTCGAAGCCATTGCACCAGTTCTCAGCGAAGTCCTCATCGTAGAGGTCGTCCTCAATCAGGACCTCAATCATGCTCAGTGCCAGGGCACCGTCGGTACCGGGCCGTATCGGCACCCACTGAGCATTGGTACGAAGAGCCGCCTCGGTGCGGCGGGGGTCGATAACCACGATATCGGTACCCCTGCGGGCAGCTTCTTCAAGGCGGAGCATATCTACCGGCGGCGAATCGCTGGCCGGATTGGTTCCCCACACCACCGCCATCTCGGCGTTCTCTATGTCATTGAACATGTTGGTCTGCATCCGTCCCATGGTAACCAGGGGTGCAATCATGTGGAGCGACACGTAGCAGAGGGCGCCCACGCCCATGGTATTGGGCGAGCCAAAGGGGAACAGCACATTGGAGGCCGAAGACACCGTTACTCCTCTGGGTTGAAACATGTCACAGAGCGAGAGCTCCTGAGCCCCGCGCCCGGTATATATAGCCACAGCCTCCGCCCCGGACTCCGCTTTGATTCGCTCCAGGTTGTCAACGATGATCCCGTAGGCTCGGTCCCAGCTAATGCGCTCGAACTCGTACGATCCCTTGGGCCCGATCCGCCTCAAGGGATACTTGAGCCGATGCTCGGAATAGACGATCTCCGGGGCGTACTTCCCGCGATGGCATATCATCCCCAGGGTGTGATCGGTATCGGCCCGGATATCTGCCAGCCTGCCGTTTTCAAGTCCCACCTCTACCCAGCAGCCGGCGGGGCAGATCCCGCAGAGGGCCTTCTGCCATTCCAGTCCGTTCTCTTTTCTTTGCTCTACTTCTGATTCCGACATCTGGGGTATCACCTCTTTCGGTGCAATAATACAATATGAGCTCTGGGGAGCAAAACTGACGGCAGTAGAGTGTCCCGTCCGAACACAGTGGAGCTTTTACCCTTCGGACAGGATATTCACTATACTTAGGCGAGCCATGCAGACCTTCTTGCCGTACGCGGAATTCGACAGGTCAGCCGCCGTTCTGGATAGACAGCGGCTGGGCAAGCAGAGGGTGGAGGCGTATCAGATCCTGCGCGCGATAACCGTCGGGACCGGCTGGTCCAGGCACCCGATTGTCAGGATGTGGACGGGCTATGAAGATGCGCTCAAACTGTACTCAAACTCGATTGTGGAGGAATGGATAAGGCGCGGATATCGAAACAGCATGGAGGTATACAACATCACCCAGCCGGTAATCGAGTACCCGTGGTGGCTCGGCATTGAGGAGTTTCACGCTTCACACCGGGCGGCACTGCTTGCCAAGGACTATCCCCACTACTCGCAGTACGGGTGGAGCGAAACCCCCGGGATCAAGTACGTGTGGTATCGACTTCAGGAGTGAACAGGCCATCGCTACTGAGGAAATCCAGCACCTCCCGGTTGAACACGTTCCTGTTCCCCGGTTATCAAAGGTCACTACCCTGTAGTGGTTTCTCAAGAAGGGGACCTGCGGCGCCCAGCCGATCCGGTCGGGAGTATGAGCCACCTCCATACGATGGGAGGTCTGATTTGTGCAGTGCGTGACCGGCGGCAAGGAAGAGCGGTTTCAAAGACTCTTTCGTACGGCATCTGCTGCCAGCTTACCCGTGATGATCGAGATCGGTAACCCCGAGGGGCTGAACGTCCACTGTCCGGCCTGAAACATATCCGGGATCGGAGTTCTAACGGAGTTCGCGATTCTTGGTAATCTGGTCTCTGCCGGTATCTCCTGGTTGGTAAAAGCCCACCCGGTGATTGCTCCCTCGGAGTTGCCGTGTTCTCGCAGAAGGGTGAGCGGCGTAGAGGAGAACTGGCCGACTATCCTGTCCTTGATCCCGGGGTAGATCGTCTCGTCCAGGATATCGACAATCGTGTTCTCAATCAGGAGCTTGAACTCCTCATACCAGCCCTTGTCGTATATCTCCTTGGCAACGGTATAGTCAAACAACGTGCTGATTATCAGTCCCGTCTTACCGGCAGGAGCCAGATCAGGATCCCGCAGCACAGGACACGCAATCTCGTAGGTGTTGTACTTGAAGTATTCCTTCAGTGATCTGGCGGTCTCTTCCTTGCTCGATGTTTCGATGCGGTGTGCCGTTGATAGGCCTCTCAAATATGGCGTGTAAAACAGGTGTTCCGTTGCGATGTCGGCGAAATGCTGCCTGTCCAGATCTACGCACAGGTATAGTGTGAAAACCGATTCTCCGCCCTTCTTATCAGCCATCGCTTTCCTTCTCGCAACAATGCTCGCCTTGATCCGCCCGTCCTCGATGGAGTCAATGTTAAGCACTCTGTACAGGGTCTTCAGATCGGCAGCCCAGATCAGTTTCTTGTACGCGTAGGTGTTGCCTTCCTGGTCCGACAACTGACGCAGTTGTGGGTCCACTGCCTTCACCTCGGTTCTGACGCGGACCTCTCCACCAAGGTCGGAGATACGTTTCACCAGGCGGTCGGGCAGCATCTGCACACCGCCCTTCGGGTAGTAGTAGTCAAGGTAGATCTTCAAGTAGCCGAGTGCGAAGAAGGCAGGTGTGTCTCTAAAGAAGTGCTGGGCTATGATATCGACCAGCGACTCGTTGTCGCTGATCCTGTCCAGGAACACCCTTACCGGTTCCTTGAGCCTCTCGATCTTCCTGATCGTCATCAGGTACCTGACCAGCCAGGGAACGAGCACCTTCACCAGGTATTTCCTGTCCTTCTTCATATCAAGGAATAGGGGATTATCGATGCCGTAGAGTACATCCATATAGTCGGAGATCTTTTTGATTGAGGAGAATATCGTCTCGATATCACCGGCATCTCCCGGAAAGCACTTCGCCAGCAGATTCTGATAGTCGGCCAGACTATCGATGTTGCGGAGCGTGATCACCTCATCCCCCAATCCGATAGAAACGACGTTCTTCACCAGCTCCATCTCGATGTCCAGCTGGCGTAGCATGGGCAGCAGCACACCGGAGTTCTCAACGGCCCGTATTCCGCCCTCAAAGACGTACCCGTCTCTCTGGAATGAGTTGACGCAGCCGCCCACCTTCTCGTTCTTCTCCAGGAGCAGCACTGGATGCCCGGATTTCGCCAGGAATGCAGCGGAGGTCAGGCCTGCCATGCCTCCTCCTACCACGATAGCATCATAGTGCATGAATGCTCCCATCCCTCTGTCGACATACGGCAGGGCCAACCATTTCTTCGCTGATCGCCCAGACCGCCTTTCCCGCTTTCTGGTCCAGTGCATGAGGAGCAGGTTGCTCCTCGACCGTTCGGTTGAAGTATCTGCCGCTTACGTCGCTGAGTTCGGGCGCTGCCGCCAGGAAGTAGATCGCCTAACCGGAGATCTTTGCGTCCTTCAGGAAATGCCATATCACGTGACGCGACCACCATCTGTAGAGCGGCCCGTTGTTGCTCCCGATGTTGCTCTTCACCCCGCCCGGGTGCATGGCGTTGATCGTTACCTGTGTTCCCTTCAGTATGCCCGCCAACTCCCACACAGTTAGCAACTGCGCCGTCTTTGACGCCCCGTAGCCAAGATATCCGTTGTACATTCTGCGTTCCCAGTTCACGTCATTGATACGCAGTCCACCAAAGCGGTGTCCCTGCGAGTTGACCTGGATTATCCTGGCCGGGGCGGAAGCGATCATTCTGTCGAGCAACAATTTGGTCAACAGGAACGCGGCAAGATGATTGACACAGAAGGCCAGCTCCATACCACCGGGAGTAACCACTCTCCTGGTTGAGAAGACACCGGCACTGTTGATCAGAAGATGGACTTTGGGGCACCTCTCCAGTATAGCACCGGCGGCATCCCTTACCTCATCGAGACTGGCAAGATCTGCTATCACGGTATCGATGCTTACGCCAGACTCAGACTCGAGCAACGATCGGAGGTCTTCTGCCTTCTCAGAGTTCCTGGCGATCACCACGATATCAGCACCGCCCCGGGCGATCCTTCGAACTGCGGCAAGCCCGACCCCGGAGGTTGCCCCCGTGATGACACAGGTCTTGCCTTCTAAGGATGCGTCGGTAGATTTCTGGGCAGCCCACATGTTCGGCAGGAACTGGAGCCTGCTGGGAACGGTGATCTTCAAGGCGTCATTATCTCCGACTGGACTGACTGTGGTTACCCGAAGAACCGTTTCATGAAGGCTCTGTATATGGGACGAAAAACCGGCACTCTGTCGTAGATGTCTCCCCAGAGGTCGTAGTAGTCACGCTGCTCCACTATTCTTCCGTCTTCGTGAAGTGTCAACCTGGTGCAGCCGTGCATCTCGGTGCAGGGCAGTCTGCGGAACACCATGGTCATCGTCCATTCCATAACGATGGTATTGTCCTTCTGAGCTATACCGTGAATATCCATTATGAGCTTGCTGCATCTTCTTGTCAGACGATGGCACATTCTGGTGAATGCCTCAATTCCTTCGACCGTCTGTATCGAGTCCCTGAAGACTATGTCGGGATGATAGTAGGGGAGGATATGGGTCCAGTCGGGTTTGCCCTCAGGATTGTAGGTTCGGGACCAGAGCTCCTTTACCGTATCAACGGAGAGCACTGCATCTCTCTCTGCGTCGCTGTTCCGGGCGCTTTCGCCTGTATGCATGTATCCTGCCGACCGCAAGGACTCGGGTAACCCGTCAACCCGCGTCAACAAGATTATCCACTGCGCACGGGTCTCGAAATGTTAGAGTAGGTCACAACCTGGTGTCAAATCGCCACCATCCCGGGTCATCGTCCCCTGCGAGTTAGTTCTGGATGTCAGTTGACAGTAAGACTTCTCACCGGCCTGCGTCCTGTACTATCGCTTACTCTATGCGGTCTGGATTCACCGCGAGTGTCGGTGCTCCATTATTGTCTGATCAGTTTGAGTGGCTCCCCCATGGCCTCGCAGCCCGGACTCCTGGTCTGCCGGCGATGATCCGGAGTGCGTAGGACAAAGGCCACAAAGAAAACCCCGAGTGGGTGCCCTGGCACCCACTCGGGGTTGTTGCATAGAAACAGTTATTCGCGACTAGGGGAGAACCACTGCGTCAATGACGTGAATGATGCCGTTAGCTGCTTCGACGTCTGTCAATATAATGTTGGCCTCACGGCCCTGATTGTCGGTGAGCACCCCTTCAGCTTGGAAGAGGAACCCGCCATTCAGCATGCGTATGCGACTTGAGGCCAGTACATCCTCCGCGTCACGACGTCCACGGGCTACGTGGTACAGAAGTACATCTGTCAGGAATTCTTGGGGCAATTCCCCTATATTCCCGGGGTTTAAGCCAAGCTCTGCAAAGGCGTCATCGGTTGGGGCGAACACGGTGAACTGACCGTTGCCCCTGAGAGTGTCTAACACCACGGGATCTGCAGCCGCTACAGCCGCGATCAGGGTGGAAAACTCGCCAGTTTCTTCGTTCACCTGATAGGCGACGTCCACGATGGTGTCTCCCGGCGGTGCCGAATTGGGCGGTCCCATCGGTGGTGCCGCCGCGGCCGGGACTGTAAACGGGATTGCCAGTGCTAATGCCAGTATGGTGCTGATTAGAACTT
This sequence comes from Dehalococcoidia bacterium, assembly GCA_003552465.1. Taxonomy (GTDB): domain Bacteria; phylum Chloroflexota; class Dehalococcoidia; order GIF9; family AB-539-J10; genus RBG-13-51-36. Next base: position 5,534 of record PULQ01000020.1, read on the forward strand.
TCTTCATTTCTCCTCCTTCTTTTGTTGCCTGCTCCTCGTTGCTGGTACTCCCTTGCCCTGTACCTTCTCATCGACCCCGATTCCCGTTAAGGAACCGGCAGCGCACACAGGATTGAGGATATCATCGCGTGTTCTCACCAAACCAGACTGCATTCTCAATCCTCCACCAGGCAAGCCCACCTTGTCAATCCAGATCCGGCTCCTCGCTTCCAGCAGCACCGAGACAACGGAGAGAATGTTAGTGCATCAATCCTACTGTGTATGTGATTTTCGTCACACCCAATGTAAAACTGCCATGCTCCCGCCAGAAAGAGCAGCGGGGGCGCCCACGTGGGCATCGCTCTTCGGTATCCCGCAGCCATCAATAAGATTCCCTCGTTCTTCGGATCGCTGACACCTACGCATGTACCCTGCGCCACAGCAATCCCGCATAAACGAGCGGCTCTTACCTTGCCGCACTCTCACTCGGATTGCTGGGAGAGCCTGAGAACACACGGATGACCCAGATAGAGATCGAAGTGTGATATCGGCAAGGACACAGATGATGTGCAGAGAGGTCCGGGGGTCACTATGGCACCAATACTGATAATGGGCGAAGTGCAGAACCAGGTCCTGCAGCGCTGACTAACCGCTGTTTCGGGCAGACACAGCCGGACTCAGGATCTGCGATATGTCTTTGCCGGCCAGCTTGTCACCCAGATTCTCCGACTTCAGCGCAACGGTGCGCATGGTTGTACAGGCCGCGGCAGGCGGAAACCATCGACACCGCCCCACATCTTCAGCCGCGCGGACGCCGGAAGCGGCGGAGCGCCTGGTCAGGGGCGGGCGCTACTCGCAGACCTTCCAGGCAACTACATTGGAGGCTATTCTCGGTATGCGGTAGGAGATCACGGTCGAAAGCAGGGTCATGAGCCCCAGGACGGGACTGAAATACGTGCGTAGTAAGGAGCCCCAGATACGTCCCGACATGCCCCTCAAACCCACGCCCACCATGTCCTGGAAGCCCATCTCCTTCAACTCTGCGATGGTCCAGTGGTAGAGGTGCTTCTGGTAGGGATTGCCGTCCAGCGGATCCTGCTCCCATCTGACCACAGGGCATGATACTACCACAACCTTCCTGGCGATCCGGGTCATCTCCTCCACCAGCCTTATCCCGTCTTCCTTGCTGAGATGTTCCAGGGCTGCGATGCTCACCGCGATGTCCGTGCATTTGTCCTTGAAAGGCAAGAACAGGGCATGACCCTGAACCAATCCCCGGTAAACATCCAGCTTCATTGCCTTGTCCAGACTCGGCCTGAAGATATCCAGACCGCCTATCCTGGTCTTGTCGTATTCGGCCAGCCGGGCGATTATCCCTCCTTCTCCGCAACAGACATCGATCACTGATTTGTTCTCTATCCTGTTTATCATGGTCGCCAGCCGGGCCCTTCTGAATAGTGTCCGATAACCGAGCAGGGTAAAGAATGGACGAGCAACGTCTCTCATCTGGCACCTCTTATGGGTTGATCCGAGACTAACCGGAAAGCGGAGTTCGTAACACTCACACTAACACCGGATTTATGGGATGTCTGCCTCGATGTCCGTGAGGCAGTTCTGGTTGTGCACCTGAAGATCATTGTCTGGTGTTCTCGCCCTCGTGGCGGACGCAGCCAGAAGACTGGCGCAGACTGTATCACATTTTCGCCGCTGCCGCCAGTGCCAGCAGTCGAATACTCCTGGTGCTCTGCACTCCGCATCCCTATGCTTGGTACCGCCTGAATGGCGTCTGATACAATGAGACACCGGGCTCTGCTGGCGGCAGTTGATATCGGCTGCAGGGGACGGGCAACGCTTTCCGAGGAGAGTTGTCATGAGATATGACGTACTGGTGATCGGTGCCGGCCTATCGGGTCTGACTGCTGCCGCTCTGCTTGGCAGGAGAGGCCTGCATGTAGCTGTTGTCGACCCGAATTTCACGCCGGGCGGCTCCTGCGGGATCTTCAAGCGGAATGGCGTCACCTTCGACCAGGGGTCAGCGATGCTGTTCGGCTTCGGCGAACGAGGGGTCAACGCGCATCGCTTCGTCTTCAACTGCCTGGCGGAGCCGATCGATGTGATCAAGCATGACCTGCTGTACTGCGTCAACTTCCAGGGCCACAGGATCAAATTCTGGCCGGACCTTGACATGTTTGCTGAGGAACTGGCGCGGGTGTTCCCCGATGAGAGAGACAATATACAAAGGTTCTATCATGATCTCGAGAGAATGTACCGGAACGTGATGGTCGAGAGTCCGGCCTATACCACTCCGGATGAGACCGAGCTCGGGGAATCTCTCAAAGGCCTCTTGAAGCATCCGGTTTCCTATCTCCGGTTCCTGAACTACATCAATAAGAGCGCAGAAGATTTGCTCAAGAAGTACTTCGCGGGCACGGAGATACTTAAGTTCTTTGACAAGCTTACTTCTACCTACTGCTATGCGACGGTGAAGGAATCCCCTGCCGTGCTCGCCGCCATCATGTTTGTGGATAATCATGTCGGCGGCAGCTTCTACCCGGCTGGTTCCACGCTTTTTCTGCCGGGCAAGCTGGAGAAGGTGATAGAGGAGAACGGCGGAGACA
>PULQ01000066.1 GCA_003552465.1 Dehalococcoidia bacterium
GACGGGTAAATGGTCCGGCAGCGAGTTGTCTCTTGATCGCAGGGGCAAGAATGGATGGCGTTCAGCAGGTCGGCTCCGCGATTGCGTCGCACGAATCCGGTGTCACCTGATTTCCCGGGGATTACCCGTCAAGGCGATCGCAAGCCTCAGCGCTCCGTCCTAATTCCGCCACATCTCGCCCGTAGCTCGAACCATCCAGACGGCGGGGTCAACCAGCAGTTCCCTCACAATGGTCATCAAAAAGCCGTTCCCACCGATGACATCCGCGACGGGGGGGCTAAGCCAGTAGTAAAGCGCCACGAATTGAGAGCCTGCGCTGCTCTCCAGTAACACCACATCACGGAATTCCCGCAGTACATCAATCTCCTCGGCGGTCGGGGTTCCATAGGCCGCGGTGGCAATGAAGCAATCGTCCGGGAGAAACGGCAAGAGGGGGAATGGCGAGGGAGGCTCATCCCCGGGCGGCGCCGTTGCGGTCAAATCCAGTTCGGTCGTGCGGCCGTCATGGAAGGGAAAGGTCTGGTCCGCCTTCTGGTCGTCAACATAGAAATCTATGGTAGCGCCTTCGTCAATATCGTTCTGGACTATCAAACCGGTGTAATGCCCGACAGTAACGACTTCACAACTGCCGTACTCGATTCCGTTAACTCGGCCGCTGATCACCGCTCCTTCAGGAGCATCCTCTCCATTCACCAGCACCGTACCATAGAAGCCATGACCTACATCAGGAGGAGGCTGAGCGTAGACAACACCGGGGGAGGAGGCCAGCAAGAGTATCAGGATGCCAAAAGCCGCAAAACTCAGCCTCCTGAACACCACTCTAGTCATGTTATCCTTCCTTGATCGGAGTCCTACCTGAGAGCCAAGGCCCACCCGGGTCTACCCAATAATGATCAGTCCAGTCGGAACCAGATCTACGACGTCGCGACCCAGCGTGGCCCGCCCCCCGGCCAAGATCGGAGTCGCCAGCAGCGCCATCCGCTCTCCGCGACGCGGACACCGGAGTTCAGGCACACTGTGTTGCAGGCACCATCCCTGGAAGCGTCAGGCTGCCCTCTGGGTAGCCTGAGGCGGTCGCACCACCTACTACTACCGCCATATTTCGCCCGTGGCACGAACTATCCAGACAACCGGGTCAACCATTAGTTCCCTGACGACAGCCCTCAGAAACCCATTCCCAGAGATGACATCCGCTACGGGGGGGCTAAGCCGATAGTACAGCGCCACGAACTGAGAGCCTACGGTGCTTTCCAGCAACACAACGTCCCGGAACTCCCGCAGCACATCGATTTCCTCGGCGGCCGGAGTTCCATAGGCCGCGGGGGCAATAAAACAAGGTAAGAACCCCAGACCCAGCGTGGGCTCTGCACCCGTGGTGAAGCGACGGACGTCGCCCTCAATCACAGTGTCATTGTATCTCAGCTGGGCCTTGAACTCGTACTCCGTCTGCGACGCGAGATCTGTCAGTGTATAGCGGTAGATACCATCTTCCGTTCTGGACACCCAGGAACCATGAAACCAGGTTGCATCTGTGGCCCTTTTGGCAGCGAAACGCACATCCACCGTGGTGTAATTACCTGTAGTGTAGATCATGCTCAGCAGTGCGGAGTAGGTAGTGATATCGGTGGCCGGGTCTGTAGTGACCGTAGGTAGTACGGGCTCCCACTGGAAGCTGGCGGTCACAGTGACATCCCGAGCGGGCATGGTCAAGAAGGTCTCCACGGCCTCCTGGTCATGAAGGATGTCCTCGGGGTCCGACGTCCAGTTAACGAACTGGTAGCCCTCTTCAGCCTCCGCCCTGATAGCCACCTGCATACCCTCCGAATAAGGCGCATCATCGGTCACGTCGATAGCGTCCCCGTATTGCTCGGGGCTCGCGATCATCGTGAGCTGGTAGGCCTCTACGAAGTTGGCGGTGACGGTCACTGCTTCAGCCGGCATGGTGAAGGTGGTCTCCCCTTCCTCCACATCCTCAAATTCACCGGCCGGCGCTGTCCAGTTAACGAAACGGTAGCCCTCGCTGGCTTCCGCCTTTATCTCAACTGAAGCCCCCTCCCGGTAAGGTGATTCATCGGTCTCGTCGGTTGCCGTGCCACCAGCCTCAGGCTCTGCCAGCATGGTCAGGGCATAGGTCGGCGTAGTTACAGTCAGGTCAAGCTCGGTTGTCCAGCCATCACGGAAAGCAAAGGTCTGTTCTGCCTGTTGGTCATCGACGTAGAACTCTATGGTAGCGCCTTCGTCAATATCGTTCTGGACTATCAAACCGGTGTAATACCCGGCAGTAACGACTTCACAACTGCCGTACTCGATTCCGTCAACTCGGGCGCTGATCACAGTTCCTTCAGGAGCATCGTTTCCATTCACCAGCACGGTACCATAGAAGCCATGGCCCAGGCCCACGGCAAAAGCCGACCCGACAGGAGACAATGCCAGCGACAAGGCCAGCAAAACAAGGGTGACCAATCTCAACTTCTTCAGGCTCGCCTCAATCATAATCCCCTCTCTCGATCACATTGACGTTGGGCGGGACGTGACCCCGGCCGGCGCCCAACAGTCCGACTATTGGTTCAGATCCCAGGTCATGTCATCTGCCACCGGTGTTGTCGTGTGACCAAAGAGAGTTCCCTCACCGGGCATACCTACCCAGTAGGCTTCGCCAAGCTGCAGATACTTGCCGTCTGCAGTATCGGGAGTAATACTCCATTGTTCAGCGTTAGGTGGCTTTGGGCTTATCACCACACTGTAGTCGACACCGCTGAGGGCAGTCACCACACCCTGCTGTTCAAGATTACACACTCCAACCAGGTTACAGCCAACATGGAGGTCTCGCATGGGTGGCGAGGCTTGAGTGGTTCTACTGACCAGGATAGGTAGGCTGCCCTTCTGAGAAACCTGGATGAAGTATCCTTCGCCCGGCTCTATTCTGTAATCCTCGCCAACCACCGCATTGTTCATTATGATCGCAACCCACGACTGAGTCTCGGCATCGAAGCGCTGCGCCCTCACTATCGACAGGCCGCTTCCCTCTGTCAAATCCAGAAGGTCGCTCACCCTATTTGCTGAGCTATCCAGAGTGATGGGAGTCGAGAAGCTGTTCCAGCCACCTTCCCAACTGCCCGGTTCCACCTGAGTCGCTTCGTTGGCAAGCAATACCGACCCCGCATAGCAGGGAGCGTCGGGAATGAACGGTTCCTGAGTCTTGTACAGCCACGGGCCGAAACCAACATTATCGCTAACGCCATCACCCTGGCCACCAAGGTTAAGATCGTGGTCCGGTCCGGTTTCGTGGCCCCACCAATTGTAGAGGGAGTCAAGCTCTTCCGCTGCCTCGTTCAACATGCCGTATTCCGTGTTGCCCACGATGTTGTTGTAGTTAACAGCAACTCCACCGGCAGAAGAACGCACCCGAACGCCTGTATCGTTGCCGCGTATCGTGTTGTAGCTAACGACAATGCTGGTCAGGGTCTGGTCTTCGTTCTCCCCTATCACTAAGCCAACAAGAAATCCCTCCACGGTATTACCCGCGACCTCGACGTTCTCCTGCTCTCGCTCGTCCCAGTCCCTAACAGTTATACCGTGGCTCAAGATCTCACTGGTCATCGCGTTACCGCTGATCACAGTGTTGGACCGTTCTGTGGCGATAGCCCTCATGACATTACCGCTGAACTCATTGTTCTCTACTGTAACTACTCCCTCGCCGGTGTCACGGTTTATCCATATGGCCTGATACATCCCGATATCGCCGTAGAACGTGTTGTCGTAGATTTTCAGCCCTGATATATCAGCTTCGGGCTCGTTGCATACTCGCCACGTTTGGATGGCGACAGCCTGCTCGCCCTCACCCGTAAGCACGAAGTCGTTATCATAGATCTCGATATCCGTGCTGTCCAGGTGTATCCCGCCGGAGTAGTACCCCTCAGGCACGTCAGGGCTCTCAATTGTGAAACCGTAAATCTTGACGCCACTGGACAGAATGTTGATGTTGTGACGCCCGGGGTAGTAATCAACAACGGTGATACCCCGTATGATCGGTTTCTCCGGGTCAGCCACGCCCTTGATCTCAAGGCCGTCCTTGCCGGCAGGAATGACCAAGTCTTCCTCATACGTGCCAGAGGCCACCTCGACGGTGTCGCCGGGGCCGGAGGCATCAATGCCCGCCTGGATACTGTTGAAAGCATTGTCCCAGTCCTCGCCGGTCATATTGCCCGCCCCACCCTCAGTGACGTACCACGTACTCGAACCGGCCACCACCGGCATGCCCACCACCAATGCCAAACTCAGTACCAGCGCCAAAGCAAGCACAAAACTAATCACCTCTTTCACTTTTCCCTCCTGTAGTCACCGCTTTCTACTGCCCTACCGTTCCTGTGAACTCGGCCACCGAAGCCTGCGTTCAGCGGAGTCCTTGCCTCCCTTGAGCGTTACACTCTACGTACTCAGCAGGTGAATCCAGTATACCAACCAGACGGGCCTTTGTCCAATCCCCTGTTGACTACGGAAATCTCGTCCCTCGGCCTGCCAATCAACGTCTCCATCATCTTAACGAACAGGCCACCCGGATGTTACATTAAGCGCGTCGTCAAGCAGCTGCTGCCCATGCCCAGGCCTTCATACTCTGCCAAACCGGCGCTGGCGGCGCTTGTATTCAGAAAGCGCCTGTTCCGCCTCCTCAAGCCCGAAATCAGGCCACAACACCGGCGTGAAGTAAAGCTCACTATAGGCAACCTGCCAGAGGAGGAAGTTGCTCAGGCGGCTCTCACCGCCGGTACGTATCAACAGATCCGGGTCGGGGATGCCGGCGCTGTCGAGGTAACGGGCGAACACAGCTTCATCTACACTGGCCGGGGAAGGACCCGCACTCACGATGCGCCCGGTCGCCCGAACGATCTCGTCGCGCCCGCCATAATCAAAGGCCAGGCACAGCGTCATGCCGGTATTATCCTGCGTCAGTTCCACTGCCGCCTCCACACGCTCCCTCAATCCCTTAGACAGTCTCTCTCTCCTGCCAAGGTGGAGGAGCTGGACATTGTCATGGTGGAAAGCCTGCGTCTCCTCGTCGATCTTCTGCTCCAAAAGCCCTAGCAAGCCGGAGATCTCCGCTCCGGGCCGGCTCCAGTTCTCCGTGGAGAACGCGTAGAGGGTGAGATACCTCACTCCATGTTCGGCGAATATCTTCGCCACCGGGCGAATGTTATCCCCGCCGGCCTTGTGTCCTGCGATCCTGGGTAGACCGCGTTGCTTTGCCCACCTCCCGTTGCCATCCATAGTAATGGCTACGTGTTGAGGAGGATACCCCGCCTGGCTCATGCCCCACCCTCACCAGACAGTAGACGCCGTATCCTCAGCCAGGGATAGGCCGAGCTAAATCTAAGGGCAGCCAGAACCAGCTTGCTGTGCCAATCGAAGGAGATATCGCCGGACTCAACCATGTCCTGCGCTGTACCGTTAGACCCCAGTACATCGAACACCCTCTCGACCTGCCCATCGCTCAGCCTGTTAAGAGCCCGCCTTGCCAGTTGACCGCGCGAGAGTTCCTTGCCCATCTTTGCCTTCCATTGCTTTTCATAGTCGGACAGCCGACGGGCGCTCAGTTCGTCGTTGTTGAGACCACCGTCGAGTACCCGGGCAGCGATCCTGGCGCCGAGGTGTCCGTAGTATATGCCTCCGCCGGTAGTCCGCTTGACCTGTCCGGCAGCGTCCCCGATAGCCAGTACCCTGTCGCCATAGCTGCGGGCGGGAGATTCCAGCGGGACGGCTTTCTGCTTAATCTGCACGTGTCGGTCCGCGACTCTACCACACCGGTATAGCTCATCGACGAGTCTCTGCAGGTGCAGTCCGGCATCGCAGCCGATCAGGAGACCGGCGTATGCCCTATCCTGTGACGCGGGCACAAGCCAGGCAAACGAGCCGGGCGCTACTCTCCGGCCGAAGTGCACCTCGATCTCGGTGACGTCCCTTGTTTCCAGTTCAGCCTGCGCACCAACAAGAAAGCGTTTCACCCTGCCCAGACCCAGCTTCCAGGGCAGATCTGTTCGGCAGCCGTTGGCCAGGATCAGGGCTCTCGCGGCGAACACCTCCCTGGTCCCCGAGCACCGTGTTTCCGCCTGCACGCACTCCTTACCGGGGATGAGATCGCTAACTGGAGAAGAGAAGAAGTACTCCGCCCCCCGCGATTGGGCCTTAGCTGCCAGCGCCCTGTCGAGCGAGGCGCGATCCGCCACGTGAGCCTGGACCTTCTCGGTCTGGACCCTCAAGCATTTTCCCGAGGGAGAGAGGAACCTGGCGGAGTTTGCCTGCGTCAGTGTCACGTCGGTATCGAGACCCAGCGAATCGAAGCACTCGGCGCTGATTATGCCGGTGCAGCAGGCATCGATTCCCGGCGCAGCTTTCTCCTCGAAAACAGCCACCTTGTGGCCCGACGAAGCCAGCTCATAGGCCGCATAGCTTCCGGCCGGCCCCGCTCCCACTATGATGACATCATAATACGGATCTGCCAATTTCCTCTCACGCGTTCAGATTCCCGGTGAGCGGCTATGCCTTATGCGGCACGCCCTCCGCCCATAGCCCCGTGACGCCCTCAACCCCCGCTGCCATTCCACTCAGTGTCGCTGGTCATGCCATCTTCATCGTTGAGGATTTCTTGCAGCAGATGCTCCAGCGTTTTGTGGCTGACTCCGGGCGGGTAGTACCTGAGCTCCGCTTTGTGCCCGGGATCAGGACCGAACCTGGCCATCGTTCGGTCCACCGCCTCTCCTATGGTTGCCCTCTCAGAACACAGTTGTTCGATGAGGTAGGGAGTGGCGTCATCCACGTAGTGCAAATACACGCTGCCGTGCCAAGCAAGGTAGGCCGAGGCGCCTCTACTAACGAATGCCTCCGCCAGGTCCGTCAGATAGATGCCTGAGCAGCCCATCATGATGATAACGGTATCTTCCAATTGCCCTTGCATACCCCAGTTGCTGGAGACGAATTCCGACGTTATGCCGAACATCATGGGATCTTCTTCGCCGGCCGACCCGCTGGCCAGCCGACCGCGGGCCTGGTGAATCGAATACAGCCTGGTGCTATATTCCTCATTGGTGAAGAGCAAGGTCCGACGCAGTACCTCGCCGTTTTCTACCATCAGGCCCGAATGCACCCGAAGAACTATGATCTTATAGCCATGAGTTCCCAGGTCACGATAGAAATCAACCGTGATGTCATCGCCCTGGTGAAGGTGCACCTGAAAGCCGTACTCCTCAAGCTCGCTCGTTACCTGCGCGATGAAGGCCTCGTTTGGCTGAAGCTTGTCCAGCTGGTCCACAATTGCCGCCCTTGGCAGTCCCGGGTGATCGGGCGGAGCATGACCCCCGGGGTAGATGCGGACGAAGACAACAACACCGGCCATCGCCAGCACGATGGACAGCCACACGAACCAGGGTAGGCGCCGAAGCCGCCCCCTCACGCCACCTTGCCTTCGTCCGGCCTGCCTGCCTTTCGAAGGCTTCCCAGCTCTCGATCCGGTCATAATGATGCCATTGGTAATGGCGGGGGCTCTCCTCAAACCCCTGCAGATTCCACACCAATTCTAGCCTGTTTCAGCCTCCGCCTCAACCGACACGAGACAGTCACGTGAGGGGGAAGGCGCGCTCTCCTGGACCTCCCATCTTACCGCAGTCTTTGCTCAGTCAGGTCCATCCCAACAAAGCAGACGAACGAGAGGGGCGGAGGTAAACTCCGCCCCTCATGTATTGCACCAGCAGCTCCCCCACATGAGACGGGGAGACGTGGCAATCTGCTCTAGTGCGTAGCCCGGCGTCGCCTCATCACCAGCAGTATTGTCCCGACGATGAGGGCTGCGAACAGGGCAATCCAGGGGGCCAGTACGGCCGCTCCGTTGATCGGGTAGGCCTCCCACCCGACGACGATCTTCGGCACGGTTCGCCCGAAGTAGTGCGACGGATCTTCGTCACTAACCTGATCGCCGTTGTGATCACCTACGACATAGCCGATATTGGCATACTGCCC
>PULQ01000149.1 GCA_003552465.1 Dehalococcoidia bacterium
ACTCCGGCTTCAGCTTTGAAGTACACGACGTGAAGGAGAGCAAGAAGATCACGTTCAACGCCCCCGAGGAGATCTACGATATGCTCGTCTTCCTCGGCGCACCGAGCCGCTACGCCGTCAAATCGGTCTACCATAAGGATAGCGGTGAGATCGCCGCAACCTCTTCCACGGACAAGCTGTCCCTCATGGCCGGCAGATACGTGGGCAAGGACGACCCTGTCTGCATCGTCCGCTCCCAGGGCAAGTTCCCCGCTGTCGGTGAGATACTGGAGCCTTTCGCATCTCCTCATATAGTAGAGGGCTGGATGAGGGGGTCTCACAATGGCCCGCTGATGCCCGTGGCCATCCGGGAGAGCAACCCCTGCCGCTTCGATGGTCCGCCGAGGGTGGTAGCTGCCGGTTTTCAGATCGCCAACGGTCGGCTTGTCGGGCCCCGTGATATGTTCGACGACCCGGCCTTCGATGAGGCCCGTCACCAGGCCAACATCATGGCCGACTTCCTCCGCAGAATGGGCCCGTTCGAACCACACCGGCTGCCCCTTCAGGAGATGGAGTATACCACCATGCCCGAAGTGGCAAAGAAGCTGGCTCCCAGGTTCGAGGATATCTGATCATCCTCCGGCACCCGAACGGTGACCATGCCTGAGCTTCTCTTAGCTACGTCCAATCCGGGGAAGATCAGCGAATACCGCTTCCTCCTGCATGGCGTCGGCTACCGGATAACCACGCCCGCCGAGAAGGGGATAACTGAGCACGTCAAAGAATCTGGAGACAGCTACGAGCAGAACGCACGGCTCAAGGCCGTCGCCTATGCCGGACTGAGCGGTATCACCACCCTCGCTGACGATTCGGGACTGGAGGTCGATGCGCTGGACGGTCTGCCCGGTGTCCGGTCTGCCCGCTTCGCCGGCGAAAGCGCAACCGATCAAGAGAGGGTCAGCCTGCTCCTGGCCAGGCTCGACGGCATACCATGGGAAAGTCGAACAGCCCGCTTCAAGTGCGTTATAGCTATAGCCGGCCAGGGAGACCACGTCGACCTGTGCTACGGCGAATGCCGGGGCTTTATCGCCTTGGAGCCCGGAGGCATACACGGCTTCGGCTATGACCCGGTCTTCTACCTCCCCGACATCGGGCGTACGATGGCAGAACTCCCTCCAGAACTCAAGAACCGGGTCAGCCACCGTGCCCTGGCAAGCCGGCAGGCCCGCCGGGTGCTCCTCCAGCTCAACCCCGACTGATAGACCCGAGCCTGTGGACACCCCATCCGCTTGGCCGCTGCCATCATCACTATGTCCCCGGTAACGGCAATCGGATCACACCCATTGTTATCAGGAACACTATGACGCCTGCGATCGTCACACCCAGCACGGCAGCAGGAAAAGCCTTCCTCCAGTCCATGCCCAGCAGCCACGCCAGGCATGTGCCTGTGTAGACCCCGGTGATGGGCAGTGGCAGAGCGACCAGGAACGTCAGCCCCCAGAAGCCGTACCTGTCCACCTTGGGCTTGCCCCTTCTTCTTACGCTTTCCAGGTACCTGTCGAAGAGAGGAATCCGTGACAGGAGCCTGTCGTAGAACAGCCGCAGACCGAAGAATATCGGCCAGAACATCAGCGCGTTGGCGACACCCGCCATTGACAGGGTGAGCAGGGGATCCAGTCCCAGCGATATGCCCAGCGGTATGCCGCCCCTGAGTTCACTGATCGGCAGTATGGTCAACAGCAGGGTCAGAGCGATATCTCTTGCCATCATACATGTCCGGGACAGCAGCGCTTGCAGACGTGGAGCATAGTTTATCACATATCATCTCAGCCGGTGCCTGTTGCCAACCATCTCACTCCGTGCTATCTTGTGGCTCTCGAACCAGGCATATACCACTACGCTGTGATAGAGCAGGAAATGTACAGACGAAAGCTATTCGGCACCAGCGGCATCCGGGTCATCTCCGAATCGACATCGCAGGCACAGACAGAACAACTCATAGCCAGAGGCCAGGCTCTCGTCCAGAGCCTGGTGGAGGCGAGCACTTGAAAGCGGTGTTCCTCTGCGGGGGAAGCGGCAGGAGGATGTTCCCCATCACCGAGGACAAGTTCCTGCTGGACTTCCTGGGAAAATCCCTGCTCGAGCACCAGATCGAGATAGCCCGGGGCGCCGGATTAACCGACTTCGTCATCATAGGAAATCCCGGGAACATGGCCGGGATTGAGCAGATAACTCAGAGGTTGCCCGGGGCACGATTCGACCTCGTGACGCAGAAAGAGCCGCTCGGAATAGCCGACGCGCTGAACAGCGCCCGGTCATCTCTGAGCGGGCCGCTCCTCATAGTGAACCCCAACGACGTCTTCTCAGGCTCCGCCTACACCAAGATCATCGACGAGGCCGGACGGGGCGCAGCCGCGTCCTGTATGCTCGGCTACCGCGTCGACAGGTATTTCCCCGGCGGCTATCTCGAGATCGACTCCGAGGACGACCTCATCCATATCGTGGAGAAGCCTCCCCCGGGCAGCGAACCGGGCGACCTGGTCAACATCCTGGTTCACTCCCACAGCGATCCGCAGATGCTGCTGCGCCACATCGAAACCGTGCACACCACCAGAGACGATGTCTACGAATGCGCGCTGGATAGCATGCTCAAGGCCGGACACAGGATCAGGGTGGTTCCCTACGATGACTTCTGGGCGCCGATCAAGTATCCCTGGCACATCTTCAGGGTCATGGAGCACTTCCTGGACCATGCCGGGGCGTACGTGGCACCCTCGGCCCGTATCTCCGATAGAGCCTGCGTCGAGGGCAATGTCATCCTGGGCGACAACGTCCGGGTGCTGGAGAACGCTGTGGTGCGGGGTCCCGCATACATCGGCCCTAACTCCGTAATCGGCAACAACGCGCTGGTACGCGACTACACCCACATAGGTTCGAACTCCGTCATCGGCTACTGCACCGAGGTCAAGCACTCCTACATCGGCGACAACTGCTGGTTCCACTCCAACTACGTGGGAGACTCCATCATCGACGACGACTGCTCCCTGGGCTCCGGCACCGTGCTGGCCAACTTCCGCCTCGACGAGGGCAATATCAGCGTAAAGGTGGGCGACAGTCCTGTGGATACCGGTTACGACAAACTGGGTGCCATGATCGGCCGGGGCTGCCGCGTCGGCGTTAACGCCAGCCTCATGCCCGGCGTACGTGTCGGCGAGAATAGCTTCGTGGGACCACAGGTGTGCCTGCGGGACGATCTTCCACCGCACAAGATGGTGCTGGCTGACCCCGGGTTGCAGGTGACCGACAACGCCACGACGCTCGACGGGGCCAGGAGAAAGGAACTGCTCGACAGGCTGCCCTGATGACGGCGGGCCACGATGTCCAACGTGATATAATGGAGACCGGGAGGCGCTAGAATGTGCGGCATCATAGGATATTGCGGTAGTAAGCCGGGAGTCCCCATCGTCATCGAGGCCCTGCAGTGCCTCGAGTATCGCGGCTACGACTCGGCCGGCATAGCCTCGCTCTGCGACGGAAGGCTACTCATCAAGAAGGACGCCGGCAAGGTCGGCGAGGTGATCGAGAAACACGATCTCATAAGCCTGCCCGGCAGCATAGTCATGGGACATACACGATGGGCCACCCACGGCGCTGTCACACAGCTCAACGCCCACCCCCATTCCGATTGCCGGAACAGGATAGCGGTGGTTCATAACGGCATCATCGAGAACAGCGCCCAACTCCGCGAGGAACTGGCCGGTGCCGGACATGTCTTCCGGTCGGAGACCGATACCGAGGTCATCGCTCATCTCCTGGAGGACGAGGCCGGCAACGGGCGATCGCTCGAGCAGGCAGTGCTGAGTATAGCTCCCCGGCTCGAAGGGTCCTACGCTTTTCTGGCTGCATCTCTCGACGATCCCGGCAAGATAGTAGGCACCAGGAGGGACAATCCTCTGATCGTCGGAGTCGACGCGCCTGACTACTACATCAGTAGTGACGCCCTGGCCTTCTCCAGGTACACCAACCGCGTCATGAATCTGGAGGACAACGATGTGGTCGTGCTTGCCGCCGGCGCTATCGAGTTCCTCGATAAGCAGGGAAACAGGCTTTCCAGGCAGGTTAGACAGCTCGACCAGGTCTGGTCCGAGAGCAGCAAGGGTAATTACCAGCACTTCATGCTCAAGGAGATAATGGAGGAGGCGCAGGTGTTCGACCAGGCCGCCGACCAGGATGGCAGGCTGTTCACGGAGATCGCCCTCGACATACTCAGGGCCAGGCAGGTTATCATAACTGCCTGCGGCACGTCCCGCTACGCCGCGCTCGTCGGGCGCTACCTCTTCTCAAAGGTCGGCAAGAAGTTCTGCGACGTCGTCATGGCCTCCGAGTTCGGCTACTTCGCCGACTCGGTGGACAAGAACACGGTTGTGGTTACCGTGTCCCAGAGCGGGGAGACCGCCGACGTTGTCGACGGTGTGAAGGCCGCCAGGGCCGCCGATGCCCGGGTGATCTCCATCATCAACCGGCCCAACTCCATACTGGCCGACCTCAGCCATCACGTCATCCACCTCAACTGCGGCCCCGAGGTAGCCGTGCCCGCTACCAAGTCCTTCCTCTCGCAGCTCGCCATCTTCTACCTTCTCTCCTTCTCCATGGTGAACGACTTCGACGGGGCCACAGCACGGTTGTCCGCCCTTAACACCGCTATTGCCGGGGTGCTGGACTCGAACAAGAGCGAGCTCATCACCCTCAGCCACGAACTGAAGGACAGGAACGATTTCTACTACATAGCCAGGGGCATCAACTTCGCCATCGCCTCCGAAGGCGCACTCAAGCTCAAAGAGGTGTCGTACATCCATGCCGAGGGAATGCCCGCCGGAGAACTCAAGCACGGCACACTGGCTCTCGTCGAACAGGGCACACCCGTGGTCGTCATCTGCCCGGCAGACTACACATTCGCCGAGACCCTGAGCAACGCCATAGAGGCAAAGTCACGCGGCGCCTTCATAATCGGCGTCTCCGACAGGGAGAGCAATGTCTACGACTCATGGATCAGTATCCCCGAGGTCGACGAACTGCTCTATCCCATGATAGCCGTGGTTCCCCTGCATCTGCTGGCCTACTATCTCGCCATCAGCCGTGGATACGACCCCGACAGGCCCCGCAACCTGGCGAAATCGGTAACCGTGAAGTAGAGCCGGCGCGTAGATGAGATCAACAGACCCTGAGAACTCCGGTAGATCACCAGACCCGGGACACCCGACAAAGGCAGTGGACTTCCTGAAGTCTGTCCGCGACGATTCCATCCGCCTTCTCCGCGATCCCCGCCAGGCGCTCAGAGCAGGCTACGGTGTCTCACTGTACCGCAATGCCGGATACCTCATCATCAGCACCGCTGTCACCGCCGTCACCGGTTTCGTTTTCTGGATCATCGCCGCCCGGCTCTATCCCGTCGAGGCCGTGGGAGTCGGTTCCGCCATCATCTCGGCCCTGGGACTGATGGCCATCTTCCCCGAGCTGGGACTCTCGACCGGGTTGATACGGTTCCTGCCCGGCGCCGGCAAGGATGCAAACGACATGATCAACAGTTGCTTTACGCTGAGCGGGCTGGCATCGCTCGCCATCGCCCTCGTTTTCCTGGCCGGACTTCACATCTGGTCGCCCGCTCTGCTCCCGGTGCGTCAGCACCCCGTCTTCTTCGCCGCGTTCGTCGTCTTCGCCGTGGCCGCCGCCCTGCAACCGCTGGCCAACGCCGTCTTCCTCACCAAGCTCAAAGCCAGGCTCATACTCCTCACCGACGCCGTCGCCGGCGTGTTGCGTCTACCCCTGGTCGCCATCTTCGCCCTGTTGTTCGCAGGCGCCTTCGGCATACTCGCCTCCAAAGGGCTGGGTGTGGCTATCGCCATGGCGGTCGCCATCCTCTGGTTTGTGCCGGGCGTACAGAAAGGATACCGCCCTGTCCCCAGGCTCAGGAGAGGAGTGCTCAACAGGCTCAGCCGGTACGCTGCCGGGAACTACGTGGGCGGTGTCCTGCTGGAGATGCTACCTCTCGTTCTGCCCCTCGTGGTGCTTGGTGTCCTGGGCGCGCAGCTGAACGCCTACTTCTACATAGCCTGGGCCATAGCCATCAAGCTCACGATAATCCCGTCGGCCATCTTCAACTCGCTCTTCGCTGAAGGCTCGAACGACGAAGCATCCATCCGTGCCAATACGACTAAGTCCATCAAGTTCACCCTGCTGCTGCTACTACCGCTCATACTGGTGATACTGGTCATCTCCGACTGGCTGCTCCTGCTGTTCGGCCGGGAGTACTCCGACAACGCTGCTCAACTGCTGCGCATCCTGGTGGCGGGGATCGTCCCCTGGGGCATCAACTACCTATATATAAGTATTGAGAGGGTGAGGAAGAACACAAAGGGGATAATCGTCGTCACCGCAGCGGCAACCGGCCTCAGCCTGGGGCTGAGCTATCTGCTGATGGTCAACCTGGGCCTGGCCGGTGTCGGCGTGGGCTACGTGGCAGGCCAGACCGTCGTCGCCATACCGGTCGCCGTCCATCTCTGGCGCAGAAGTCGGCCCCCCCTGCCTGAACGCCCCCCAACATGATGCACCGCTCCTGACCGTGGCGATCGCACAGTGCTATAATGGACTGGTATGGATCAGGAGAAGCTGGCAGCGGAGAGGCGGGAATACGGCAGATTGCTGCGCCACGCCGCAGATGAGGTCGTAGCTAAGCTCTCCGCCCTCGGTGTCGAGAGGATCAGCCTGATCGGCTCATACGCCAGGGGCAGGGTCGACCTCTTCACAGATCTGGACGTGCTGGTCATCATGGAGTCAGATATGCCGTTCATCGAGAGGACGGCGTATCTGCACGGCCTGCTTGCTCTGCCGGTCGATGCTGATATACTATGCTACACCCCGCAGGAGTTCGAGGTCATGAAGGAGACCTCCTTTCTCAAGCGGGCTCTGGCCGACGAGGTTGTGCTATATGCGAAAGGAACCGCTCGAAGAGGGAAGAAGATGGCTGGAACAGGCAAGTGATCGAGAGGTGATCAGCGCATGAGTTCGAAATCGGCAAAGGTCCTCGCAGGCATACCTGCCTACAACGAGGCGCGCTGTATCGGGAGCATCGTCCTCCAGGCCAGGCAATATGCCGACGAGGTCATCGTCGTCGACGACGGGAGCACGGACAACACCGCTCACATCGCCGCGCTCGCCGGCGCCGTCGTGATCCGCCACGAAACCAACACGGGCAAGGGCACAGCCATACAGAGCATACTGGCCGAGGCGAAGAAGAGAACCCCCGACGCCCTCGTTCTCCTCGATGCCGATTGCCAGCACAACCCCGACGAGATCCCTTCTCTCGTGAAACCGGTCTCGGATGGTTATGACCTCGTCATCGGCTCGCGCGAGGCGCAGAAGGACCGGACACCCGCCTACCGGCGCCTGGGCCAGCGGGTCCTGCGTCGCTCCGGCAGGTTCATAGCCGGGCACAGCGTCTCCGATTCAGAGTCGGGATTCAGGGCGCTCTCACCGAAGGCAATAGATGAACTGCGATTGCAGGAGAAGGGGTTCGCCGTGGAATCCGAGATGATCGCCTCCGCCGCCGCAATGGACCTGAAGATAACCGAGGTGCCCATCTCCAACATATATACCATGGATGGCTCGACCCTCAACCCCGTAACCCACGGCGTGGGAGTGCTTGGCCGGATCATAGTCATGATCTCCCAGAGGCGGCCCCTCTTCTTCTTCGGAATACTCGGCTCCGTCCTGCTGGCAGCCGGCTTCATCCTCGGCATCAGGGTGGTCAGAATCGCCATGAGCACCGGGGAACTGGCCACGGGCAGCGCCATACTGACCCTCATGTTCGCGATCG
>PULQ01000120.1 GCA_003552465.1 Dehalococcoidia bacterium
CTGCTCTATGCTTTCCATCGAGAGACCTCCTTAATCTAAAGATTGACTTTCCAGCCATCTCGAGATTCTGTGGGGTCTCTCTTCTATTTGCAACCCCGACCGACCAAAATGTTACAGTAACGGCATGATTTTCGTGCGTTGTGCATGCAGGGTATCTTTGGTGTGCTGCGCACCACAATGCCGTTTCTCGGGCCTCTCAGCGGCCGATCAGGTGATTCTGGGGCCTCCCGGCGCAGGCTTATGCAGCAGAAGACTACGCCCATGTCCCTCTGCCGTGATGGCGCAGCGGCACCATGGGGTGGACCTGCAGAATCTGTCGTTGCGCTTCGGCGGCTAGCAGGGGTGATCTACGATGCTAACGCCTGAACAGCCTCTGCCACCATCGTTGTCTAGGGGTCTGCTTAGGGCCCTCGAGAAGTAGCAGGCGCTCCTGAAGCAACTCGGCCCTGGCTCTCCAATAACCAACCTCCTGGGATAGTTGCTCTATTCGATTGATGAGGGGTTGAGTGGACATAGGCTCATCAGAGGATGGGTGGCTGACCATGGGCAGATCATCGATTATGTAGGAGTCGCCGAACTTTGAGGAGACCAGTCTGGCCTTGAGTCGGCCCGACTTGATATAGCGACGGATGGTGATCGTCGATACCCCCAGGGCCTCAGCAGCTTCTCTGATTGTGTAGCCCTGTCTATGGCTCATCGGATTCAATTGTAGCACCTCTGTCAAGGGGTGTGCTAAGGGGTAGACCGGTGTGACGATGTCGAGGCATTGGGTGAAGAGATGTGTTGGCGCGTCATTGAGGTTTGGGATCACTGGACTCAGCGATCATGATTGAGGCCGGGCTGCCGTAGTAGGCGTAACGCACCCCGGCCAGCTATGATTGCTCTGTGAGGGGCGATTTGCGAGGAGTATTGGGCCATGGCTTACTTCAGGTACTGGCAAGGAGGCTGGAACCGCGCTATGGCCGCCAGAGGGCCGTTTTAGGCGCCAATAGGGGGTGGGTGAGAGGCTGTCAGGCGTTACGGACTTTGACGTAGGGGAAGGCGATAGGGAAGGGCACCTCCTTCCTGCCGAGGAGGTGGTATAGATGCATAGCTTCGTCTATCGTGAGAGGCCTGATGCTATCGAGTTGCCCGGGCACCAGCGATTGGTGCTGAGAGAAGAAGTGCCCGTTTGGCGTTCGGAACAGAAAGGTGTTCCGGCCTTCGTGCTCCCAGTTGTAGTTGTTGTTCCAGTATGCGTCGTGTGCCAGTAGAGTTGATTCCTCCGTGCAGTATCGCTTGCCCGCAACAACCCAGTCCATGTTTCGAGGCTGCATCGTGTCACCTCCCGTGTACTTCAGGCGGTTCCGCCCCCATATGGTAATGGTCGCGATTACCCGTTTTCATTATACCGCAAGCAGTTGTCCTGCTGCTAGTGGAGATGGATATCAACGAGGCAAGGTGTGAGAATCCGTCTGTTACAGCGATGGTTGCCAATTTGGGGATTTCGCCAATAACTGCTATGATTCGCATGAAATATCAGCGTTCCGGAGGTGATTCAATGGAGAAGATCGAGGTACTGAAGCGGTCAGACCTGTTTCGGACACTGGATGATGATGAGCTAGGGTTGGTGGCCGCTATCGGTGAGGAACTGGAGTTCGATGCCGGGGCCATTATCTGTAAGCAGGGTCCCCTTCTCGACAGGATATACGTCATCAAGGAAGGTGCGGTGGCCATCATCCTCGAAGTCGGGCCGATGGCAGAACGCCAGGTGCAGGCGGCGACTCAGTTCGAGAGCTTGGGCTGGGTGGCCATGATACCGCCCTATCCCTGCACGGCAACAGCCAAGACTCTGGAGAAGACAAAGCTCATCGGTTTCGGCAGAGATGAACTGTACGGTCTGTGTACTGCGAAACCGGAAGTGGGCTTCAAGGTCCTGCAGGCACTGGCCTGTGTGATGTCGGGCAGACTGCGCCAGGCATATACCCAGTTGCTGGGCGTTACGGGCAGCGAAGGGTATTAGTCGGTGTCTGGTGTTCAATTATCGGGGGTACTAGCGTATGACGAGTAAGACACTTGATTCTATGATGCAGGAGAAGAGGGTGTTCCCGCCTCCGGCAGAGCTCAGTAAGAAGGCACATATCAAGAGCCTTGAGGAGTATCGCGAGATTTACCGGAGATCCATTGAGGATCCCGAGGGTTTCTGGGCTGAATGTGCCCAGCAGCTGGACTGGTACAAGAAGTGGGACAGGGTGCTGGTCGATAACTTCAGTGAGGCCCAGCACCAGTGGTTCGTTGGTGGCAAGCTCAACGTTACCTACAACTGCCTGGATAGGAATCTCGAGGGGTGGAGAAGGAACAAAGCCGCACTGATCTGGGAGGGTGATATCGGTGACAGCAAGACGCTTACCTACCAGCAGCTGTACCATCAGGTCTGCAGATTCGCCAATGTGCTCAAGAAGCACGGGGTCAAGAAGGGAGACCGGGTCACGATCTATCTGCCCATGATACTGGAGCTGCCGGTCGCCATGCTTGCCTGTGCGCGGATAGGGGCGGTCCACAGCGTGGTTTTCGGCGGGTTCAGCGCCGAGGCACTGCGTGACCGCATACTTGACTGCGATTCAAGGACACTTATCTGTGTCGATGGCTATTATCGCGGCGGACGGATCATCCGCAGTAAGGACAACGCCGATGCCGCGCTGGAGAAGTGTCCGAACGTGAAGGATGTGATAGTGGTGCAGAGGGCAGGCATCGTGGTGAATATGGAGCAGGGTCGGGATTACTGGTGGCACGAGGAGATTCAGGCCGAGGACATAAAGCCGGTCTGCGAACCTGAGGTAATGGATTCCGAGGATCCCCTCTTCATCCTGTACACCAGCGGGAGCACCGGAAAGCCAAAGGGGGTTCTACACACACAGGCCGGATACTTCTTGTTTGCCTTCCAGACCTTCAAGTGGATATTCGACATCAAGGAGGAAGACATCTACTGGTGCACTGCCGATATCGGCTGGGTGACAGGGCATAGCTACATCGTCTACGGCCCTCTGGCCGCCGGCGCCACCTGCGTCATGTTCGAGGGTGTTCCCAACTACCCCCGCCCCGACAGGTTCTGGGAGATTGTGGAGAGGTACCAGGTCACGATCTTCTACACCGCTCCCACCGCCCTTCGCGCGATAATGATGGTCGGTGACGAATGGCCCAACAAGCATGACCTGAGCTCGATTCGCATTCTTGGTTCGGTTGGAGAGCCGATAAACCCCGAGGCATGGATGTGGTACTACAATGTGATAGGCAAGGGGAAGTGTCCGATAGTGGACACTTGGTGGCAGACGGAGACCGGTGCGGCCCTGATCAGCCCGCTGCCGGGGGCCACTCCCTTGAAGCCGGGCTCGGCCACGTTCCCGTTCCCAGGGGTTGAGGTGGCCGTGATCAGGGACGACGGTTCACCGGCTGCGGCCAACGAAGGCGGCAACCTGGTTATCAAGAGGCCTTGGCCCGGCCTGATGCGGACGGTCTACGGTGACCCCGAGAGATTCAAGAAGACCTACTTCGTACAGTTTCCCGGTGTGTACACTACGGGAGACGGCGCCAGAGTGGACGAGGACGGCTACTACTGTCTGATGGGACGTATCGATGACGTGATAAATGTGTCAGGACACCGGATCGGCACCGCTGAGGTCGAGAGCGCTCTCGTAGCGCATGACAAGACCGTGGAGGCGGCGGTGGTGGGTATGCCGCACGATATCAAGGGACAGGGCATATACGCTTTCGTGACGCTGAAGAGCGGTGTGGAGAAGTCCGACGAGTTGAAGAAGGAGCTGACAGGCCACGTCCGCAAGCAGATAGGCCCGATAGCCACGCCGGACAAGATCCAGTTCGCCGACGCCCTGCCCAAGACGAGGAGCGGCAAGATTATGAGGCGGATCCTCACAAAGATCAGCAGCGGAGAGGTTGACCAGTTGGGCGACATCTCGACGCTGGCCGACCCCTCGGTGGTGGACGTCCTGGTTAGAGAGAGGGAGTCCTGATAACGCGGTCGCCTGAAGTCGAGTTCCGCTCAGTCTGAGAAGCGACATGGGACCCGTGTCTTGAGGAGTGGGAGCGCGGCGGCCCCGCAGATGCGCGGTACGGGCAGCGTCACGGCATCACTGCGACTGGCGAATCATCTCTTCCCATTGCTTGTTGCCCTCGGCCATGTATTCCTCGTCGCTCATGAGTTCGATGTGTAGCCGGTCAACCGTCTCGCGGCATACCTGTCCGGTTGTTACCATTTCCCGCCCTGCCTGCCTGAGGGCGTCCTTAAACTCGGCGATCTTCTGAAGAATCTCGGGGGGAGGGCCTTCATCGGGGACCCCGAGGGCCTCGCCGCAGTTGCGATAGATCTCGAGTACGACCCTGTTCGCGCCGCCTCTCTTCACTATGTCGACGAAATGCTCCAGCAACTCGAAGTTGTGCTTACCGGGGAATCCCGAGTTGAATATGAAGAACTGCCGGGGAAACCGCTTCACCCTGCCCTCGTGATAGAAGCTACCATCGTCATTTCTGTGGATGTAGGGTGTTGCCAGGGGGAGAAAGCGGTCCTGGAAATTCTTCAGCAGCCCGGTCATGTACATTCCGTACACAGGCGTGGCCATGCCCGCGTAATCCGACTCCAGGAGAAGGTCAATCAGAGTTGCCATGTCGTCCTTGATCGCGCATATGCCCGGAGTTTTGACCCAGCAGGCGAAGCAGCCCAGGCATTGCTTGATGTCCTTCTCGACTAGGAACACCTCCTCCGTCTCGGCCCCGGCCTGACTGGCTCCCTCCAGCAGCGGCTCTATCATGATATGGCTGTTGCTCTTTCTTCCACGGGGGCTACCATTGAAAACGGTCAGCTTCATCGTCTTTCTGCTCCTTCTTGTTGAGTATTATGTCGCGGTATTCCAGCCCTGTGAGCGTGCGACCTGTACGGGAACTGTAGCAGCCCGCTGGATTGACGGTCAAACGAACCCGGGCCTATCACCTTCGGATCGGACCCGTACCGGCCGGGAGAGCGAATCACCTCAGCCAGAACTGCACCCGGGGGCGGGCGGAACTCCAGCCATTGACGGACAGAGCGCATGGCTGTATCCTTCTTATTTGCCACGATGAACAGCCAGGCTCCGTAGTCGAATGGCGATCAGCGGTACTCAGGAGGGTGAGAAGATGGTCGAAAGAGAGGCAAGCTTTGCGTCTGCGAGCCTGCGATTGGAGGGCACGCTGGCCGTGCCCTCAGGCGAGGGGCCGTTCCCCGGGGTGTTACTGGTCCCCGGGTCGGGGCAGGTAGATAGAGACGAAAACCACAAGAGCCTTCGGCTCAACGTGTTTCCCGAGATAGCCCGCCACCTGGCGGAGCACGGCATAGCCACTCTGAGGTACGACAAGCGGGGGGTCGGGGCAAGCGAGGGAGACTTCTGGGCGACCGGCTTCTACGACAACGTCTCGGACGCTTCCTCCGCGCTGTGTTTCCTTCAGGAACAGGAGGATATCCTGCTGGGAAGAGCTTTCGTGTGCGGCCACAGCGAGGGAGCTCTGATCGCCACGAGGCTTGCCGCTGAAGGCGCCGGTGTCGCCGGGATCATATTGCTTAGCGGGACGGCACAGCCGGGCGAGGATGTAATCAGGTGGCAGGCCGGCAAGGTTATGAAAGGAATGCGTGGGCCGATCAAGTGGCTGATCAAGCTCCTGCGCATCGACGTGATCAAGACCCAGCAGAAGCAGATAGATAAGATCAAGCGTTCTTCCAGGGACTGGTATCGTACTCAGATCATAGCGAAGGTCAACGCCAAATGGATGCGGGAGTTCATGGCGTATGATCCGTCGGAAGATCTGCCCAGGATACGTGTACCGGTGCTGGCCGTAACGGGCTCGAAGGATATCCAGGTCAACCCGCAGGACCTGCGGCGCATGTCCGAGCTGGTTAGGGAGGACTTCGAGTGGCACGAGGTGCCTGACGTCTCGCACATTCTCAGGGCCGAGGAGGGTGAGCCCTCCGTATCCACATACAAGAAGCAGGCCCGGCAGCCCGTCGACTCACGGGTGTTGCAGCTGATCTCGGATTGGTTGACGAGGCAGGCTGCCGCGTCGACCTGACAAGATCCGTCCGGATAAGTCTGATCTGACTAGCTGGGGCGACGAGGCTACATCCTCACTCACCCGTGCTTCTTGAGCATAAGTCCCATCTGGAGGTGGCTTTGCAGCATTCTATGGGTACACTGGATCAGACATGTACAGAGGATCTGAATCTAGAGTAAGGCAGGCATGGCGCATCTCCCAGCTGGGTGGGACACAAGACCGGAGATACCTACTCTCTACGGATATATGAGCACGCAGTCAGTCAGAAATGCTCGGCTGGCACTTCCGTGGCTATATGCGCCTTCGACGATGACCTCTTGGCCTTCCGGTAGCTCCATGATTGCGCGGAGTTGCTCTCCCTCAAATCTGCATGCAGTTCCAAAGCCCGATCTCCTGCTCACAACTACTTCGCCCCACATACCTTCAATGTAGCCCCACTCGATCTGGGCAGAATAGATGGGGCCGTAGACGCGCACAATATCTCCTTTCCTGAATCCCGATTGTGTATGGGCGAGTCTTTCGCCGCGCATAGCATCTCCTATCATCTCCTCGTCAACGGAGACAGTCCAGACTCGTGTGCTTTCGATGAGTAACGATGAACAACCCACGACACGATAGATGTCATGGCTGAATGGGAAGCGCTTTATTCCTCCGTATTCACCCTCTATGATCACATCCATATCGGTCTCAAGATCCTGCAGAAGGGCCACTGCCTCGGCCTCGAACATGCACTGCACCCTCCTCGAGCAGTGATAGGGTTTCAGATTGACCTCCCCTCTAAGGTTGGGATACTTGCCGACAACCCTGAAAGCCTCCACCCTTCCCAGGATCCGAACTGGTGTACCTACCTCTATAGCTGGCTCTCTACCTCGCATAGCCTTCTCATACTCGCCGATGACGAGAGTGGAGATGAACTCGCCAACTGTAATCACTTCTGGAGGCACCGGTTCAGGATCGATGTCGGTCTCGGAGTTCGGTGGTTCAGCCACGTCAGGGTCCCCTCCACGTTGGGATAGCGTCACTGCCACTATCGCCCCTGCCACTACCAGACAGACCAGAGAAATCAGCATTGCCTTCTTTGACATGATACTTCCTCCCTCATTTCTGCATGCTCCCGAGTTACCTGCCTGATTATCGCAGAAGCCATGCTGCGCAGACAACAGCGCGGCCTACATGCCCGCCCAGTGCATTCTACTCTCGGGCTGCCTCGGGGCGGGCGAGGGTGTCGAGCATCAGCGAGATCTGCCGGGCATTGACCACGGCCTTGTCCTCATAGCAGTTGTTGAACAGGACGTGCATTTCGCTTGTTCGGTTCGCAAGGTCGCGTATCTTCTCCGCCCACGGCTGCAGTTCGTCCTCGGTGTAGAGGTGGTTGAAGCGCTCGGCAGGGCCGATGCCTTTCTTCTCCCAGGTGTCCGTGTTCCTGCCGTGAAAACGGACGATGCCTATATCGGAAGTTACCTGGGCGATGGGGGGCACGCTCGACTTGAACCCCTGGGGTTCGTCGACGCAGACAAAGGATAGGTCGTTCTTTCTCAGGAAGTCGA